>CAZQJI010000023.1:0-18701 GCA_964593475.1 uncultured Bacteroidota bacterium | reverse complement strand
ATTTTGAGGGGTGGGAGAAATTTTCAATCCTTGATATACCGCTGGAGGAGCTTGTTAAGGATGAAAGGTAGCATCTTTATTTTTTAATTTGAACTTCGGGGAGATTGGGCATTTTATTTTTCACGGGACTTGACAAAGGGAAAATTTTTTATTATATTGATAGTGGTAAAACGCTTTAATAAAAAGTTCTTTGATTTTTAATCATTTTTATACTTTATCGGGGAGTTTTTAATTTTTTAAATTAAAGCGTTTTTATTATGTCAAAGCGAGTTACAATTAAAGATGTCGCCGAAAAAACAGGGCTTTCAATCTCAACTGTTTCGCTTGTCATCAACAATAAAGGAAAAGTGGGGGAAGAGACGAGAAAAAAGGTATTAAAAGCAATTGAAGAGCTTGGCTACTATCCAACGAGGTCAGCGCGGAGTTTGGCCTCAAGGAGAACTGGAAACATTGGCTTTATATTAACCGAAGAACATTTTTCAAGGAGCGAACCATTCTATACGAGGATTTTCCTGGGGACTGAGTTTGAGTCGCGGAATTATAATTACTATGTTCTTCTTACCACAATACCATCGCAGTTTTCAAAAAATTCAATTCCAAGATTTCTGCTTGAGAGAAATGTTGACGGTGTAATTTTTGCGGGTAAAGTCAATCAGAAATATGTTAAGTATGTTGAAGAATTAGGGTTGCCTTATATTTTGGTTGACTATGATCTTGCGGGGAAGAAAGTTTCCGCCGTTATGATTGATAATGTTCAGGGTGGGATGATGGCAACGGAACATTTAATTAACATTGGATATAGCAAAATTGCTTTTGTTGGTGGTGATATTGAACATCCGAGTATAAAGGGAAGGTTTGAGGGTTATAAAATGGCAATTGAAAAGCACGGTATGGTCTGTAGTGAAGATTTGTGTATAGTTGATGAACCTGATACAAGAATAAGCAATGGCTATAAAGCGTGTCAAAAACTTTTATCAAGGGTTAAACCGGAGGCAATTTTCGCAGCTAATGATGCAATGGCAATTGGATGTGTGAAGTTTTTAAAAGAGAAGGGAATAAAAATTCCTGATGAGATTGGAATAGTTGGATTTGACGATATAGAGGCGTGCATTCATATTGAACCAAAATTAACATCGGTTAGGGTTGACAAAGAGGAGCTTGGCATTACGGCTGTTAAGCGTCTTATGGAAATGATTGATAACACTAATTCAGGAATTAACAGAGTTTATGTTCCTGTTGAACTTGTCATTCGTGATTCTTGTGGCGCAAAACTCAGGGGTAAATTTGAAAGTTTGGAAGATCAATCTCAGGTGGAACTTCCAGATAAAGAGATTTAAAAACAAAAATTTATAAAGGAGGTAGAGAAGAGCGAAAATAAGCAAGTGAAATTTTGCTCAGATTATTAAAAGGGGACATTTGTTCCCTAAGTTTAAAACAAAAATTAAATTAAGGAGGAATAAGCTATGTGGCGTAAAATTTTCTATCTCGGTTTGATTTTAACTCTCCTGATTTCCCCTTCCTTTTCTCAGTATGTTAATGTTTTGCGAAATGGTGGATTTGAGTCTGGTAAGCCGGCGTTGTTTAATTTTGTGAGTGTAAGTGGGGCGACACTGGAGTGGGCTACGGATCAGAGCAGGAGTTCGGGATATTCATTGAAGATAACGAAGCAGGCGACATCACAGGCGGTTTACTGGGAGAGTTCAAATATGTGCACATATTGGGCGCCGTTTGTTATTCCTGGGAAGGAGCTTGCGTTGGGTGGATATGTTAAGACAAGTGGTGTAAATGTCAATCCGACGAGTGATGATGGTAAGTTTTATATTGAGTTTTCGTTTTATGATAAGAATAACAATTTGATATTTGGACAGCCGGTTAGGGTTTATGTACCGCAGACGAGTTCAAGTGTTGATTGGACTAGGATAGAGAATTCTGTTAGTGTTATTTTGCCTGATACTGCTTATAAGGTGATAGTTAAGTTGGTTGGAGGGAAGGATGCGACTGGGACGGTTTGGTTTGATGATTTATTTATGTATGGTAAGAAGCCGGATGGATGGGATTGGGTAGGGAGTTTGTTCAATAATAGTTTTAATGCGAATGAGGGGTGGTTTTACTGGTGGAAGGATTTTGAGCTTGGGACGAATCAGTATATAACTGCCACGGTTAGTTCAGAGGCAAGTCATAGTGGTAGTAAGTCGTTGAAGTTGGCTGAGTGGGATTGGGATAGTGATGAGGTAGTTTGGATAAGTGATATATATGAGTTGCCTGTTAAGGGCAAGGGTAAGAAGTATGTTTTGAGTGCTTGGGTTAAGATAGATAGTTTGATAGCTGATTCATTGGATAATCCAAGTTATGCTATTGGTTTTACCTGGACGTGGCATACGAAGGTGGTAGGTCCTAACACTGGTTGGAATGAGAAGAGGGCGGAGGATTACAAGTTTGATTTGAAGTTTATGAAGGATCAGGGTTTGACGCGACTTGGTTGGACTCAGTTTGCAACTGTTATAACAGTTCCAGATAATGATGTTGTTGGTGTAAGTGTAAGAGCAAGGTTCTGGCCATTGTTCCTCGGTAAAGTATTCTTTGATGATTTCTTCTTGATTCCTTTGCCTGACAATGTTGTGTTAAATAATGGTGGATTTGAGTCTGGTAAGCCGGCGTTGTTTAATTTTGTGAGTGTAAGTGGGGCGACACTGGAGTGGGCTACGGATCAGAGCAGGAGTTCGGGATATTCATTGAAGATAACGAAGCAGGCGACATCACAGGCGGTTTACTGGGAGAGTTCAAATATGTGCACATATTGGGCGCCGTTTGTTATTCCTGGGAAGGAGCTTGCGTTGGGTGGATATGTTAAGACAAGTGGTGTAAATGTCAATCCGACGAGTGATGATGGTAAGTTTTATATTGAGTTTTCGTTTTATGATAAGAATAACAATTTGATATTTGGACAGCCGGTTAGGGTTTATGTACCGCAGACGAGTTCAAGTGTTGATTGGACTAGGATAGAGAATTCTGTTAGTGTTATTTTGCCTGATACTGCTTATAAGGTGATAGTTAAGTTGGTTGGAGGGAAGGATGCGACTGGGACGGTTTGGTTTGATGATTTATTTATGTATGGTAAGAAGCCGGATGGATGGGATTGGGTAGGGAGTTTGTTCAATAATAGTTTTAATGCGAATGAGGGGTGGTTTTACTGGTGGAAGGATTTTGAGCTTGGGACGAATCAGTATATAACTGCCACGGTTAGTTCAGAGGCAAGTCATAGTGGTAGTAAGTCGTTGAAGTTGGCTGAGTGGGATTGGGATAGTGATGAGGTAGTTTGGATAAGTGATATATATGAGTTGCCTGTTAAGGGCAAGGGTAAGAAGTATGTTTTGAGTGCTTGGGTTAAGATAGATAGTTTGATAGCTGATTCATTGGATAATCCAAGTTATGCTATTGGTTTTACCTGGACGTGGCATACGAAGGTGGTAGGTCCTAACACTGGTTGGAATGAGAAGAGGGCGGAGGATTACAAGTTTGATTTGAAGTTTATGAAGGATCAGGGTTTGACGCGACTTGGTTGGACTCAGTTTGCAACTGTTATAACAGTTCCAGATAATGATGTTGTTGGTGTAAGTGTAAGAGCAAGGTTCTGGCCATTGTTCCTCGGTAAAGTATTCTTTGATGATTTTGCTCTTGCTCCAATCAGTGATATTGTCGTTAGTGTTGATGATGGGAGCATTGCAAGTAGAGGTTTAATTCCAACACGATATGAGCTTTATCAGAATTATCCAAATCCATTTAATCCGACAACGATAATTGAATATGCATTGCCAGAGGCATCGCATGTGAAGGTTGAGATATTTAATCTTGCGGGTCAAAAAATTAAAACGCTTGTTAATTCATACCTCAATGCTGGAAGGTATAAAGTTCAGTGGGATGGAACAGATGATAAAGGTGTGAAGGTATCTTCCGGTGTTTATATCTATCGCCTTGTTGCGGGAAATAATGTTATAGCGAAGAAGATGGTTTTGATCAAGTGATTTTAGAGTCGGGGGCGCATCAAGCGTCCCCGCTTTTTAAATAAAATCTATTGGGGTGAATTGACATGTTAAGAAATTTGACCCTTGCAATTCTAATTTTAATTTTTCAAATTTCATTCCTTTTTTCAGGGACAACTGGAAAAATCGCGGGGAAAGTCACAAATGCAGCGACTGGTGAACCTTTATTTGCGGTTAATGTAATAGTTGAGGGGACGACGCTTGGCGCAGCAACAGATATGCAGGGTAATTATGTCATTTTAAATGTGCCACCCGGGATCTATACCGTTCGTGCAAGTGCAGTTGGTTTCAAAACAGTTAGAGTTACGAATGTCAGGGTTTCGGTTGATCAGACAACAAGAGTTGATTTTAAACTTGAAGAGGTTGCCATTGAACTTGGCGAGGAAGTCGTAGTTGTTGCAGAAAGACCGCTTGTTCAGAGGGACTTGACTTCAACATCTGCGAAAGTTGGTGCAGATGCCATTGAGAAATTGCCGGTTGAAAATTTCACAGATATAATAAATCTTCAGGCCGGTGTAGTTGAGGGGCATTTCAGAGGTGGACGGTTGGGAGAGGTTGCCTATATGATTGATGGGATTCCTGTAAACGATGTCTTTAGCAACACATACGCTCTTCAAGTAGAAAACCATGCGATTCAGGAAATGGAAATCGTAACCGGAACTTTTAACGCTGAATATGGACAGGCGATGTCAGGGGTTGTTAACATCATAACTAAAGAAGGTGGGGAAAAATACTCTGGTAGTTTTTCAACATACATTGGTGACTATGTTTCCTCGCATCGCGATTTATTTATGAACATTGAAAGGGTAAATCCGCTTGACATTTACAACATTCAAGGGACACTTGGTGGTCCATTTCCAGTTTTGAGAAATAAGCTTGGTTTTTTCATCTCATGGAGATATTACAAAAACGATGGTTGGATTTACGGTCGGAGAATTTTTAATCCTCACGATTCTTCAAATTTTAGTTCTGATGATCCATCTAAATGGTATATCGGTGCAACCGGGGATAGTGCATTTATTCCGATGAACCCGGAACAGCGTTTAACTTTGCAGGGAAAACTTTCAATTAAAATTAACCCGAGCAATAAACTTAACATTGAAAGCTTATATCAAAAACGCTTTTACAAAATTTACGACCATCGCTTCAAGTATAATCCTGACGGTGATTATAAAAGATATCAAAACGCTTATACTTTAACCCTCTCATATACCAATGTTATAAGCCCGAAGGCTTTTTTCACGATAAAAGGTTCGCTTCTATACAATGATTATCAGCAATATGTTTGGAAAGATATCAGCATGTATCCGGATCCGAAGCGTCTGCAGGATGCAAGCAACAATGCTTTTTTAACCGGTGGAGCTCAAATGTGGCACTTTTTCAGGAATACAAGGACATACATTGCAAAAATTGATTATACAAATCAAATAACAAATACACATCAAATTAAAACAGGAGTTGAAGCAAGGTTTCATCGCCTCTGGCTCAGGGAGTATGAGATAGTCAGAGATGAAAGGTATAAGGATAGATTTGTCCCGACGCTTCCGCCAAGAACTGCGTTTAACAACAATGAGTATCTCCATAGACCTTATGAGCTTTCCGCTTATATTCAAGATAAGATGGAGTTTGAATATCTTGTTGCAAATGTTGGTGTGAGGTTTGATTATTTTGAACCGGATGGGAAAGTTTTAATTGATCCGGATCATTTGCCTGCAGAAAGACCGCTCCCTGATAGTTTATTTAAACGAGCGAAGCCGAAATATCAAATTAGCCCGAGAATTGGGCTTGCTTATCCAATCACAGATAGAGGAGTTATTCACATCTCTTATGGACACTTTTTCCAGATTCCACCGTTTGAATTTCTTTACACAAATCCGGAGTTTGAGATTGAGGTTGGCAGATTGAAAAGTAAAATTGGGAATGCTGACCTCCAACCCGAGAGAACTGTAAGTTATGAAGTCGGATTACAACAGCAACTTTCAGATGATATAGCAATTGATATAACTGGTTATTACAAGGACATAAGAAATTTGCTTGGGACACAAATTCATCAATATTTAAATGTTGACAAATTTGCAAGATACATAAATCGTGACTATGGAAATGTAAGAGGTATTACTGTTTCACTTGAAAAGAGATTTAGAAATGGTTTCGGCGCAACAATTGATTACACGCTTCAGCTTGCGCGTGGCAATGCTTCAGATCCGGATGCTGAATTTCTTAACAATCAAGCCGATCCACCAATTGAAGGAAATAAGCAACTTGTGCCACTTGACTGGGACAGAAGGCATTCGCTTAATTTTACAGTTTCGCTTGGTGACCCGAGCAATTTTGTGGTAAGTTTAATTGGGAAACTTGGAACAGGTTTGCCTTATACCCCGGCATTTCAAAATCAAAGAACAGCAGTTGAGAATAGCGATAATAAACCACCGGTTTATACCTTTGACGCTTATTTTTACAAGATGTTTAAAGTTTTTGGATTCAATGTTCAATTTTTCGTCAAGGTTTACAATGTTTTTGACATTAAAAATGAGATTGAAGTTTTCGGCGATACTGGAAGGGCTGGATATACGCTTGCGACGATTTATTCAGGAAGACCGAGGGGAATAAACACGGTTGAAGAATATTTCAAACGACCCGATTTTTATTCCGAGCCGAGGCAAATCATATTTGGAATTTCATTTGACTTTTAACAAAAAATTTGATCAGATTATGAAGATGAAGAAAATTCTTTTGGCTTTGATCTTGCTTTACGCATCAATCTATTCACAACATGTCACACCAGATCCAAATGTTGGAAATAGAAAATACACCAAGCAGGGGATAATGGATGGAAATATGGTCAGAACTATGTTTTTTAATCATGGTGAGGTTGCGCATTGGCCAGATCAGCCAAGTGGTGAATGGCCGAAGGGAAGCGGACATTCTTATGTTGATGGCGTTGCTATGATTGTTCAGGTTGAAACAAGAGATAGAAACGGGAAAATTATCCATCCAATGGAGACGATGTATCGCGAATTTATTGACATTGGACCTGATGGAACTCCCTGGGGTTGGGCTCCGCTTCCGGGCTATGCTAACCCAACGCAACCAAAACCAGCAATGAGCAATGACCCATCAACCTGGCCAGCTTTTTGGCCTGATAGACCACCGGATTGGGCTGGGTATTGGAATGGTTATTTCGGTAAAGGTGTGAAAAATGCTGACCTTGAAACATATTTTGTCTTTGATGATGACCCTGATGAAGAATGGGATTTTTACCCGGACCCGAGCGATACATCAAGGCGTGGAATTGGAATGGAAGTTGCGATGCGAGGTTTTCAATGGTCACATGTTCTGGCTCAGGATGTTATTTTCTGGCATTATGAAATTTTAAACGAAGGCAAAACAGATTATCAAAAATGTCTCTTCGCTCAATATATTGATTGGGGAGTTGGCGGGACCGATGACTCCGGAGACGATAGCGGGCTTTACGATACAGAACTTGACATCGCTTGGGCTTTTGATTCTGATGGAATAGGAACTCCCGGTAGATGGGGTCCTGTTGGCGTCGCTGGTTATGCCTTCCTTGAAAGCCCAGGGATTCAAAATGATGGAAAAGATAATGATGACGATGGAATAATTGATGAGAGAAGAAACGATCCAGATGCAGGACAATTAATTAAAGGCAGGGGAAATATCATTGCTTATATTCAAGCGAACTATGATTTAAACAAGTTTTTGAGATTTTATAATTATTCAAGCGTTGATGATATCCCGGCAGTAAGGCAGGGTTATTGGTGGACAGCTGATGAGAATATGAACTGGCGTGGCTTCACAGATTTAAATGGAAATGGGAAATGGGACGAAGGCGAGCCATTAAATGATGATGTCGGAAGTGATGGAATTGGTCCACTTGATGAAGGTTATACAGGTCCTGATCCAGATGGAAGCGAAGGTAACGGAAGACCAGATCAAGGCGAACCAAATTTTGGTATACTTGATAAAGACGAGTCGGATCAGATCGGTTTAACTGGTTTTTCCATTTTTCCAGTTCATACTTATGAGCTTTGGGATGATGAGCAAAATTGGTCTGTTTTCACGGCACCTTTGCCGGCGAAAGATCAACTTTTACAATCCGTTAATCTCGGGATGTTTTTCTCATCTGGAATTTTCCCAATGCCCGCAGGTCATGTTGAGAGGTTTTCAATGGCTTTGCTCTTTGGGCAGGATAGAAATGATTTAATAAAGAGAAAGAAAACTGTTCAACAAATTTACAATGCAAATTACAGATTTGCCAAACCACCAGAAAAACCACGGCTGGTTGCAATCCCCGGGGATAAAAAGGTCACACTTTACTGGGATTCAAGAGCCGAATTATCTTGGGATCCATTTTTACAGGAATATGATTTTGAAGGATATAAAATTTACAAAAGCACAGACCCAAGTTTCCTTGAAGCATTCCTCATAACAGATGCTCACGGGAACAAGTTGTTTAAAAAACCAATCGCACAATTTGACCTTGCAAATGGAATCAAAGGTTATCACCCAATTGACATTTACGGACTTAAATACTACCTTGGTGATGATTCAGGACTTAAACATTCATTCGTTGATTACGATGTCCAGAATGGTCAAACTTATTATTACGCAGTTGTATCATATGATCGTGGCTATGTCACAAGGGATGCGCTTGGAAACATTGACGGCATTGCTCCATCTGAATGTACTGCGATTATAAAAGCTGATGTCACTGGAACAGTAAAACCGGACATTAACACTGCAATTGTCACTCCAAACCCACCGTCTGCCGGTTATGTTGAACCCGGGGTTGATGGCGATGTAAATCACGCTGGACCTGGAACCGGAAAAATTCAAATTAACATACTTCAACCGGATTCAATAAAAGATGGACACATCTACAGGATTACTTTTAAAGACACTTCAAAGTTTTACACTTCACCGATACCAAAATATTCAATTTATGATTTGACATCTGGCAGGACTATAGCGGATACAATTGAATTAAAAGTTTACGGGCAAGAAACGCCGATTTTTGATGGTTTGATAATTTATCTTTACAACGATTCATCCGTTTCGCTTGATAACAACAAAACCGGATGGAAAAAGGGGAATTCAAATTACATCGTCAGAGTTGATCTTGACCCTGCGTTTGCCGTTAGAAATATAAGATATCCTGCGGATTTTGAGATAAGGTTTAGTGATAGAATCATTGACACTTCACTTGCGTTAATTTTTGGACAGCAGAGAATACCTGTTAAGTTTACGGTCTGGAATATGACCGAAGATAAAAAAGCTGATTTCATATTCTTTGACACGGACAAAGATTCAACCCTTTCTCCCGGGGATAGGTTGATAATTGTTTTGGGAGGTGATTCTGCAACTCAAACGCCCGACCCGAGAAGTTGGAAAGCCACCTGGCGTGTTCAATTTTTTGAAGACACATTGAAACCAGTTCAAATCCCACCAGCCCCTGGTGATGTTTTTTTGATTGCGACAAAGAAACCATTTAGAAATGGTGAATATTTTGAATTCAAAGTAAGGGGTCCAAAAATTGACATTGAAAAAGCAAAAACTGAGTTAGATAAAATTGCCGTTGTCCCGAATCCTTATGTTGCAACTGCCTCATGGGAGCCAGCAAATAGATATAGAGCCGGAAGAGGTGAAAGAAAAATCTGGTTTATCAATCTCCCTAAAAATTGCACGATTAGAATTTATACGATAAGAGGATATCTTGTGGATACAATCGTTTACAATGGGACAGATGATTATGGCGCTGTGTCCTGGGATTTGGTTTCAAAAGACGGGATGGATATAGCTTATGGGATTTACATTTACCATGTTGAAGCCCCGGGGATTGGGGAGAAGATAGGAAGATTTGCGGTGATAAAATAAAAGAGTTTAAAAAGCCATGAAAAAAATAATTTTACTTCTGGTTTTGTCAACAACAATATCCTTTTCACAGCGTTTTGTTTCAAATGTTTCAAAGGTTGCAACGACGGCAGCTCCTTTCCTTGAAATCCCCGTCGGAGGAAAAGCAAACGCAATGGGTGCATCTTTCGTCGCAGTTGCAAATGACGCAAGCGCTTTATATTGGAATCCTGGGGGCATTTCAAGATTGAATAGAATTGAGGCGATTTTTCAATACACGAATTGGCTTGCCGATACAAAATTTGGTTTCATCGGCGTTGTTATCCCGGTTGGGGCAATTGGAACCCTTGGAGCAAGTTTGACGACGCTTACAGTCCCCGATATGGAGGTTAGAACTGTTGAACGACCTGAGGGGACGGGCGAGTATTTCAACGCAAATGATTTTGCGGTCTCTCTATCTTATGCAAGGAACTTAACAGATAGATTTTCAATTGGGTTTAACTTCAAATACATTCAGCAGAGAATCTGGCATATGTCTGCGTGGGGAATTGCCCTTGATGTCGGGACATTGTTTAAAACTGACTTTTTTGGTGGGATGACGATCGGGGCGACAATTTCTAATTTCGGGACAAGTATGAGAATGTTTGGAAGGGATGCGAGGGTTTTTTATGACCCCGACCCAAACAAATATGGAAACAACGATAGAATTCCAGCAATGCTTGAAACTGACAGCTGGCAATTGCCCCTTAATTTCCAATTTGGTTTATCCACATACATAATTAAATCCGAAAGCAATAAACTTCTAATTACAGCTGATGCTGTAAATCCGAGTGATAATTATCAATATCTTAACATTGGCGCCGAATACTCATTTAAAGATTTGCTCTTTTTAAGAGCCGGTTATCAATCTCTTTTCCTCAAAGACGCTGAAGGTGGATTATCACTTGGAGCGGGCGTAAGAGCGCCAATCCCATTTAGCAGGATGATAGTTAAATTTGACTACTCATATAACGATTATGGGAGATTGAAAGGAGTTCATACTGTCGTTTTGGGTGTTGAATACTGAAACGAAAAAAATCCAAGGATGAAAAAATTTTTACTTACATTATTGCTCTTTCAAAAAGTTCTATCACAAAATCTTCAAGTTAACCTCAACCATATTGATTATCTCGTTGAGAAAGTTGTTATGGATGGAGATACGGTCGGGATAATTCACATCTATTCCGAGTATCCGGATTATCATTATGTTTCTGCTCCGGGCGAGGGTATATCTTGCGTGGATGATGCAGCAAGAGCTTCAATTGCTTATTTGATGTATTATGAGAAAAATAAAGACGAGCACAGTTTAAATCAGGCGAAACTTTTGCTTAAATTTGTATTAAAAATGCAAGCTGACGATGGTGGATTTTATAATTTTATCTATGAAGACCTTTCAATAAACAAATTCGGTCGCACAAGCAATAATGATAGTTTTAAATGGTGGGCTTGCAGAGCTCTCTGGGCTATGGGATTTGCATATAATCTTTTTTCAAAACTTAACATTGAAAAGGAATTTAGAGATACGCTCGCTTCAAGAATTGAAAAAGCGCTTGCAAAGGCGATAAGAACGATAAATAAGTCCGACATCTACGAAAATTTCATCGCCTGGAAAGTCCCGGCACGAGGTTACTGGCTACTTGAAGATGGGACAGATGCGTCAGCAGAAGCAGTTATCGGTGCATCGCTTTATTATGAAATCTCAAAAAGTGAAAGGGCAAAATGGGTTGTGGAAAAATTATGTAAGGCAATATCAACTTATCAATTTGGTGATGAAGACGAATTCCCATTTGGAATGCACCCATCTTTTACACCTAATCTCTACATCTGGCATTCCTGGGGAAGTCGCCAATCTTATGCTCTTTTAATTGCCGGTAAAATTTTTAACAGAAGCGATTGGATTGAATCAGCAAGGAAAGAGATTGATTGCTTCTACAAAAAAATGCTTCTTTCAATTGACTTGACGGATATAAAACCGTATCCGGAAAGAAACGATCAAATAAATTATGGAATTACCCCGATCGTGCAGGCATTCGTTGAGTATGGAAATATAACCGGTGATACAACTTATAATATGATGGGTGGACTTTATGCTTCATGGTGGCTTGGAAATAACATCGCAAATTCTCCGGTGTATGACCCTCAAACCGGAAGATTTTACGACGCTGTTAAGAAAGATGGAAGTATGAATCTAAATTCAGGGGCAGAATCAGTAGCGGAAGGACTTATCGGTCTTCAAACAGTTCTATACGATAGAATTGCTTCAAAGTATATTTTCTGTAAAACCAAATCCGATAACACATTTAAAATCGTTGAAGCAGAAAATTTTCAAACGCTTTCCGGAAACCCGGCGAAAATTTACAGAACAGAATTTAACTTCGCAGGGATAAGCAGGGGCTATCTTCTTGAACTTAAAAACGGCGACGCGGTAAGGATAAAATTTACAATTGACAATGTCTATGATGATTTAAATTTTTACACCCTTTATCTTCAATATCGTAAGTTTCAAGCACTGGCTGGATTTTCTGCTGTTGAGATATGGGTTGATTCAGTTTATAAGTTTTACTTTGAAATGTCTGGCTCTGAATATGGTGATCACATCTGGATTGATAGGGTAAATGGCATTTTTCCGCTTGGCAATGGAGAGCATACAATTGATGTTTTCTTCAAGGGCACTGGTGAAAATTCTTTTGCCTGGATTGATTATTTTATAATTCAACCGATTGTGGAGAGGAAAATTTTTGTTTTGCCTGATGGAAGTGAGATCAAGGTTGAAAGAACTTTGATTACAAATGTTGGTGAGCGTGGGATTGAAAAATCAGATAGAGGAAATGATGAACTTGAATTTGAGGTTTTTCCGAATCCATCTAACTTTGAAGCAAATATATTTTTTAAAAACATCGGGAACGGAAATTTTGCAGAGCAACCTGTTGAACTAAAAATTTTTGATTTATCCGGGAAGATTGTTCGTAATTTAACATTACAGGGAGAAACGAATTTTGTGAAGTTAAAATTAAATGATCTTGCAAGTGGTTCATATATTTTCTCTCTAAATTCTCTGGATAGAGTTGTCGTCAAAAAAGTAGTTTTGATAAAATGAAAAAATCGCTCTTTTTAATACTTGCTTTATTCATTCTTTCTTGTTCATCTAAAACAGAAAGTGATTCAGAAAAAGATGTATCGGGTGTAATTCGCCTGAAATACTGGTGCTCAGCAAATCCACAGGAAATTGAGCACGCAAGGAGATTAACCGAGAAATGGAATGAGCTGCATCCCGAAATTCAAGTTGAAGTTCAACCGATGCCCGCTGGTCAATCATCTGAGGAGATTTTGCTTGCCGCAATCGCTGCGGGAACAACTCCAGATGTATGTTCAAACATATGGCCTGGGGCGATAGCCGAATATGTAAAAGCTGGCGGACTTGTCCAGCTTGATGAATTTGATGATTTTGACTCCGTTGTAAATAATAGGAAAATACCTCGTGAGCTTCTTGAAAGTTTCAGGTCAAATGATGGGCATTTCTATCAATTCCCGTGGAAGACGAATCCAATTATGCTTTTATATAATGTTAAGATTTTTAAACAAGCCGGGATTGAAAAACCGCCGAGAACATATTCTGAATTCTTCAACGCTTGCGAGAAAATAAAAAATTTAAATGTTAAATCCGGAGTTGAAATTTATCCCGGTTATACTGACATAAGACCGATATGGTGGCAAAGGTTTTTTGATTTTTATCCGCTTTACATCTCTGCTTCCAGCGGCAGGACATTTTTTGAGAATGGGAAATTGAAAATTGATATTTCCAGCGCTGAAAAAGTTTTTGAGTTTTTTAAAACCTGCTTTGAGAGAAAATACTTTCCGATTACAAATTTCCAGGTTGACCCGTTTCTAACGGGAAAAATAGCAATGCGATTTACCGGACCCTGGACGATCTCTTATCTTGAGAAAAATAAACCCCCGGATTTTGAATATTCATTTGCGACAGTTCCTGTCCCGGATGACCATAATGGAAATGTTTACACTTATGGGGACCCGAAGAATATAGCCATATTCAGTTCAACAAAGTATAAAAAAGAAGCTTGGGAGTTTGTTAAGTTTTTGGTAAGTGAGGAATCTGATTCGCTTTTGCTTGAGGTGTGTAATCAACTTCCAATAAGAAGCGACTTGCTTGAAAATCAAAAATTTGTGGATTATTTTAACCGAAATAAAAAGATGAAGTTGTTTGCACAACAGGCAATTTTCACCCGTGGTGTTGATGAAGCGCCTGAGATGAAAGAAATTTTTGATGCGATTTCACGCGAATTTGAAGCCTGTTCAGTTTATCGCACAAAATCAGGGAAAGAAGCAGTCAAAAATCTTGTAAAAAGAATAAATGTTATACTTGAATGGTCAAAGTAAGCAGAAGCGAGAACAGGTCTGGTTATCTTATGGTTTTGCCATACATAATTTATTTTCTTACCTTTGTCGCTTATCCATTAGTTTTCTCGTTTGTTTTGATCTTTCACAGATGGAATATAGTCACGCCGATGGAGTTCATTGGTTTGAAAAATTTTGTAAGATTATTTCGTGATGAATTATTTCTCAAATCTATTGTCAACACTTTGATATTCCTTTCAATACACATACCTCTTCAAATTGCCATAGCTTTATTTTTTGCAAATCTTTTAAATCAAAATATAAAGTTGAGAGGATTTTTTCGTGCGCTCTATTTTTTGCCTGTTGTCGTTTCTGGCGTTGTTGTAACTATACTTTGGCAACAGTTGTATGCTTATGAGACAGGGCTTATAAATCAAATTCTTGTTAATTCAGGTTTTAAAAGGATACCCTGGCTTGTCAGCCCTGAACTTGCGATGCCTTCAATTGCTGTCATGGCAACCTGGAAAAATGTCGGGCTTTACATTGTCTTATTCCTTGCCGGTCTTCAGAACATACCTCGCGAACTTTACGAAGTTGCTGAGATTGACGGCGCTTCGGGTTTGCAAAAGTTTTTTAAAGTCACACTACCGCTTCTTAATCCAACAATTGTTCTCGTTATCGTTTTATCAACTATTGGAGGTTTTTCTCTCTTCATTGAGCCATACATTATGACAGGTGGAGGTCCAATGGATAGCACTTTGTCAGCGATGCTTTATATTTACAATCAGGCGTTTTACTTCAACCATATGGGTTATGCAGCAACTCTTGGATTTTTCTTCGCGACGATAATTTTTATCGTTATCCTTTTGCAGAGAAAATTCATAGAGAGGGAGGTGTATTGAAGAGCAGATTTCTAACATACTTTGCACTTGTGCTTGGCGCAGTTATATTTGCGTACCCATTTATCTGGATGTTTTTCGCCACGCTTAAACCTGAATTTGAAATTTCTGATTTATGGCTTCTGTCAAAAAATATGAGCTTAAAAAATTATTCCATTGTCTTGAGGAAAATTCCGATCGTTCGTGCATTTTTTAACAGTTTGTTCGTTTCTATTTCAATCACATTTTCTGTTATTATCTTCGGTTCAATCGTTGGTTATGCACTATCAAGATTAAGATTTTACGGTAGAGATTTTCTCTTGATGCTGATTTTGTTCACAATGATGATCCCATTTCAAATAACCCTTATCCCAACATATGTTTTAATCGTTAAACTTGGTCTTGTTGATACTTACGCAGGTTTGATTTTGCCCGTGATGATGAGTTCATTTTCAATTTTGATATTCAGACAGTTTTTCCTTACGATACCGCAATCGCTGATAGAATCAGCCCGGCTTGATGGATGCAACAATCTTCAAATACTTTTCAAGATAATAATTCCTCTTTCAAAGCCAGCTGTCGTAACCGTTGGCATCTTAACATTTATGTCAAGCTGGAACGAGGTTTTATGGCCTTTAATTGTGATAAGAAATGAAAAGTTGATGACGATGCCACAGCTTGTCACGATATTTGTCCTTGGTGGTCAAGCGGAGAGCCAGCTTGGAGTTCAGCTTGCTTCTGCAACCTTACTTGCCCTTCCAGTTTTGCTCGCATATTCTTTCTTTCAACGCTATTTTATAGAAAGCATGGCGACAACAGGTTTAAAGGAATAAAAAAATAAAAAACTCGGAGCGAAATTTAAAATGAAATATGTTCGTAAAGTTGAAAATTTGACAACCGGTTCAAGTCTGGGAAATTTGCTTATGTTTGTGCGATTTGACCCGGAAACTAACCTTGAGGGTCTCTGGCATTCTCTGGACAATAAATTTTACTGCGGAAGGTGGAGGATTGTTTTTTACCTGAATAATCAAAAATTGACACCGGCGGAGACATCGTTTGAACCACTTTCACAAGTCACTGAATATCATTTTAAAAATTTAGTTGTTAGGAAGTGCGCTTTCCTTCCTTATATCAGGATTGAAAACTTTGAAAAATTTAAATCTCATTTGAAGAAATTTTTTTATATCATTGAGATTGAGAATCAAAATGATGAATCCGTGGACCTGAAAATTGAACACGATATAATTTTGCCTGCTGTTGATTCCCCATTTTTCACAAAACAACCTCCGACAGCGGACAAAAACAAAAAATTTAAAATTTTAAAAACGGATAATGGATTTGAGATTGAATCAAACCAAGGAGGTGAAGAGAAACGATTTTTAACTTCAAATTTTGAATTCAATGAAACAAATTTTAACGAGGTTGAAATCAACGCATCTCAAAACATACGTATACGTTCTGGTGAGAAAGCAAAAATTTTTCTTTTATTTTCACTTGGTGAATTTACATATGAAGGGAACATTGAAATTTTGTTTGATGAAATCTTTGGGATTTCAAACATTGAAATTAACAAGGTTTTGGAGCAAACCGATATATTCACTCCTGACAGAATAATAAACTCGGGAATAAAATGGGCGAAGGTAAATCTTTGCAGGGTTGAGCATCTTTACAGAATTGGATTTGCTTTTACAAATGACCCACCGCAGGATATAGTTGTGATGAGGGATCTTGCTTGGTTTGTTCTCGGTTCAGATTATGTCACCCCTAAATTTTCCCATGAAATGTTAAAGCTTGGGCTAAAATACGGAATTCATCAAGATGGCAAAGTTACAGAGTATATTCATGCCGATGAACAAGAACCAACCCTTTACGACTATAAACTTAACATAAACGATGACACTCCGCTTCTTATATGGTCATTATATCATCATTTGATGTTGTGTGATGATGAAAATCTTTCAGAAATTTATGATAAGGTCAAAAAAATTGCTGATTACATATTAACACAAATAAAAGATGGTTTAATTTTCTCATCAACAAATGAAACCGGTGTATATGGTATAACCGGGTGGAGAAATATAATTGAGAATTACAATTTGAGCGGATATGTCACAGAGATAAATTCTGAGTGTATTTATGCACTTGAACTTGTTTCAAAGCTGGCGGATAAAATTTGTAATAAGCAAGATGCGATAAAATATAAAAACTATGCTGTAATTTTGAGAGAGAGTTTTTATAACAAGTTGATATCTGAAGTGACAAATTTGCCTTTGTTGAACATTGATTCAAAAGGTGTTAAACATCACGATATAACCGGAGACCTTGTTTTTCCTTTGCTCTTTGAAGTTGTTGACGAAAATCTCGCACACAAAATTTCAGATAGATTATTGCAACCTGATATATGGACTGAATATGGCGCAAGGACCGTGAGCAGTTTGGAGAAAAACTATGATCCAGATTTTGGGTTTCAACTTGTCGGCGGTGTATGGCCGAATTTGACTGCATGGATTGGATATGGTGTTAGAAAATTTTATCCTGAAAAAGTTGCCGAATCACTATCAAACATTTATAGATTGATAGAGGTTGAAAACCCATCTCATTTTCAAAATCTTGTCCCGGGGGAGTTTCCTGAAAGATTTCACGGTGAGGATTTCAAAAGCAGGGGAATGACATTGAGCCCATGGATGCCACCAACTTATATCTGGCTTGCTGTTGAGGGTCTTTTCGGCTTTTATTTTGAATTTGAAAAAATCAAAGTAAATCCATCTCTGCCTGAAAATTGGAAATGGATTGCTGTTAAGAATTTGCCTTATCGTGATAGTAGTATTGACGCCCTGATTTTTGATGGCGTTTTATACATATCTGGAATAAATCGGGAGAAGGTTGAATTTGATGGTGATATCGTTGAGATAAAAATAGTTGATGCAGATGAGATTAAATTTAACGGCATGGGAGATCTGTTCTATTTGCGTTTTCAAATTTTAAATGAGCAGTGTGAATATGTTTTTATCGCTTCTGATACTGGTTTTGATGGCGAGATTAAGATGGGGGATAAAATTTATCAAATCAAATTGGGAAACGGCGATGGAATAGTGTTGAAAGTTATAAGTTAGTATCATTTTTTATTTTACACTACAAATTTCCTCTGCAATTTGAACTGCGTTTGTGGAACCTTATTTGGATCTGCAGTATAAACTCCATTAACATCTGTATAAATTTCGCATAAGACATCGTTTCTGTATGAAATAAGTGAAGCTGAAATTGCAACTGCTGTTGTATCACTTCCTCCACGACCAAGAGTTGTTATGTTACCATTTTCATCAATCCCTTGAAAACCAGCGTCAATTTTTCTTATCTTTGCCGAGGTGATTCAAACATGCTTGACAATCACTCAAGATTTTCATATATTTCTGATGATTTTAAAACAAGTCGGGAGATTTTGGGATGAAGAAAATATTGATCTTTATTTTAAATGTTTTTCTTCTATGGGGTATCGCACAGGGGCAGTTAAAATATGAAA
>CAZQJI010000022.1:30074-31635 GCA_964593475.1 uncultured Bacteroidota bacterium | reverse complement strand
ATCTTTTTGAACAGGGATGCGCTTGAATTCATTCTTAAACTTTTAAAACTAATTTGATCCGATTAAATGGGCAGAAACAAATCTTTTTTCAAAAATAAAATTATAGGTTCAGCATATACATTTGATGATGTTCTTCTTGTCCCGGCTAAATCTGAAGTTCTACCAAGGGATGTTGATGTGTCAACTTACTTAACAAGAAATATTAAACTTAACATTCCGCTTGTAAGTGCTGCTATGGACACTGTGACGGAATCAGAAATGGCGATCGCAATTGCAAGGGAAGGAGGCATAGGGATAATACATAAAAACATGAGCATTGAAAGACAGGCGAGTGAAGTTGACAGAGTTAAACGTTCTGAAAGCGGTATGATTTTAAATCCAATCACGCTCACACCGGATAGAAAAGTTCGTGAAGCACTTGAAATAATGAGCAAGTATAAAATTTCGGGGATACCAATTGTTGATTCAAATGGAAAACTTGTTGGAATACTCACAAACCGGGACTTAAGGTTTAATCCGGAGCTTGATGCAGAAATTTCAAAATATATGACAAATTCAAATCTGATAACAGCACCCGTTGGAACGACACTTGAAGAAGCGGAAAAAATCCTCCAAAAGTATAAAATTGAAAAACTTCCGGTCGTTGATGAAAAAGGTTATCTGCGGGGTTTGATAACTTTTAAGGACATTCAAAAAAAGAAGAAATATCCAAATGCCTGTAAAGATGAGCTCGGACGATTGCGGGTTGGTGCAGCCGTTGGAGTCAGATCCGATACAATTGAAAGAGTTGAAGAACTTAAAAAAGCCGGAGTTGATGTAATTGTAATTGACACAGCACACGGACATTCAAAAGGTGTGATTGAAATGCTCAAAAAAATCAAGAAAAAATTTCCAGAACTTGATGTCATCGCCGGGAATGTCGCAACCGCTGAAGGAACGCTTGAACTTATAAAAGCAGGTGCTGACGCCGTAAAAGTCGGAATTGGTCCCGGATCAATATGCACAACAAGAGTTGTAACCGGAGTAGGAGTCCCGCAGATAACCGCAATTATGAACTGTGCAGAAGTGGCGATGAGATACAAAATCCCAATAATAGCAGACGGAGGGATAAAACAAACAGGGGACATCGCAAAGGCAATCGCAGCTGGTGCTGATTCAGTGATGATCGGGGCACTGTTTGCAGGAACTGAAGAAAGCCCCGGTGAAAAAGTTTTATATGAAGGACGAAGTTATAAAGTTTACAGGGGAATGGGCTCAATTGAAGCGATGAAAGCAGGAAGCAGCGATAGATATTTTCAAGATGTTGAAGATGATATTAAAAAACTTGTCCCGGAGGGAATTGAGGGAAGAGTCCCATATAAAGGTCCTTTGAGCGATGTGGTTTATCAAATGGTTGGCGGATTGAGATCTGCAATGGGATATTGCGGAGCGAGAAATATATATGAGATGAAAACGAAAACGAAATTTGTTTTGATGACAAGTGCAGGTCTTCGCGAAAGCCACCCGCACGACATCATAATCACAAAAGAAGCTCCAAATTATAGCATATCAAATCTCTAAC
>CAZQJI010000022.1:0-29974 GCA_964593475.1 uncultured Bacteroidota bacterium | reverse complement strand
CACGACATCATAATCACAAAAGAAGCTCCAAATTATAGCATATCAAATCTCTAACGCCGATGACAGATTGGCAAATTAAGATTGAAAAAGTTCGGGAAAAACTTGAAGAGCTTAAAATTGACGGATTTTTAATCACTCACCTTCCACACATAAGATACCTCACCGGATTTTCAGGTTCATCCGCTTTATGCTTCGTCAGTAAAAAAGACGCAATTTTAATTACCGATTTCAGATATAAAGAGCAGGTGAAAATTCAAGTCAAGCACTTCAAGAAAATCATCGCTATCGGAAAATCATTGCTTGATGTCGCCAGCGAAAAAAATATAATGAAAAATCTTAAAAGAGTCGGCTTTGAAGCAGATCATACCCCGTTTTCACTTGTGATTGAGATTAAGAAAACTTTTAAAGATGTCAAATTTATCCCGATAAAAAATTTAATTGAAGAGGTCTCCGCTATCAAAACAACCGAAGAAATTGAAAACATAAAATCAGCGATAAAAATAAGCGAAAAAGCTTTCAATGAAGTTTTGAACTTGATTAAACCCGGAATAGCAGAGTTAGATATCGCATCTGAAATTTCATACCTTCAAAGGAAATACGGCGCAGAAAAAGATGCTTTTGACATAATTGTCGCAAGCGGTTGGAGAAGCGCACTTCCACACGGGGTTGCATCAGCGAAAAAAATCAAAAAAGGCGAATTCGTCGTAATTGACTTCGGATGCGTCGTCAATGGTTATCATTCAGATATAACGAGAACTATCGTTTTTGGAAAAGCTTCAAAGGAACAGAGAAAAATTTACCAGATCGTTTTTGATGCCCAATCAAAAGCAATTGAACAAGCAAGTTCAGGTTTAAGAGCAAATCTTCTTGACTCAATAGCGAGAGATTATATCAAACAGAAAGGTTATGGCAAATTTTTCGGGCATTCACTCGGACACGGAATCGGCGTAGAAATTCACACTCTCCCGAGAATTTCACCTAAAAGCAATTATATACTTCAAGCTGGGAATGTGATAACGATTGAACCCGGAATATACATCCCCAACTTCGGCGGTGTAAGAATTGAAGACGATATTTTGATAGATTCAACTCCACAGGTTTTGACGACATTACCAAGAAATTTGATTGAAATCTGAATGACAAGAAAAGTTTTAATGATAACTTATTACTTTCCACCAGTCATATATGGCTCTGGAATTCGTGTTTTAAACTTTGCAAAACACTTAACACAATACAGCTGGCTTTCTTCCGTTTTGACATTGCATCATTCAAATTTCAATTTTTTAAAAGATTTCACACTTTCTGAACAGGTGAAAGCAAGTGGGATCAAGGTTTATGCTGTAAATCTTTTCAAATTATTTTCAAAAATTGCAACTGTAAACTTTCCAAACACAAAACATGAAATCCCCGCCGAAATTTTATCATCTCTGTATAAAATCGCCAGCTCTAATGAACCCGAAGAAATCTGGAGTTCAAAAGCGATAAAACTTGCTGAAAAAATTTTAAAAAACGAAAAATACAGCGCAATAATTGCTTTTGTCCCGCCACTTTCAACAGCCAGAGTCGGGGCTTATCTGTCAAAAAAATTTAAAATTCCACTTATCATTGACTACTCATTTATCCCATCGTCAAAAAAATCACCTTCAAAAACGGAAGCGAAACTCCTGCGTGCAAGCTATTCCATCATCGTTGACAATAGAAAGATCAAAGATCATCTCCTTCAAAACTATCTCTTCCTTGATTATAACTTTGTCAAAATCATTCCGACCGGCTTTGAACCATCTGAATTTCTGAATTATTTTGCAAACTCTGACGAAAAATTTACACTGACATTTTCATCAGGCAAAATCGGCGGAAAAAAATTTAAACTTGTTTTGCACTCCCTCTCTTATCTCTCAAAAAAAGAGCCACTTTTTAAAAAATCGCTCCTTCTAAACTTAATCGGAATCCCGACAAATGAAGTATTGAATCTGATCACAAAATTTCAACTCAAAGATAATATCAGAATTTACCTGAACCTCAATCGTGAAAACTACATCAAGACCTTGCTTGCGTCCGACTTTCTGCTCTACCTTGATGATTTTGATACATCAAACATTCCTTACGATTACACAGCCGTCGGGAGACCATACATAGCGGTGGTTGACGATTCAAACGGTTTCAGATATATAATTGGCGATTATAAAAATTCGCTTATTGCAGACATAAACGAGCCATCTTCGGTTGTGATTGCGTTTGAAAAGGCATTTGAACTTTTTTTAAATGACAGAAAACCCATCCCGAAAGTAAATATTGAAAACTACGACATAAACAGGATAATCATAAACCTTGTCCGTGAACTTGAAAACTTCGTCCAAGATTAAAACAAACCATTTTTAAAAAATTATGAAAGTTCTCGTCGTCGGTGGCGGTGGAAGAGAACATGCACTCGTCTGGAAAATTGCACAATCAAAAAATGTTGAAAAAATTTTCTGCGCCCCGGGAAACGCCGGCATATCCGAAATCGCCGAGACAATCCCGATAAAAGCGGAAGATTTAAACTCTCTTTTAAATTTCGCAATTGAAAACAAAATTGATCTCACCGTAGTAGGTCCAGAACTTCCACTCTCGCTTGGAATCGTTGATTTATTTGAGTCAAAAGGATTAAAAATTTTTGGACCGGGGAAAAAATCAGCGGAAATTGAAAGTAGTAAGGTCTTTGCAAAAAATTTTATGAAAAAATATGGAATACCAACTGCGAATTATGAAACATTTACAAGTGATGAAATTAACAGAGCAAAAAATTTCGTCAAGTCCATGAATTCACCAATCGTAATCAAAGCGGATGGTCTCGCTGGTGGAAAAGGCGTTACAATATGCGAAAGCATTGAAGAAGCAATTCAAACAATTCAACTTTATCTAAACAAAAAAATTTTCGGTCAGGCAGGAGAAAAAATCGTAATTGAAGAATTTCTTCAAGGCGAGGAGGCATCTGTATTTGTCATAACTGATGGAGAGGACTTCATAACGCTTGCACCAGCACAGGATTATAAAAGGGTCTTTGACAACGACAGAGGTAAAAACACGGGAGGAATGGGCTCATATGCACCAACGCCAATTATTGATGAACTTATGCTTGAAAGAATAAAGTCCGAAATAATAAAACCAACGATTGAGGGTTTAAAAAATGAAGGAAGAACTTACAAAGGTTGCTTATATTGCGGACTTATGATAACAAAAGATGGTCCGAAAGTTCTTGAATTCAATTGTAGATTTGGTGACCCCGAAACTCAGGTTGTTTTACCACTCCTTGATGGAGATATAATTGATATGTTTTTTAAAGCAATTGACGGCGGAATTAAAAACTTTAATTACGACATAAAAAAAGCAACCGCAATCTGTGTCATCCTCGCATCAGCCGGATATCCCGATAGCTATGAGACGGGAAAAGAAATTTTCGGGATTGAAGAAGTCAAAAAAATGAAAGATATAATTTTATTTCACGCTGGAACGAAAAAAATTGATGGCAAAATCTTAACTTCAGGCGGTAGGGTCCTCGGCGTCACCGCAATTGGAGGCGAAAACGATTTTGAAAACACAATCAAAAAAGTTTATACAGCGGTTGAAAAAATTAAATTTGACGGAATGCATTACAGAACCGATATCGGCAAAAAAGCGATGAAATACCTCAAAAATAAAACTTCTCTTTCTCAATGAGTTCAATTTTCTTTGACCAGCAAAACAAATTACGAAACGGCTGGAAAATTTTAATCTTTTTTATTACGCTCGCAATTTCAATGATCTTGATAAATACAATCTTTGCCATCTTACACATTCCGCAGGATATTCTAATCAACGAATTTCTCTTTTTCATCTGCGTTTTAATCGCAACCTTTATAATGATGCATTTCTTTGAACGAAAAAATCTATCCGAAATCGGACTTAAATTATCAAGAAAAACAACTTACGAAACAATTTTCGGCTTAATTCTTGGCTTCGTTATGATAACAGTTGTTGTAATTCCGAATGTTATCGCAGGATATTACAAATACGATTTTACACCAAATCAAATTTACCCGCAAATTTTTGAGTCCATTTTGCTTTTTGCTCTCGTCGCATTTGCTGAAGAGATTTTATTTCGTGGTTATCCATTTCAAAGATTAATTGACGCCACAAATCCAGCGATCGCAACGGTGATTTTTTCATCTCTTTTCGCATCCGCACATATTTTAAATCCAAATGTTAACTTAATTGCACTTGCAAACATATTTCTTGCGGGCATCTGGCTTTCATCAGCTTACATAAAAACAAACTCACTCTGGCTTCCAATATCTCTTCATTTCTCGTGGAACTTCTTTCAGGGTTATTTCTATTCGCTTCCTGTCAGCGGTTCAACTTTGATTGAACCAATTTTTGATGTCCGGATAAATTCTGAAAATTTGCTCTCGGGTGGCGATTTCGGTCCGGAGGGAAGTATCTTGACAAGTTTTATTTTAATTATCGCAACAATTTTCATCTTAAAACATAAACGATTTACCGAATGGGAAAACTTCTGAAAATAATTTCTTTGCTTCTAATATCAACAAAAATCATCGCTCAAGGCGTTATAATAAATGAGATAATGAACGCACCATCTGGAGGAGAACCAGAATGGATTGAAATCTTCAACTTTTCAACAGAGCCGGTTGATCTAAAAAATTGGAAAATCTCAAATCGTCTGACATCCACAAAATATACAATCACAACCCAAAGTTATATCCTTCAACCAGATAGTTATGCGGTCATAACAAGAAGCGACACAATTTTTTATTTTCATACGAAAATTCCATCAAAAGTTTTCATAGTTCCACAACTCCCCTCATCAAGATTCAGAAATGACTCAGACGCTGTCGTTCTTTTTGATTCCTCAGATGTCGTGATTGATAGCGTTTATTACAAAAGCAGTTGGGTAAAAACGGGATATTCAATTGAAAGAATTTATCCGAACAAAAATTCAAATTTGAAATCAACCTGGGGAATTTCAACGGACCCGGAGAGAAGCACGCCCGGGAGAAAAAACAGCATAATGGCAAAATTTAACGATGTTGCAATAAAAACATTTTCAACCGAGCCAGTGCGAATTTTTCAAGGTCAGAATTTCAAAATCAAAACAACAATCTACAATCTTGGAATAAATGCGGTTGACAATTTCAAGCTTGAATTTTTCATTGATTTAAACCGGGATCTGTCCTTTCAATCCAGCGAAAAAATTTATGAATTAACAATTCAACAAAGGTTAGAATCAGCTGATTCAATTTTTGTTGAATTTGAAGTTTCAGGCATAACAGCGGGCGATTATCAAACGCTTTTGCAAATTTTATTTCCAAGTGATGAGAACACCTCAAATAATTTTGTCAATCAAAACTTAACAATTCTTCCGCCACCGCTTTCGTTCAACTCAATTGTCATAAACGAAATAATGTATGCACCAAAGACACCTGAACCGGAGTGGATTGAGATTTACAACCGAACGAATGAAATTATAAACTTGAAAAACTGGAAAATTGGTGATTCACAAACTTTGAGAACTGTTATATTTGATTTCAGCATAAACCCGAACGATTTCGCAATCATAACATCAAAGGACACAATTTTAAATTTTTATCCCTGGCTTAACACCGAAAAAATTTTAATTCTATCTCTTCCCGCTTTCAACAACGATGAAGACGCAGTCAGAATTTATGATGCATACGGAAATTTAATTGACTCGGTTTATTACTTTACAAACATGGGCGGGACAAATGGTTTCTCGCTTGAGAGGATTTCACCCGAAGAACCTTCAAACTTAACATCAAACTGGGGGACATCTAAAAGTCCATTTAAAGCAACTCCACTTTTAAAAAATTCACTCACACAGAAAGACAACGATTTAACAATCTCAAATGTTCAATTCACAAAACCAGTTTTAAAATTTTCACCCGTTGAAATAACAGTGTTCATAAAAAACATTGGAAAATCTTCGCTTGAAAATTTTTATACAAAATTTTTCAACGACATAAACACAGATAACATCCCGCAGAACAATGAATTAATTGACGAAAAAACTTTCTCCGGTAGAATAAACCCCGGCGATTCAATATCCGTAACTTTTCTTTTCACGCCAACCGAAATAAAAACTTATAATTTCATCGCTTATGTTTTCCATCCGTCAGATGAAGATACATTTAACAATTCTCTCACATTCAAAATTGATGTATCATACACTGAAAGAACGATTTTGATAAATGAGATAATGTTTGCTCCATCTGGAGATGAACCTGAATGGGTGGAAATTTACAACGCAAGCAACGACACAGTTAATCTCAAGAACTGGTCAATTTCAGATGCGACAAGCAAAGTGACAATCACAAAAAATGATTTCTGGATTCATCCGAAAGAATATGCCGTCCTATCCAGAGATAGCACAATTCTTAACTTTTATCAAATCCCATCAAAAGTGCTCTCTCTTTCGCTTCCAACTTTAAATAACACAGAAGACGCAGTTGTAATTTACGATAACACAAATTCAAAAATTGATTCTGTTTATTACTTTGGAAGATGGGGAAAAACTGGATTTTCAATTGAAAGAATTGACTTTCAAGATCCATCAATTGACTCATCAAACTGGTCAATTCCAGCCGACTCAATAAAAGCAACACCGGGGAAAGAAAACAGCGCAATGAGAAAAAATTTTGACTTAAAAATATCATCTATTGAAATTCCAAAATTCTCTGACTATGCTTCCACCATAAATGTCAAATTAACTGTCCAAAACATCGGATTAAATCAAGTTAACAATTTTTCAATTGATGTCTTCAGAGATCTAAATTTTGACTCAACCGCCTCCGAAAACGAGATGATCTTAACCCGGACATTCCAACTTACACTGAACAAAAAGGACTCTGCAACGATAAACCTTGAAATCACAAACCTTGAACCAGGGGAAAATATATTGATATTTTCAATCAACTTTCCTTCGGATGAAAATCTATCAAATAACACTGCGATTAAAAAACTTAACCTATCTTTCCCTGTAAACGCTATTGTAATAAACGAGATAATGTTTGATCCCTTGCCCGGTTATTGCGAATACATTGAACTTTTTAACCACTCTGATAAACCTGTTAACTTGAAAAACTGGAAATTTAACGATATGCGAAGCCAGGATGGGCGTGCAAATTTCATCTTGCTATCTCAAAACGATTTCATCATTTCACCCGGAGAATATGTCGTCATTGCCTCGGATACGACAATTTTCAAATATCTCAATCCAGGTGATTCACTTGATAAACTGATTATTCTTAACAAAAGTTTGAGCTTAAACAACGACTTTGACGATGTCGTGATCACGGATTTAACAGGGGGAATAATTGATAGTGTGCGATATTTTTCAAGCTGGCACAGTCAAATTGTAACTGACAAAAGAGGACATTCACTTGAAAAAATAAATCCAGATCTTCCCTCTGCCGACAAATCAAGCTGGATGACTTCATCAGCAAAATCAGGTGGAACGCCCGGAAAAAGAAACACAGCATATATTGAAACAAAAGAACAAAATCAAATTGCAAAGATCAGCGTAACTCCAAACATATTCTCACCCGATGGAGATGGATTTGATGATGTATGTGTGATTTCTTATTCTCTACCTTTCAACTCAGGAATTATAAATGTTAAAATTTTTGATTCCTACGGAAGACAGATAAAAACGCTTGCTTCAAATCAATATACAACTCAAAATGGAAACTTGCTCTGGGATGGAACAGATGAAAATGGTAAAATCGCAAGAATTGGAATTTATATCATTTTGTTTGAAGCGGTATCCGAAAATGGAGAGATATTCAAACAAAAATTAACAGTTGTTTTAGCAAAGAAACTTTAAAAAAGAAAGCCCCGAACACACACTGGCGATGCTCGGGGCTCCACGGCGGGGGGAGGTGCCATGAAGAAAGGTCACATACCTAATTTAAAAAATTTATAAATCTTTTCCGCAACTTTATTAATCACATCGTCAGAATCGTAAAATCCCGACTCAATTTTCTTTCTTATCTCCTCTACTCTTTCGGCTCTCTTTATTTCATAAAGTTCACGTGCTTCCCCGGAAATTTCAATCTTATCTTTTTTATCCTCAATCCTTCCGGTTCTTTTACCGCTATTTTCCTCTGGCAGAAAGTTTTTTCCGCTAATCTCATTTACTCTCATTTTTTCACCTTAAATAATTTAGCAATTTTTTTCTCCGAATTAACTCCTGAAGCTCTTCCGATATTTCTTTCATTCTCTCTCTTATATTA
Source organism: uncultured Bacteroidota bacterium (assembly GCA_964593475.1). GTDB lineage: Bacteria > Bacteroidota > Ignavibacteria > Kryptoniales > Kryptoniaceae > Kryptonium. The sequence continues at coordinate 21,689 of CAZQJI010000022.1, read as the reverse complement.
TCGGCATTTTCTGCGTCAATCTTTAATATCTCGTCACGCATTACCTGAATTTCTTTAAAAATCTGTGAAAAATTTGGGATTTCAATCTTTGATTTTTCAAGTTCTCTCAAAAATTCCTCAACCTTTTTTATCTTTTCCTCACGCCTTGCAAGAAGATCCGGCAAGACATCAAATTCACAGTTCAAAACTTTCTCACGGATAAAAATTGTCATCTTCAAAATTTCCCTTAACTCATCAAAAATTTTCTCCACGAGTTCGCTATTTGACTCAAACTTTTTCATTGATTATTAACCCGAGCAATTCGCTTATTCTTCTTGAAATTTTTAGAAGTTCCTCCGGCGGTATCTGGCGAATTATCTCATTTGTTTGAGCATCAATTATCTTCAAAACTGTTTTCTTCGTATCTTTGTCAATCTCAAAAGCTATCTTCGCATTAAAAATTTGAATAAACTGATTCATCTCTTTTATCACATTTTCAATTTCATCAATTGATAAATCCTTTTGCTTTTCTGAATCTTGCCCAGTTTCCATCACTTCATTGCGAAATTTTGCGGGTTCTCCAAAGTTTCGCTGAACCGATTGGGCTATGTCCACGCTTTTTATCTCCTGAATCATGGCACTAAAATTTGTGTTAATTGTTGAACCATCGCTTGTTGTCTGACAAAAGCATTGTAAAGTGATTGAAGTTGTGCAAATTGCCTTCTCAAATCCTCCGCTCTTTGATTAATCAAATTATTTAATGACTTTATCCTCTCATCAAGCCGTTTTATCTGCTCTTTCCCGGAATTTATCCTTTGATCAATCACCCCGCCGATTTGAACAAATGGATTGATAAATTCTTTCAATCTCACCGCAATTCCATCAGAGGAATTGAAAAGCGATTCAACTTTTGATATATCAGTGGAAATAAGTTTGTCAAGTTTTGCACTATCAACAATGGTTAAAGTTCCATCTGAGTTGATTTTTATCCCGAGGTCGCTTAAGAATGCTATTTCACCGCTTACAGGACTGCTTATTTTCAACCTTAAATCTGATTTTAACTTAACAAGCATATAATCCCCGCTTAATGTTGAACGAGTTCCATCGGTTGTTGTTTTCGTCTTATCATTTACAAATTTTATTATCTCGTTATAAGCATTGATGAAAGATTCAATTTTCTCACGAATTTTTGTCGCATCTGTTTTAATTGTTAATGAAACAGGTGAATCAGTTGAACTTTGAGCTTTTTTAAGTTCAATTGTAACACCTGAAATTACATCGCTTATTTTGTTTGAGCCACGAGTTATATTTATCCCATCAATTATTATCTTTGCATCAAGCGAATTAACATCACTGTAAAGATAACCGCCAGATGTATCGTTTGAAGCGATGCGATTTGAAATAACATTTGAATCAAGCCCGATGTTAGCAAGCAAATTACCTGCGACATCAGAAAGAGAAATTGCGTATTGACTCCCCGTGTTTTTGCTCTTTATCACAAGCCGTGATGTGGTTTGGGTGTCGTTCACAACACTTGCCACGACATCTGAAAGCGAGGAATTTATTGCCGAGGCAATTTTATTTAAAATAGCGCTGTTCGTATCGCCTGACGAAATATCTATGTTTAAATCCGTTGAAACTCCGTTAACAGTTATCCTTATTGTCTTAACACCTTCGCCCTCAGCATTTAAAATATCACTTCCATCTTTTGAAAACCTTGAAGAAATAACCGTGTCCTCCTTTGCAAGTTGCTGGACAAAAATAGTGTGATTTGCAGGTGTTGCGTATGATTCGGCAACCGCTGAGAAAAACTCTGGATTTGAAATTTCCACAGTTTTAACCTGAAAACTTGATCCTGAACCAGTCAAAGATAAATCCTTAACAATTGAAAAAAGCGCGTTCAACTTTGCCTTTAAATCTGAAAATATTGAATTTTTTGTCTGAATTAAATTTTTTTGTGTCTCAACTGGTTTGATAAGTTTATTGCTTTCTGATTGTTTAAACATCTGAACAAGCGTATCAACTGGATTTATGCTGTTATTTGTGTTGAAATAAAAAGACATAGGACAACCTCATTTACTTTAAATTGAACGCTTTTGCCCATGCATCACGAAGTTCTTTAAGTATCTCAACTGCGTTATCAAAATTTCCACGCCTTATTTCATATTGACAGTAGTGATAAAGTTTGAATAAACTCAGCGAAATTTCTTTATAATCAAAGTTAAGCGATGAGATAAGTTCAGTTATAGCTCTGTTTGCTTTTTCAGAATCTTTTCTTTTACAGCTTACGATAGCAACATCATAGATTTTGAGTATAAGTTCAACTGGTGAGAGATTCAAAATTTCATTTTCTATGTAATTATTTTTTTCGGGCATTCTTATTTTGATTTAATTTTTTAAACAAGTTGGGGGTTGCCTTGAGTGACAACCCCCACAAGTAGGTTCAGCTATCTATCGTTCTCGGCGTCATCATATTATCTGAACAATGCAAGCACTCCTTGCGGTGCAGCATTAGCTTGAGCAAGCTGTGCTGTTGCTGTCTGCTGGAGTATCATAAGCTTTGCAACTTCAACCTGTTCCTTGGCTATATCAGCATCAAAGATTCTGCTTGCTGCCGCATCAGTGTTTGTCATTGAGATGACCAAATTCGCCTCTTTAACATCAAGACGATTGATCAATGAACCAACATATTGCAATTGCTGTGTAACTGTCTTAATCGCATTGTCAACAGTTGTGATGAAACCGGTTGTTAAATCACTTGTTACAACATCACTTGATTTGACAAGCGATCTGTCAACTGTGATATCAAATTTAACTGTAAGCGTATCGCTTGTATCGCTTCCAACCTGGAAGTCCCTACCGCTCACCCAGTCACCACCACCAGCTCCTCTGAGCAACTGCATTCCGTTAAATTTGGTTTGCTTTACGATTTCATTAATTTCAGCAAGATAATCGTTAACCTGCGTTGCAATTGCCTGTAATTCATCATTACTCAAACCACCGTTGACAGCTCTTGTGACTTGTTCTTTGATTGAAACAAGCAAATCGTTGATCTTCTGCAAACCGCCCTCTGCTATTGAAAGGACATTTTTCGCGTCGCCTACATTGTTAATTGCCTGTGCAAGCCCACGAGATCTCGCCTGCAACTTCTTGGCTATCGTATACCCGGATGGATCATCGGCGACGGAATTGATCTTCTTCCCCGTCGCAAGACGGAGTTGATGAACGCCAAGTTCACGATTGATATCGTTGAGGGCGTTGTAGGCGTTCATCGCTGCGATGTTGGTGTTGATGCGTGTTCCCTGTGAGAATGCCATGGCTGTTAACCTCCTTGTTTTTTGTTTGACATTTCACCGGGGCTTCCCTGCCCCGGCGTTTTCACTTCTATTTATCGGAAACATGCCCAAGTTACTTTAATCCGAAAATTAAAGTTTTAAAAAATAATTCCGATAAAAAATTAAAAACAAACAAAAAGATAAAATTATGAACGCCAAAAGATGCTGGTGTGGTGGAATCCTCTACAATTCAATACATGAAGGATACCTTCAATGCCAAAACTGCTCAACATTGGTCGTTAAAAATCAACCATCTCAAAATGATCTAAAAAAATTTTACACATTTGATGACTACTGGCACAATTATGTCACAGGTAAATTTGGTTACCCATCAATTGAAGAAAGAGCCGAAAGAGATTTTAGAGATAGAATTCTAATATGGTTTTCTATACTTAAAAAATATAAACCTGAGGCGGATTCACTTCTTGAAATAGGCTGTGCTCATGGTGGCTTTCTATACTTTTGCAAAGAAAATGGAATAAAAAATGTTGTCGGAGTTGAAGTTGACCCCAAAACATGTGAATTCGCAAGAGAAAAATTTAAACTTGAAAACATTATCCCGGGACTATTTCCCGATGTTCAACTCCCGCTGGAAAAATTTGATGTCATAGCTGGATTTGATGTGCTTGAGCACTTCACCGACCCAATCAAAGCACTTAAAGCCATAAAGAAACTCCTGAAAGACGATGGGATATGTATCTTCCAAACCCCCTGTTACAATGGCGAGGGACAAGACTGGCTTCATTTTAAACCCGAAGAACATCTATTCCTATTTAACAGGCAAAATATCTTCCTACTATTTGACAAAGTTGGGCTTGATGTTTTTGACATTTTACCCGGCATAATAAGGGAAGATATGTTTGTGATAGCAAGGCATAAAAAATTAGTTGATAAGATACAAATAGAAATTCCAACAGATGAATCCTCATTTAAAAAATTTTTAAATCCGATGAAAATTGCCATCGGCTTAATTGAGCATATGGGCGATATAGTAGCGTGTGAGCCGGTGTCCAGATACCTGAAGTCAGAATATCCAGATTCTCACATCGTTTGGTGCGTCAGAGAAGAATATAAAGAACTAATTGACTCAAATCCATATGTAGATGAAACATTGGTTGTTAACTGTCTGACAGAATGGATTTATCTTAAAGAAAACGGAATTTTTGATAAAGTCGTTGATCTTCACATCCACAATAGGATCTGCCCGATTTGTAATGTCAAACTTAAAAATATAAATGGAAATACAGTCGTAACAGGTGAAAACTATTTTTACTTTGGAAGTTTGCTTTCAGCATTTTGTCGCTCAGCTGGAATTCCCGTACTTGACGGCAAGCCAAATGTTTATATTCCTGATACGATCGTTGAAAAAGTAAATTCTTTAAAATTACCGGAGCAATATATTGTCTTTCACTGCACATCAAATGAAAAGGCAAAGGATTGGGATGAAAGGAAGTGGATTGAGCTTTCAAAATACATTATGAAAAAATACAAAATTCCAATCGTTGAAATTGGAACAAACTCAGTTCTTGGAAAGAGTGAAATTAAATTCATAAACTTATGCGGTAAAACTTCAATACTTGAATCTGCTGAGGTTATAAAAAGAGCAATGCTTTTCATAGGGGTTGACAGTGGTCCCGCACACCTTGCAAATGCAGTTGAAACACCCGGGATTATACTGCTTGGACATTATAGAAACTTCAAACGATATATTCCCTTTACTGGCGGATATGCAGATGAAGAAAACGCAAGATTAATTTATAATGATTTTGGTCCAGCTTATGAAATTCCACTTGAAAAAGTGATTGAATCAGCTGATGAATTTTTAAATGAAAAACTGAGAAAAAGTTTTGAGCAAATATCAACAGAAAATAAGTTAAATCCTGAAAAAAAGGCAAAAGTTATTGCCTTTTTCCTTCCACAATTTCATCCAATACCAGAAAATGATAAATGGTGGGGAAAAGGTTTTACAGAATGGAGAAATGTTGTAATGGCAAAACCATTATTCCCGGGGCATTACCAACCTCATATCCCGGCAGATACGGGATTTTACGACCTGAGACTGCCTGAAATAAGAAAGCTACAAGCTGAACTTGCAAATCAATATGGTATAGAAGCATTTTGTTACTGGCATTACTGGTTTAATGGCAAATTATTGCTTGAAAGACCAATTGTTGAAATTCTTGAATCAGGTGAACCGGATTTTCCATTCTGTTTTGCATGGGCAAATGAAAACTGGACAAGGCGCTGGGATGGACTAAATAACGAAATACTTATTGAGCAAACTTATGGAGGCATTAAAGACCATATTGAGCATTTTAACTGGCTCTTAAAATTTTTCAAAGACCCGCGATATTTTAAAGTTGATGGTAAACCTATCTTTTTAATTTACCGCCCCGGTCAAATCCCAGATTTAAAAGACATGATAGAATTATGGAGGCGACTCGCACGAAAATCCGGGTTGCCGGATTTGTTTTTAATAGCAATAAAAGCATCCGCAGACGCAGTTTTAAACTGGAAAACGCTTGGCTTTGATGGTGAACTCGTATTTCAACCGCTTTTTGCAGGGATTGTGAATTATTTCCAGTCAAAAAGAGAAATGCCCCATCAAGAGATGGATTTTATCTTTGAATATGATGAAGCGGTGGAACTAATGTCAAAATTTAATGAAGAAACCCTAAAACAATCTAAAACATCATTTGCTTGCGTTGTTCCATCCTGGGACAACACAGCGAGAAGAAAAAAATTAAAACCATTTATACTCACAAATTCATCTTCAGAAACATTTGAACGCTGGCTGAGGATTGAAATTGAAAGGTTGAGAGATAGAGACCCTGAATATAAAATTGTCTTCATAAATGCGTGGAACGAATGGGCTGAGGGGAATCATCTTGAACCGGATTTAAAATTTGGCTATGCATACCTTGAAGCGGTGAGAAGAGCTGTATATGGAAGTAGTTATTTCACAATAAGGCACAAAACAAGAAAATTTTACACAATTGATGACGAAATCACCCCAGATGCACTTCTACAATTTGCAAGAAAGATTTACCTTGAAAAAGATAAAGGACTTGCTGAAAGATATTTTAACCTATCGCTAAGATATACCTTAAAAGAAATGGCAAACTCATATCATAGATACAAACTTTTCAACTGGACACACAAAGAAGAAGAGGCAGAAAAGGAACTTCAAAGTCTTAAAATTTTAAGTTCCCTGGCAAGTCAAATTCACAACGACATCGGGGTAATAAAACATAGCGATGATGAAATAGTAGAATCTTATCTTCATCTTCAACTTGCTTTATTATACGATCCAAACAACTTAACAGCTATAAAAAATTTAGCTGAACTTTTGATTGAACAGGGATATGTTGAAAAAGCTGTTGAACTTTATCAGGAAATCTTGAAACGAAACCCGGATGATAAAGATGCTATTGAGGCGATTGCACAAATTTTTAAAGAAAATGACTCCTTAGAAAATCAACCCGTTGCGTCAATAATCATCCCGGTTTTTAATCAGATTGAATATACAAAACTTGCCATTGAAAGCATAAGGAAATACACAAATATCCCATATGAAATAATAGTTATAGACAATGCTTCAACTGACGGGACATTTGAATATCTATCCTCGCTCGGGGATATAAAATTGATAAGGAATTCACAAAATTATGGTTTTCCAAAAGCTATAAATCAGGGAATTGCGGTAGCAAAAGGCAAATATATAGTTGTTTTAAACAATGATGTTATAGTTACCGATAGATGGCTTGAAAGATTGATTGAACATTTTAAAGATGATGAATCAATTGGCATAATTGGACCTGTGAGTAATTTTGTAAGCGGTGTTCAGGTGCTAAATGGGGTTGAAAAAATATATTCAATGAATGGCGTAGTTGATGAAAAACTACTTCAAAATTTCGCAAATGAAATTTATATGAAAAACAAGGGTGAAAAATTTTTATTTCCGAGGATAGCGGGCTTATGCATGGTTATAAAGCGAGAGGTGATTGAAAAAATTGGCGGCTTTGACGAAAGGTTTACACCTGGAAATTTTGAAGATGATGACTACTGTTTAAGGGCTAATTTAGCCGGTTTTAAAGTTGCAATTGCAAGGGATGTTTTCATACATCATTTTGGCTCAAAAAGTTTTAAAGCTGATGGAGTTAAAAAATACATAGAATTGCTCAAGCGAAATGAAAAGATTTTTATCAAAAAATGGGGAGCAACTCCAAGAGAAATTTTTACACGGAACAAAAAACCCAGGATTTGCGAAATTTTCATACCGATAAAAACAAACACAGAGATACAAAATGCTCAATCCAAGATTATCCCTGTGCATGATCGTTAAAAATGAGGAAAAATTTATCGCCGGATGTCTTGAAAGCGTGAAAAATCTCGTCAATGAGATAATTATCGTTGATACCGGTTCAAATGATAAAACAATTGAAATAGCACGCTCTTACAACGCTAAAATTTTTCACTTCAAATGGCAAAATGATTTCGCCCTTGCAAGGAATGAATCCATAAAACATGCAACTGGTGAATGGATCTTGGTTCTTGACGCAGACGAAAGATTAAATCCGGATCAAGAAGCAAAATTAAAAAAATATCTCAATTCAAATTTTGATGCTCTCTATGTCAGAGTCGTAAACCTTGGCAAGGATGGAAAACCGGATGTGATAAATGAATATCCGAGATTGTTCAGGAAAAAGGAGTGGATAAAATTTGAGGGACGAATTCATGAACAGATAACACCATCAATTTTAAGAAATGGCGGAAAGATTGGAAAGTCAGACATAACAATCACGCATCTGGGCTACGCACAGGACGACGAAATTATGAACAAAAAATATGAAAGAAATTTAAATTTACTTCTTGAAGAAATTAAAGAGAACCCTGACAACGCTTACGCCTGCTATCATATCGGAATAATCAAGATCTTAACGGGTAATAAAGAAGAGGGGATTGAATGGTTGAAAAAAGCGATTTCAATACCAAAAGAAAAATCAAATCTCGGGAATCCACTTCTTGCATCAATTTACAACATCATTGGTAAATATGAAATTCACAATGGAAGATATTATGAAGCGCTTAATTACTTTGTAAAATCATCAAAACTTGCCCCATGCCAATTGACCTCATATTACTTTAGTGGGCTTGCTCATGCAAAACTTTCAAGTTTTCACATCGCAAAAAACTTTTTTGAAAAAGCACTTCAAAATTTTAAGGCGATCTCAAAAGGAAAGGCGCTTGATGTCTCGGTTGAAAACTTAATTGAAGAAAATGAGATACATTTTAAATTGATGGCTTGTTATTTCAAAATTGGAAATTACAAAAAAATGAAGGAGCATCTTTTAAAAATTATTCACGACGGAAATTTGCACAATACGATAATTGATTTCTTTGTTGAAGAATATAAACTCGGGATAAGGAATGCAATTAATGTCTTACGAGAAATTTCAGAACTTAAACCATCGTTTGAAATTTTCAAAGTTTTATCCGGTATATCGCAAATTGATGGTGACCTTGAAAATGCTGTCAAAAACTTGAAGATGGCTTTGAGCTTCAATAAAGATGATGAAATAAGATACAATCTTGGAATGTGCCTTGTTGGATTGCGGAGGTTTGATGAGGCGATTCAGGTGTTAAGTGATTTCAAAAATTGTGAGAGTTCAAAATTTTTCAACGACGCAATGAAAATTCTCGCGCTGGCATATATTGGCTGTGCAAATTTTGAGGAAGCGCTGAAATGCTATCAAATTTTACTGAAGCATAATCCAAATGATGAGACAATAAAAGCAAAGATAAAGTTTATTCAGTTAAAACTCGCGGAGAACAAAATTTATTCCTAAAGTTGAAATTTGCGTTTATTTGCGTGTATTTATTAAATTTAGATGAGAATTAAGGGCGCTTAGCTCAGTTGGTCCAGAGCGCTACCTTCACACGGTAGAGGTCGCAGGTTCGAATCCTGCAGCGCCCACAAATCTTAAGCAACCCACCCAACTTTTCAAATCCCGATAAAATTTTGCTCAGATTTGACTTTTTAAAGAAAATTTTTAAACTTTAACTGGATTTTGTTCTTAAAATAAAACTCAAACGGGGATGATTGTTATGACGCAATTTCAAAATCTTGTTGAGCTCTTTGAATTCGGGGTTAAAACATACCGAAACCCGAAACTTCTAAATTACAAATCACCCGAAGGGGTATGGAAATCTCTACCTGCGGACGAAGTTGCAAGACGTGTTAAGAACATTGCCCTTGGACTTTACTCCCTCGGGGTTCGCTTCGGGGATAAAGTTGCTCTTCTATCCGAAAGTCGCCCGGAATGGACGATGACAGATCTTGGCATATTATCGCTTGGTGCAATTGATGTGCCAATTTACACAACCCAGGCGCTTCCACAGGTTGAATTCATACTCACAAATTCAGAATCAAAATTAATTTTCATCTCAACAAAACAGCTTTATGAGCGTGTTTTGCCCGTGCTTGAAAAACTCGGGTTTAAGGAAAAAGTCATAACATTTGAAAAAGAACCGCCATCCCCGGATGTTATGACGCTTGAACAACTTGAATTGTTAGGTGAAAAACTTAACAATGAAAATCCTTCGCTTTACGATGAATTGAAATCAAAGGTTAAACCAGATGACCTCGCAACAATAATTTACACATCCGGGACAACGGGGGAACCAAAAGGTGTTATGCTCACACATTCAAATTTGATTTCTAACGCAACGACTTGTGCTTCGCTTTTCACCTGGAACGCACCAGAAGAAGTTGCACTTACATATCTTCCGCTTTCTCACATCTTTGAGCGAATGATAATTTACCTCTACCTTTACATTGGAATTCAAATCTGGTATGCTGAATCAATAGATAAACTTGCCGACAATCTCATTGAAGTCAAGCCAACTGTGATGACAACCGTTCCGAGATTTCTTGAGAAGGCAGAAGAGAGAATGCTTGCACAGGTTCAAAAGATGTCACCATTGAAGCGTAAACTTTTCAACTGGGCAATGGATATAGCAAGACAATATGACCCGGAGAAGAAATTTCCCCTTTCATATAGGATCAAACATAAAATTGCGGATATTCTTGTTTATAAAAAACTGCGGGCAAGATTTGGTGGTAGATTTAGATTTATTGTCTCCGGTGGCGCTGCTTTGAGACCTGATCTTGCAAGGATTTTCACAGCTGCTGGAATTCCCGTTCTACAGGGATATGGCTTAACAGAAACATCACCGGTTATCGCCGTTAACCGACTTGAGAGAAACCGAATTGGCTCCGTTGGTCCAATTATTCCGGGCGTTGCAGTTAAAATCGCTGAAGATGGCGAAATTTTGGTTGATGGTCCAAATGTGATGAAAGGTTATTACAAAAACGAAGAAGCAACCGCAAAAGCTTTTTACCACACCTGGTTTAAAACTGGAGACATCGGCTACATTGATAAAGATGGATTTCTCTTTATAACCGACAGAAAAAAAGATCTTATAAAAACAAGTGGCGGAAAATTTATCGCTCCGCAGGTTATTGAAAATCTTCTCTCCGCAAATGTTTATATTGACAAAGCAGTTGTAATCGGTGAAGGCAGGAAATTTGCCTCTGCCCTTATCTTCCCAAATTTTGAATCACTGAAACAATTTGCACAGGAAAACAACATAACTTATTCAAACAATTCAGAACTTGTAAACCATCCGAAAGTTCAAGAATTATATCAAAAAATTGTTGATGAAGTTAACACAAAACTTGCACAATGGGAAACGATCAAAAAATTTGCCGTAATTGATGGGGTATTGACAATTGATGAAGATTATCTGACACCAACGCTTAAAGTTAAAAGAAGAAATGTTGAGGCAAGATATCGCGATTTGATTGAATCATTCTATAAAGAATGAAATTTAAAAACATCACAAAATAAAAATGGAACAAAAATGAGACCTATCAAAAAAGTTGCAGTTCTTGGCGCGGGCGTAATGGGCGCCCAAATCGCAGCACACCTCGCAAACGCAGGAATACCCTCATACCTTCTTGACATTGTCCCGAAAGAATTAACAGAAGAAGAAAAATCAAAAGGTTTAACACTTCAAAGCCCCGAGGTCAGGAACAGAATCGCTCGCGAAGGTCTTGAAAGAGCAAAAAAATTGAAACCAAACGCATTCTTCGTCCCGGAACTTGAAAAACTTATAACAATTGGAAACTTTGAAGATAATCTGAACTGGCTCTCGGAAGTTGACTGGATAATTGAAGCCGTTGTTGAACGACTTGACATCAAAAGAGAACTTTTCAAAAAAGTTGAATCAGTGCGAAAACCCGGAACAATCGTAAGCACAAACACATCGGGCATTCGCATAAGCGAAATTGCCGCTGGTTTCAGCGATGACTTCCGTAAACATTTCCTCGGAACACACTTTTTCAATCCACCAAGGTATATGAAACTTCTTGAAATAATTCCAACTAATGAGACATCAAAAGAAGTCATTGAGACGATTTCGGAATTTGGTGAAAAAGTCCTCGGTAAAGGAATTGTTTACTGCAAAGATACGCCAAACTTCATCGCCAATAGAATTGGCGTCTTCGCAGTTATGTATGTCCTGCATTATATGCTTCAAAATGGTTTTACAATTGAAGAAGTTGACGAATTAACAGGACCTGTCACAGGCAAACCAAAAAGCGCAACATTTAGAACACTTGACATTGTCGGGCTTGATACACTTGTTCATGTTGCAAACAACCTTTACAACGCCGTCCCTGATGATGAGATGAGAGAATATTTCAAAGTTCCGGATGTAATCCAAAAGATGATTGAAAACAAATGGTTAGGCGAAAAAACCGGACAGGGATTTTACAAAAGAGTTAAGAAGAACGGCGAAAGTGAAATTTTTGTCCTTGACTTTTCAACGATGAATTACAGGGAAAGACAAAAGGTTAAATTCGGTTCGCTTGAAATGGCAAAAGCAACGGAAGGATTAAAGGATAAAATTCAAATCCTTATGAATGCAAAAGACAGAGCGGGTGAATTTTTCTGGAAGACAACAGGCGCGGTTTTAGCTTACGCATCAAACCGAATACCCGAGATAAGTGATACGATCATTGATATTGACAACGCAATGAAATGGGGATTTAACTGGGAACTCGGTCCGTTTGAAATGTGGGATTTAATCGGTGTTGAAAATTCAATTGAAAGGATTGAGAAAGAAGGTTTCAAAGTCGCTGATTGGGTAAAGGAAATGGTCGCTTCAGGAAAGAAAAAATTTTACGAAAGAAAAAATGGAAAAATTTACTTTTACGATGTCGTTGGTGCGAAAGATTACATTGAGATGAAAACAAAGCCAGAGATAATCAATCTTGATCTTGTAAAAGAAGATAAAACAAAGATAATCAAACAAAACGCCGGAGCAAGTTTAATTTATCTGGGTGATGGCGTTATTTGTCTTGAATTCCACACGAAGATGAACGCAATCGGTGAGGACATACTTGTGATGGCTGATTACGCTTTAAATGAGCTTGAGAAAAATTATGAAGCGCTTGTGATAGGAAATCAAGGACAACACTTCTCCGCCGGTGCAAATCTTATGATGATTTTGATGTTAGCACAGGAAGGGGAATGGGATGAAATTGACAGAGCAGTGCGAATGTTTCAAAGGATGAATATGCGAATCAAATATTCGCCAAAGCCGGTTGTCGTCGCTCCACACGGGATGACGCTTGGTGGCGGATGTGAAATTGTATTGCATGCTCCAAAAGTTCGTGCTTACGCAGAAAGTTACATTGGACTTGTTGAAATTGGCGCTGGTGTTATTCCAGCTGGAGGTGGAACCAAAGAGATGCTTTTAAGAGCAATTCAAAAAGCACCAAAGCAGGAAAACATTGACTTAACACCATTTATAAGGGAAGCTTTTGAAACAATTGCATTTGCAAAGGTTTCAACAAGCGCACTTGAAGCAAAAAAACTTGGATACCTCCGCGACTCAGACACAATCTCAATGAACAAAGATTATTTGATAAACGATGCGAAAAAAATTGCCCTTGCAATGGTTGAAGAAGGATATAAACCGCCACTTCCAGCTGAAATAATTGCTCTCGGAAAACAACTTTACGCAAACTTTCTTGTTGGGATTTACCTTATGAAAGAAGCAAATTACATAACAGAGTATGAAGCACACATCGGAAAGAAACTTGCTTATATAATGTCTGGTGGTGATTTCACCTCACCTCAAATCGTAAGTGAACAGCATATACTTGACCTTGAACGAGAGGCATTTTTGAGTTTATGCGGTGAGAAAAAAACTCAGGAAAGGATGCAGTATATATTGAAGTATGGTAAGCCGTTAAGAAATTAAAAGCTTAAAAATAAAAAGGAGAACAAAAATGCAAGACGCAGTAATAGTCACAGCTGTAAGAACAGCTGTCGGCAAAGCAAAAAAAGGTACATTAAAGGATTTTCGTCCCGATGAAATGTTGGCAACTGTTATCTCAGAAGCTGTAAAAAGAACCCCGAACCTAAAACCGGAAGAAATTGACGATGTGATAATAGGTTGCGCATTCCCGGAGGGTGAACAGGGTTTAAACATTGCAAGAATCGCAAGCATAAGAGCCGGTCTTCCTGTAAGTGTCCCGGCTATGACGATAAACAGATTTTGTTCATCAGGTCTTCAATCAATTGCATTCGCAGCAGAAAGAATTAAACTCGGCTACGCAGATGTGATAATTGCAGGTGGAGTTGAATCAATGAGCATGGTTCCGATGACGGGAAACAAATTTTCCGCAAATCCATATCTTGCTGAAAATTATCCGGAGGTTTATATAAGTATGGGATTGACAGCTGAAAGAGTCGCAGAAAAATATCAGATAACAAGACAAATGCAAGACGAATTCGCTTTGAAAAGTCATCAAAAAGCCATCAAAGCAATTCAGGATGGAAAATTTAAAGATGAAATCGTTCCGTTAAAAGTTGTAAATAAATACATAAACGGCAAAGGTGAAAAAGTCGCTGAAGAGAAAATTTTTGACACAGATGAAGGACCACGCCCGGATACATCACTTGAAAAATTAGCACAATTAAAACCAGCTTTCAAAGAAGGCGGAACTGTAACCGCTGGAAATTCTTCACAGATGAGCGATGGAGCTGCTGTCGTTGTTGTGATGTCTGAAAAGAAAGCACTTGAACTTGGACTTAAACCAATGGCTCGTTTCGTCTCATACGCTGTTGCTGGAGTTCCACCTGAAATAATGGGCATAGGTCCTGTTGAAGCAATTCCAAAAGCATTGAAACTTGCTGGACTAAAACTTGAAGATATAGGTCTTATTGAGTTAAATGAAGCATTTGCGGCTCAATCACTTGCTGTGATAAAACTCGCTGGATTAAATGAAGAGATAATAAATGTCAATGGCGGTGCAATAGCACTCGGACATCCCCTCGGCTGCACAGGTGCAAAATTAACGGTAACAATTTTAAACGAGATGAAGCGAAGAAATGTAAGATATGGAATGGTCACAATGTGCATAGGTGGTGGGATGGGAGCTGCTGGGATCTTTGAGCTTCTATAAAAAATTAAGCCCCGACCTGGTGTCGGAGCTTTTCTAAATTTTAACTATTGCAAATTTTTAACATAATCAAGATAGATAATTATCAATGATGCACCCGCAAGTGAAAGATTTTTAAAAAAATGAGCCATTTGATTAGCCGCAAGTCCGGGGTCCTGAACTCCCCAGAATCTGTGCATTATAAAAGCAGTTGGAACAAGAAATATGAGAAGCAAAACAGCGCCAATCGTGGTATAAAAATTAAATAAAACACTTAAACCACCAAGAATTATCATCACACCTGTAAGTGGAACAGTAACATTTGGAGCCGGCGCTTTCATCATTTGAGCGTATTGAACCATATCTTTATAATTTCTGAGATGCCCGAAACCAGACATAATGAAAAGAGCCGAAAATAAAATTCGTCCCACTATCCAAACTGCCTCCATTTTATGCCTCCTGAAATTTTGTTTTAAGAAATTTCCTTTTTTAATAACCCAAGTTCAACTGAGATTGACCCGGGACCAAAAACAAGTATAACCAGTGCACCTGCAAGAAGAGCAAGATCAAGTTCTGCCCCTGTCCCCGGCTGATTTGGTGGAACAATCAACCCAACTTTAACTTTGACAAGAAGCGTCGCAACAATCATATCTATTGCCTGCAAAAGCCCAGCCCATCTTGAAAAAATCCCAAGTATCAAAACAACTCCACCGAGAAATTCAACTAAGGTTACAACAACTGCAAAAAATCCCGGCAATGGAACACCAAGCCGAGATAAAAATTGTGCAAAACCCGTAATTCCAAAAACAAACAATTTCGGATATCCATGCGCAATAAATATGACCCCGAGGATCAACCTCACGATAAGCAAAGTTATATCCTGAATAACTTTGTTTGAAAGTTTTGTTAACATAAGCCCTCCTTATTTTTGTTTTTAAATATCAACTGCTTTTTTCTTAACAAGACGACCTGTTCTATAATCTTCAATCGCCTGATAAATTTCCTCCATCGTATTCATCACAAAAGGACCCCATCTTGCAACCGGCTCATTAAGTGGTTTACCACATCCGATAAGAACAACTGAATCATCAACTGCAGAAAATTTTATGTAATTTCCATCAATCAAAATAGCAAGTTTTCCACTTTTAACTCTCGTTCCATCATCAAACTTAATCTCTCCATCAGATACAGCACAAAATGAATTCATTTTTTCATCAACCTCATACACAAATTCCCCACCCTTTAACAATCTCACATCAAGATAAAGCACGGGATAATAAGCCCAGCTCTTTTGTTCAAACTGTTCAAATCCCCCGGACAGAAGATTAATTTTAACATCGCCCTTATTTATCTCAATTGCTTTAAAATTATGATAAAACGGATCACTCATTTTTTCACTTGATGGAGAATTTAACCAGAGTTGATAACCCCATAGAAATCCCTCCCTCATAATAGGCATTTCACTGTGTATAATCCCGCTTCCTGCGTTCATCCATTGCAAACCCCCAGCGCTTAAAATCCCGCTACTCCCGGTGCTGTCCTTATGCTCAAAATCACCACTTATCATATAAGTCAAGGTTTGAAATCCCCTATGCGGATGCGGTGGGAAACCGGCTATATAATCATCTGGATCATTGCTTTTAAACTCATCAAGCAAAAGAAACGGGTCAAGATAATTCAAATAAGGCGAACCAATATATCGCCTTAACTTTACACCAGCACCATCAACAACTTCCATACCTGGAATGACCTTATAAACTCTGCGATATTTAACACTTTTAACAAGCATTTTTCAACTAAAAAATTTTGAAAGATAATCCGCGAAATTTTTAAGAGTTTCTCCATTTACACTGAAATAATGAAACTGCCCTTCTTTTCTGACATTTACAAGCCCGCTTTCTTGCAACACCTTCAAATGATGCGAAATCGTCGGTTGCCTCAAACCAATTTTCTCCGTTATCTCTTTACAACTTATTTCTTTTGACCTCGCTATCAACTCAAAAATTTTACATCTCGTTTCATCCGAAAGTGCTTTTGCAATTTTAGAAACTTTCAATTTCGCCATGCTAACTGATGTTTGTTGCAAATAGATATATAGACAAATGTCTATGCAAATATAATAAAAATTTCATCTAAAGTCAAATTTAAAGCGAACTTAACTTTCCTGTATGTGATAATCTTAAACTATTCCCCACTTAGTGAGCTTTGCCCAAACATCAATTCATTAGATTGTCAGCGCATCAATTAAAATTTAACCCTCCACTTGATCACGACTGTATCACTTATACCATAAATAAAATTGCCATCAAAATAAACTACTCCCATTCTTTTTGGAATCTTAAAAGAATGCTTGTATTCACCATCAGAGGTAGAATAAACATCAATAATCGTCACATCCTCTTTTTTACGCCAATTCGCCCCTGATTTTATAAAAATCATACCATTTTTAACATTCAAACTCATAGTTGAAAAAGGAGCATCCTTTGGCAAACCACGCACAATATGACCATTAACCGAAAAAGTTTCAATCTTTGGATCTGGAAATTCATCAACAGTTCTCTTCATATAATTAATTTTTCCATTTTTTAAATCAAAACTTAAAATATAACTCAGCCTCTCAAAACCATAATATAAAAATTCACCCTCAGAATCCATCCAGCCTCCAAATAAAACGTCTTTCTGCAAAGATGTAAGCTCTTTGCCAAGACCAAATCTGAAATTACCATCTAAATCATAAACCTCAACAAGATAATCACCCGTTGTGACAGGTCTTATCGCAAGCAACTTTTCACCGACAAGTTTCAATCTCAGCGGAACACTTTTTAACCTCATTGTCTTTAAAACTTCACCGTTCTCCTTAAAAATCGTCACAAGCCCATTTGAAGGGTCACACACCCAGACATTATAACTTCTATCAACGACAAAATCTGTTGGATTCTTGAATTCACCCGGACCCTCCCCCTTACCTTTACCATATTCATTCAAAAATTTCCCATCGCCTGAAAATCTTTTGATCTTCAAATCACCATAATCCAGGACATAAACATATTTACCATCGTAACTTGTCCTCACAAGAGCAGGGAAAAGCAAAGTATACTCAAGCTCTTTAAAAACCTTTACATCTCTCCATTTTCTATCATCTTTAGTTAAACTATTAAAAATGACAGAAATAAATAACGAAACAAAAAAGAACCACTTCATTATCACAACCCGATTTTTTTATTGAACCACTGTATAAGGATAAAAGCATCTGCCACCATTCCAATCATAACAAACCGAAATCCCGGTCCACCAGCAACCTAATTTCGCACAAACGCTGCTTTCCCTAGAAACAACGATATCATAAACCTTCAAAATATTTAAAACAAGTAGGGCAAAGAAAATAATAATCACTAAAAATTTCCTTATTGAACTCACAATGCTCATTTCTCCTCCCTCCTTTTTGTTTTTAAATTAACAAAAATTAAGCTCCCCAAAGTTAGACTATAAAGTCATAGGCTATTTCATTAACTTTTGAATCAACTCGTCTAATCGCTCTTCATTTATCATACCTTGAATCATGTAACCGTTAACTATAATAGTTGGAACGCTTTGGATATTAAATCTTTTCGCAATGTTTATCTCGTTTTGAATTCTATTATGCACATCTTTATCTAAAAGGCACTTGCGAAAAGATAATATATCTCGTATCCCTGCCAGAACTGCCAAAGAATCCCATCTACCATCTTAATATCTCATGAAAATTCTCGTATTTGTCCTGTTTGCTTGCGCATAAAGACGCAATAGCGGCATCATAGCTATATTTATGGTTTGGCAATGGGAAGTTATATCTAATTAAAGAAATCCTGTCTTTATACTTATTGATAAGCTTCTTTAAAACCATCTCCATTTCTTTACAGTATGGACATTCATAATCAAAAAATTCAACTATATAAACCGCAGCATCTCTATTTCCTATAATTTGTCCACCTCTCAATAAAATCTCCCAATTGTTAATTTTAACTATTTGATAAGATAAATCATTTCGGCGTAAGAATAATTCACGCCTCACAACAAGTATAGTCACTATTAATGCACAAATAACTAAAATAACAGTTAAAAAATTGTTCAACCTCTGCTCAAATTTCATTTCTCCACTATTTTATATCTGACTATCTTTTGAAGTCCCTCTTTATCAGTTAGAATACCGTAAGCATATCCATTTTTCACAACTTTGAAAATAACAGAGCTATGTAGATGAAATTCACCGATTTTCTCTCCTTTATCGCTTAAAATCAACCATATGGTCTTATCTAAATTTTCTCCATTCAAAGCAACCCAAATTCTATTTCTATCATCAACTAAAAAATCTCTAAATGCTGGCATATATTTTGGAATTTGACGCCTTACTTCTCTTATCACGCCCATATCTAACTTTTGCGATAATAAGTTTTTTAACATCTCCTCAGTAACAGATATACGTTTGGTCGGATATTTAATTGTATAAGCAACTTTTGTATTTTCTGCATCAATGCTGATAAATTTAATATCTAAATTTTCATTGCTACCATAGTATACCCTTTTACCCTTTACATAAACAACAGGACCACTTCCAACTGGATTCATTAAAACCATAAACTTTTCACCACCTGATATAACAAACCATCTCTTATCTTCAATAGAAAACAAAGGTTCGTTAACTATAAACTGACCATTGCGACCAATCCTATAGAAATTTACATACACAGGTTTACCAAGATCGGAAGCTGAAAACCCCCTTGAATATGGAATAAGGAAATCGCTCCCGAGCAACCACAATCCTGTGAAACCAAGATTTTCAAAACCTATCATCGTAGGTCTTTCTCCCTTAGGTGAAACTGGAATTTTTATTGTATACTCTGGTTTATCAAACTTATCCGGTGAAAACACTGTGATTCTGTAAAGCATCCAATCATATACAAATAATGTATCGTCATATATCTGTAATCCACCAATAATTTTGAATTCCCCAGGACCTTCTCCTTTTTTACCTATAGATTTTAAATATTCGCCCGACTTGGTGAAAACATGAATGTTTTGATTAAGCAAATCACCAACATATATCCGACCTTTGCTATCTACAGCAATCCCCTGAACAAGACCAATATACTCACTTTCTATAAGCAAATCTTTATATAAACTAATTGACTTATCCCCTTGAGAATACATATTGAAATTGCAAAATAAAATCAGCAAATAATAAAGTAAAATCATTCCAAATTTTAGTTATGTTTTAATTAAAAACCCGGGGTGATATCTAATTAACAAGCCCCGGGTTCACTTCATTAAAATTATCAAAAATTACGAACATCCACAACTTGTGCTATTTGCCCAACAACTCCCGGAACACTTACAACAAGCCCCGAGCGTGGAGCAACATTCATTCTGTTCCGCAGCATAGCTTTGATGCTCTAAAAATAAAGCCCCACCAAAAATAACAATAACTAATCAAAATATTCTAAACCTATACTTTCTCACACATGTAGTTCCACCTTTCAAAATTTCACATGTATAAAGATTTCCACCAGATATAACACAGGATTGAATACCCTCTGTATCCGTAAGCTTTGAAAACTTGAAGGAAAATAAATATTTCCCATTAAACTTGTTATAAACATCTATAACCACAGCGCCCTCCTTCTTTGAAGCTGTCCCAGCAAGTATGTAAATCAAAGAATCGCTAACGCTCAAATCTAAAGCTGAAACAGGGGCATCAGGATCAAGCATAACCCTTATAACCTTCGCATCTTTTTCTCTTCCCTGGCTAACTTTTACTTCTGGAAAAGGAAACTTATCTATCGTCTCGCAAAGATAATTCAATTGACCATCAACATCATATGACAACAAATAACCCCCACGAATAAAAGCACAATAAACATTCCTCCCATCAAAAAACATCTTCAAATCAATCGGAATCGCATATGAATTCTGTTCCTTGAAAAATTTTCCAAATGAAATCAACAAATTACCTGCAATATCATACTTCTGAAACATATCACCAATACCAAAACGCTGAACAATAAATTTTTTATCAAAAAGACCAACTATACGACCAGGCGCTCCATCTATCCTTATCGCCTGAATAAGTTTACCAACTGAATCAAAAACACTAACAAGATGGGTTGATAAATCGCTTACATACAAATAACCATCCGGTGAAATGGAAAAATCGGTAGGTTGCTCAAATTCCCCGGGACCTTCGCCCTTCCCCTTGCCAAATTTATGGATAAAACTACCCCGCGATGAAAACTTCAAAACAGCAGGTGTATAAACATCAAGAACATAAATATCGCCATGGCTATCAACATATACCTTCAGCGGATAAAAAATTGGATTGCTATTATAATTTCTGATTGAAAAAACTGTATCCAATCTCACCTCTTTCCATATTCTACCTGTTCTCTCCTGTCTGCATGCCTTTGCAAAATCTTCAGATGATAAATTAAACTCAATATTATGAAATCTTGATAATTTGAAATGATAGCCGACAAAAAATCCCAAAATTGAGATAAATACAAGCAAAATTTTAAATAAAAATTTCATATTAATGACCCAATTTTTTAAACATTCCAATACATCGTATAAACGAAAACTATGCAACATGTTTTCCACTCCCAAGGATCACCGCAAGGCCAACAAATAGTTTCACTGGTGCAATAAACAGCGGGTCCTTGACATACTGATGGTCTCTCAGCATATGCATCAGATAAAAAATAACCATATATAAATGAAAGCAAAAATACACAAATTGAAAATAAAATCGCTGTTAATAATGTTTTAACTTTCATTTCTCCTCCCTCCTTTTTGTTTTTAGATTAACAAAAATTAAACCGCAAATT
>CAZQJI010000021.1:12702-32528 GCA_964593475.1 uncultured Bacteroidota bacterium | reverse complement strand
TAAACCAAGCCAGTTGAAAAAAGATGAAAGCCCTAAAGATGAAATAGCACTACCAAGAATAGCTGACTTGAAAAATTCAACATTAAATTTGAATGATTGGAAATAAAAAGTTATCGGGAAAAATATAATGCCTGTAAAAATTGAGATCAGCACAAGACCGAGCAGAAAAGTTATCGTCGCACCCCTTGAAGATGCAATCCTGACTGGACTTTTCTCAAAGTAATTAGCAAAATATCCGCCCATCCCCAACCCAAGTGAAACATAAGTTAAAGCAACAAAGAAACTCACAGAAGTTATCAAAATTCCAATGTTTGGATCTTTTCCAAATGGGAAAACAGAAGCATAGGCGATTGCTTCAGAAATTAACAAAATCGGAAGGAAAGAAATTATAAATTTATGCAAATAGAGAAGTGTTAATTTAACAGGTGATGACCTCACAGCCCAGTAGCTCATCCCCTCAAGCGAGATAAGGGGATAAACAAATCGGATTACAATTGATGCGATCAGAAAAACATTAAAAGAGAAAATCGCAACAAAAGCAAGCGATAGAATCTGTGGCTCAACTCTATACAAACGCATTTTTACCAAACTCATTATAAAAATCAACACAAGGACAAGCATTATCAAAAGATGAACCCACTGGCTTGGTTCTCTCAAAAATGTTTTAAGGTCACGCTTTATGAAAACTTCAAGTTGGGGATGAAAGATTGATTTTTTATAAAAGCTCAAAATTTCAATCTCAAATCTTCTCTTTATCCGATTTTTCAAATCAAACGCAATGAAAAGTGTATCAAAATAAAGTTTTCGTGCAATTCCAAAGTTTACAAGAACAATTCCAATTGTCGCAGAGATCAATATCAAGAAATATCTCATAACCATTTCCGAATTTCCTCTTGCGCTGAAATAAAAAATTTCAGCAACCCAGTGATTTGGCAGGTAAACTGCAATTGATGGGTCAAGCTGTGAAAAATATTGATCAACATACGGATAATATCTCATAACTTCGGTAAATAACTTCATCGGGTTCGTGCTTTTGAAATAAAGATAAACAGCAAGGGCATAAATCAAGCCAGCGATCACCGCAAGCTTCCTTATGTCAAACTTCTGAGAAAGTTTCAAAATTAACATCAAAATTATTATGCTCAAAGATGCTGACATCAGCATAAATGGCACTACCACACCTGCAAATGAGAAAACATAAAATCCAACTGGCTTCATAAAATAACTTCCATAGCCAAGCAAAATTGCCGAAATGAAAATGAACATCGTTGAAGAGCTGTAAAAGAAATTGTCAAGAAACTTAACTATGTAAATTTTTATCGGTTTAACAGGCGTTGTTAAAAGAAATTCTATATCCCTGCTCTTGTAAAGGGTTGAATAAGCGACGATGATATTGCCCAAACTCACAAGAACGAAAAGGACAAAGAGAAGCATTGATAAAACCCTGTGGAAGAGAAAAAGTCCAATTTTCGCCTCAGAAAGAAGATAAGCGGTTGCGTAATTTGAAGATATGAAAGTTGAAAGTGCAAATCCCGTGAATACAAATATTGACGCAAGCTCTTTTAAAACACTTCCCCATTTTGAATCAAGAGTTGACTTAAAAATTGAAATCAATTTATATTTCAAAATCAAAACAACTTCTGACATCTCAAATCTAAATTTACTTTGTCAATTCAATAAAAAGAGATTCAAGTTTTCCATCACGACTTTGTTTAAATTCCTCAATTTCCTTTGCGTCAAATTTTGCAATTAATTTCCCATCTTTTATTATACCTATCGTATCACAAAGCTCCTCAGCAACTTCAAGTGAATGAGTTGACATAAAAATCGTGACACCTTCTTTTGACTTTTGCTTCAATGTATCTTTAACTATTCTTGCACTTCTTGGATCAAGCCCAACCATTGGTTCATCAATTACTATAACTTTTGGATCGTGGAGAAGTGCGGAGGCAATTATAACACGCTGTTTCATCCCCTGAGAATATTCTTCAACTCTTTTATCAATCCATCTCCCGATCTCAAAATGTTCAACAAGGAAATCAACTTTTTCTTTTATGACATCTTTTTTCATTTTAAAAAGTCCGCCGATAAAGTATAGGAATTCTCGCCCGGTGAGTTTATCGTAAATGAAGGGTTGATCCGGGACATAGGCAAGCAAGCTTTTTGCTCGCTCGGGTTCTTTAAGAGCATCTATTCCGCAGATGAAAATTTTCCCACTCGTTGGCTGAATTAAACCAGCTATCATTTTTATAGTTGTTGTTTTTCCAGCTCCGTTTGGACCAAGAAAACCAAAAAATTCACCCGATTTAACTTCAAGTGTTAAATTATCAACCGCCACAAAATCACCAAACTTCTTTGTCAAGTTTTGAAGTTGAATCATAAGTAAAAACAAATTTTTTAAAAATTCGGTGACACAACATTTTCCTGATAAAATTCCGTTATTATCCTTGCTGCTTCTTTCGGGTCATCGGTTAATTCAAATATGGTCATATCTTCAGGCGATATATTCCCTTCAGCTAAAACTTTATCCCGCAACCAATCAATCAACCCCTGCCAGTATTCACTTCCCATTAAAACAACGGGGAAACGAGTGGTTTTTCCGGTTTGAATTAAAGTCACAGCTTCAAAAAATTCATCTAAAGTTCCAAATCCACCGGGTAAAACGACAAAACCCTGCGCATACTTAACAAACATAACCTTCCTCACAAAGAAATGTCTGAATTCAATTCCTACATCAACATAAGGATTGAATTTCTGCTCAAGCGGAAGTTCAATGTTAATTCCAACCGATAATCCTCCTGCTTCTTTTGCTCCGAGATTTGCTGCTTCCATTATCCCTGGACCTCCGCCGGTTATAATTCCAAATCCGGACTTGACAAGTTCTTTCGCAACCTCCCGAGCCATTTCGTAATATCTGTGTCCAGGTTTCGTCCTTGCTGAACCGAAAATTGAAACACAGGGACCAAGTTTTGTCATCTGATCAAAACCCTCAACGAATTCAGCCATAATTCTGAAAATTCGCCAGATATCTTTTTGTCTGCTTTCAAGCCAGACCTGCTCATCTCTTAAAATTTTATTCGTCATCGCAAATTCAAAATTTAGTTTATTCAAATTTCCTGTAAATGAAATTTTTTAAAATTTCTTTTCCAAACTCTGTCATAATTGACTCAGGATGAAATTGAACTCCAAACACGGGAAATTCTTTATGTCTTACGCCCATAATTAAACCGTCTTTTGTCCAGGCTGTTATCTCAAGTGAATCAGGCAAGGATTCACGCTCAATTATCAAAGAATGATATCTTGTCGCTTTAAACGGGTTTGGAAGCCCTGAAAAAATAGCCAAACCATTGTGATATATTTCAGATATTTTTCCGTGCATAATTACAGGGGCTTTTACAACTTTTCCGCCAAATGCAACTCCTATCGCTTGATGTCCGAGACAAACACCAAGAATCGGGATTGACCTGTGAAAATGTTTTATAACATCAATTGAAATCCCCGCCTCATATGGCGTGCAAGGTCCGGGTGAAATAACAATCGCATCCGGTTTGATTTCTTTTATCTCTTCAATTGTAATTTTATCGTTGCGGGCAACCTCCATTTCAACACCAATCTCACCGAGATATTGAACAAGGTTATATGTGAATGAGTCGTAATTGTCAATTACTAAAATCATCGCAAAAAAATTTGTTAATTTTCGCAGAGCAATTCAACTGCTTTGAATGTCGCTTCAAGTTTATCAAGTGTTTCCTGATATTCCCGCTCGGGGACTGAATCATGCACAATTCCAGCGCCAGATTGAAAATATGCTTTATTTCCCTTCATCACAATTGTTCTTATCGCTATGCAAAAATCAATGTTTCCGGAGAAATCAATATAGCCGATTGCTCCGCCGTAAATTCCACGCTTTGTCGGTTCAAGTTCAGCTATTATTTCCATCGCCCTTATCTTTGGTGCACCTGTGACAGTTCCAGCGGGAAAACACGAATAAAGAGCATCAATCGGGCTTACATCTTCTCTTAACTTTCCGCTTACATTGCTCACAATGTGCATAACATGTGAATATTTTTCTATCACCATAAATTGATCAACTTTTACTGTGCCAAAATAACTTATCCTTCCGATGTCATTTCTTCCAAGATCAACGAGCATCAAATGTTCTGCTTTTTCTTTTTCATCGTTCAAAAGTTCAATTTCAAGTTTCTTATCTTCGTCAGGCGTTCTTCCTCTCCTCCTTGTTCCAGCTATCGGTCTTGTTTCAACAATTCCGTTTTCAACCCTTACGAGAAGCTCCGGCGATGACCCTATTATCTTAAGATCGTCTACATTTAAAAAATACATATACGGCGATGGATTTACAACTCTGAGCATTCTGTAAATGTCAAACGGGTCTCCTTCAATTTTTCTTTCAAATCTCTGCGATAAGACCGCCTGAAATATATCACCATTTGAAATATATTCCTTTATGCGATTTACTTTTTCAATGAATTCATCTTTTCTCATATTAAATTTGAACTCTTCATCAAGTTCAACACGTGAGATGTCGGGGCTAATTCTACGCCTCAAAAATGATTTAACCTCGGTTATCCTGCCAAGCGCCCTGTAATACTCGTCTTTCAATTGACTTTCCGAGTTTTGATCTTTATAAACATTTGAGATGATGAAAATTCTTCGCTTCAAATTGTCAAAAACAAGAAGCGAATCAAAAAACATAAGAAAGATATCTTCTGCGCCGATGTCATCTATTTTCGCCTGCGGGATTTTTTCAACCAGTGAAATGCTCTCATATCCAAAATAGCCAACAGCCCCACAGGTAAAACGCGGAAGTTCGTCTATGTGAACTGATTTAAAAAGCGAGATAATTTTATTCAGAGCTTCAAGCGGATGTTTTAAACTTTTAATTTCATCTCCAACAAAATAAAATCTATCATCAAAAATTTTCAAATTGAAGTCAAAACCCTTTGCCTCAAAAATCATAAATGGTCTAAAACCGATAAATGAATATCTTGCAATTTTTTCGCCACCTTCAACGCTCTCAAACAAAAAAGAATACGGACTTTTATCTCTTATCTTCATATACACAGAAACAGGCGTTTCAGTATCAGCAAGAAGTGATTCATAAACAGGGATGACATTTCCTTTATCGGCAAGTGATTTAAATGTATCATAACTGGTGAACATCTTAACCCTTGTTCTCTTTTGTGATGACATCATAATTTTCAAATTTTAAAATCATCTCACGAACATTTAGCGGGATCGATTCGGGTTTAAATGTTTCACGATTGAGCAAAACTATAACCGTCTCTCCGGTTGCTACTTTTCTTTTCGTTTTGTTTTCTTCAATTAGGTATTCCATTTCAAAACTTGAATTTCCAATTTTTGAGACACGAGCATACACATCAAGAAGTTCGTCAAATCTTGCGGGCGTGATATAGTTGCAAACATTTCTTGCAATCACAAAGTAAAAATCAGTAAAAAAACGCCCGGGTTCAACCCCGAGCGCCTGTCTTATATATTCAGTTCTCGCAATTTCAAAATATTTCAAATAAACCGAATTATGCACAATCCCATACGAATCAAGGTCAAATGTCCGAACCTGAACCTGAATTTTGAATCTGAATTTTTCTCTTTCAAACCTATCTTCGTTCACGTTTGACCCATAACGCAATTTATTGCGACGACATTGACTATATCTTCAACGCTACAACCTCTTGAAAGGTCAAAACACGGTTTTTTCAATCCCTGAACTATTGGACCAAGTGCTTCTGCTCCAGCCATTCTCTGAGCCATTTTGTAGCCAATGTTTCCAGCATCAAGATTGGGGAAGATTAAAACATTTGCGTTCCCGGCAACGGGGCTATCAGGTGCTTTCCTTTTTGCAACCTCAGGGACAATTGCAGCGTCAAGTTGAAGTTCACCATCAATAATAAGTTCAGGTCTTTTTTGCTTTGCTATCTTCGTAGCTTGAACGACTTTATCCACCATTTCATGCTGTGCGCTTCCCTTGGTTGAAAATGAAAGCATAGCGACAATTGGTTCTTCACCAACAAGTTTTTTATGATTAATCGCTGTTGTAATCGCAATGTCAGCAAGTTGCTCTGCTGTTGGGTTTGGAACAACGGCACAATCAGCAAACGAATAAACTTTGTTCGGGAAAACGATCAAGAAGAAACTTGAAACAATTGAAATCCCATCCATCAAACCGACAACCTGAATTCCTGCTCTCAAAACATCTGCGGTGGTTGAAATTGAACCTGCAACACTTCCATCAGCCATTCCTTCCCTTACCATCATCGCACCGAAGAAAAGCGGATTTTTCATCGTCTCCTTCGCTTCTTCAAAACTTATTCCCTTATGTTTTCTCAAATTGTAAAAAATATGAGCGAAATCGCTTAACTTTTCGGATTTCAACGGATTTACAATCCGAATGCCTGAGAGATTAACACCGATCTTTTCAGCAAGCGAATAGATTTTTTCTTCATCACCGATCAAAGTTATTTCGGCAATTTTTTCATCAACTATTTTTCTCGCTGCTTTAAGGGTTCTCTCATCAAGTGCGTCCGGTAAAACGATGTGCTTTTTGAGTTGTTTTGCTTTCTCTTTGATGTTTTCAAGAAATGTTAATCCTGTCATTTTAAGGTGCATTTTTTGTTTTTGTTGATTTCTTGATTTAAATATACGCAATTTACCTCATTTAAGTAAAGAAAAATTTAAGATAAAGCCCAGAATAAAACTTCATTTTTTGGAATTCTTCCAGCAAGTATTACACTATCAGCACCTGCGTATGGGAAATAAAGATATTCACCGTAAAAATAAGAACCACAAACAAAAAGAACATTGTTAACACCAAGTTCTGCATCTCCGATTGTTTCAAACTCGGTTTCCGGTCTCATAAATGGCTCAAATTTCTTAACAAGTTTAATATAATTTTTTGTGTCTTTTTCAATCACTGCAACTCCGAGATCGTATTCCCTTGTTCCGTCTTTTTTGAAATTTCCAATGTGATAGAGCATAAAAAATCTATCATCAGATATTTTCAACGGTGGCGCACCCGCACCATTCCAGGATTTTGTAAATTCCGGTTTTGTTTCAACATCAATTAAAACACCTTCGTCTTTCCACTCCCCAAGTATATCATCTGAGGTTGCAAAATGAATTTTCATTGAGTTTTCCCCTTCCATAGGTCGGTGAAGAAGAATAAATTTATTATAAATTTTTTCGGGGAATAAAACAGCGTTTTTATTATCAACTTCGTTAAGTTTTCCCTTCAAGACGCCGTGCTTCTCCCAGTGTAAAAAATCTTTTGTCTCCGCAATACATATGTTTATCTTATTTTTCTTAACACCGCTTTGATATCCGGTGTAAAACATAAAGTATCTATCACCAATTTTCGTAATTCTCGGATCTTCAACGCCAAGGTCTTCAAAACTTTCTTCCGGTTTTAAAACAGGGTTAGGAAATCTTTTGATGAGTTTTAAATCAGGTGTGAAAATAGCAAGCCCGAGGGAGGAGCGTCTGTAATCAAAATTCCCCGTTGCTTCCCCCTGGGCTCTGTAAATGAGAAAGCAAATTGCTTGAAGTGATTGAATCTTTTGAAGGGTTTCCTTATCAGGTTTTATTGACTCAACTATTTGTCCAATTTCTTCTTTATCATCAACGAGAACACATGCAGGGTTAAAGACGACTTTACTTTCCCAAGGGTTAACACTTTCTTTTTCAAGTATCGGCTTCCCCGAATTTAATCTCTCAACCTTAAACATTTTTTCATCTCTTATCCTGAACTACTTTCCCGTAATTCCAGGTGAGTTTGCCTTCAAGATATTCCTGAATTGCTGCGTCAGTTGGCTTCGGGAGTTGATCAAATTCTTCAGCTATCTGGAGTTGCTCAATCGGTGCTTTCGGCGTCTGTTCTTCATCGTAATGCTTGGGCGTTTCCTCCGGCGCTGTTTGAGGTTGCTGTGCTTTCAGGGCTTTTAATTCTTCAAGGCGTTTATTAAATGCCACTTTTCTCTCATCATTGATCTGCCTTGCCCTTTTTGCCATTATGACAATTGCCTCATATGTGTTTCCAGCTATCTCCTGAATCTTCTTTAAATCAAGCGGTTTAATTCCCATTTTTTAAATTTTAAAGTTTTGTTTTTAATACTCGTGTTTTTGAATTGCTTTCCATTTTTCAATTTCGTTAAAAATTGCCCTCAAAACTGCCTTTACCGTGTCTTCAAGTTTATCGTTGACGAAAATATAATCAAAATAACTTGCTTTTTCAAGTTCCATCGGGACACGCTCAAGCCGTTTTTTGAGCTGTTCCTCATCCTCTGTTCTACGCTTCTTCAACCTCTCTTTCAAGGTCTCAATATTCGGTGGCTTTATAAAAATTAAAACCGCATCTTCTGGAAATTTCTTCTTGATTGAGATCGCACCGTTTACATCAACATCAAAAAGTAAAATGTCACCGTTTTTAAGGGCTGATTCAACAACACTTTTCAGAGTTCCGTAATAGTTCCCGTAAATCTCCTCCCATTCAAGAAGCTCACCGTTTTGAATTTTCCTTTCAAATTCTTCCCGTGTGAGAAAAAAATAATCTCTCCCATCAACTTCACCATTTCTTTTCGGTCTTGTCGTGGCAGAGACAGAAAACTTTATAAATGGAAATTTCTCAAGTATCTTTTTCGCTATCGTGGTCTTGCCCGAACCACTTGGGGCGGAGACAACAATTAATCTACCTCTTTGCATTTTTTAAAATGTTAAGTTTTTATTCAACATTCTGCAATTGCTCTCTGATCTTCTCAATTTCTTCTTTGATTCCAACGACAAGATAAATGATCTCCGTATCCTCTGACTTTGCATTTATTGTCGTCGCCTCACGCAACATCTCCTGCAGTAGAAAATTCAACTTTCTCCCGACAGCATTTTCATCGCTTCTTAATGTGTCAAGGAAAAGCTTCGTGTGGCTTTTCAATCTGACACATTCCTCCGTGATGTCAAGTTTATTCGCAAGCATGACAAGTTCAGCTTCAAGACGATTCTTATCAAATTCAACATCTTTAAAAATTTCCTCAATCTTTGCTTTCAATTTCTCCTGTCTTTCTTTCAACTTTTCAGATGAAATTGAAAGAATTTTATCAACATCCCTTGAAATCGCATTGATTCTGACTTCAATATCTTTTGCAAGCTCCAGACCCTCTTTATTTCGTGCGTCAACCAATTTACCAATCGCATCTTCAATCGCCGTTTTTACAATCTCCCATTCATCTTCTGAAACATCTTCACCAAGATTGAAATCAAAAATTTGAGAAAAACCAAGCAAATGTTCCAACTTTATCTCACCTTTAATTTTCGCCCTTCGCTTTAACTCTTTCAATGATTTAACCAGAAAACTTGCGACATCAAAATTAATTTGCACTGGCGGTTGAACCGCAGGGTCAACCTCATACTCAACAGCAACAAAAATTTTTCCACGGGATACTTTACGACGAATTATCTCTCTAATTTCAAATTCCCTTGATTGAAGTATTTTCGGAAGTTTCAAATTTATTTCAAGGTATCGCGAATTAATACTTTTAGCTTCAACAGAAACAGAAATTCCATCTCTTTTTATCTCGGATTTTCCAAAACCAGTCATACTTGAAATCATCTTACGCAGAGGAAAAATTAATTGGAATTTGCTTTGACGGAGTTGAGAAGATAAGCTTTTATAAATTCATCAATTTCACCATCCATAACTGCCTGAACATTTGATGTCTCATAACCGGTCCTGTGATCTTTCACAAGATTATACGGATGGAATATGTATGAACGAATTTGATTTCCCCATTCAATTTTTTTCTTCTGTTTTTCAAATTCATCAAGCTTTTCTCTTTCCTTCTCCTTTTGAAGTTGATACAATCTTGATTGCAGAAGGCGCATTGCTCTCATTTTATTTTGATACTGAGAGCGTTCGCTTTGACATTGAACGACTATTCCAGTCGGTATGTGCGTTATCCTAACTGCTGTTTCAACCTTATTAACATTTTGTCCGCCGTGTCCTCCAGCTCTAAATGTTTCAATTTTCAAATCATCAGGATTTATTTCAATCTTCACATCTTCATCACCAAGTTCGGGATAAACGAACACGGATGCAAACGATGTATGTCTTCTTTTATTTGCATCAAAAGGAGAAATTCTGACGAGGCGATGAACTCCGCTTTCAGATTTGAGATAACCGTATGCATAAGGACCTTCAATTTCAACGACTGCGCTTTTTATCCCGGCACCATCGCCTTCAAGGATGTCAACAACCGTCGCATTGTATCCATTTCTTTCAGCCCATCTCAAATACATTCTCAAAAGCATCTCCGCCCAATCCTGCGCTTCCGTTCCACCAGCACCTGAATGAATTGTCAAAATCGCACTCTTCGGGTCGTCTTCTCCACTTAAAAGATTTTTAAGTTCAAGTTCGTCTATTTTCTTCTCAAGTTTTTTTATCTCCCTCTGCAATTCACCTGTGAAAGAAATATCCTGTGATTCTTCTGCAAGTTCAACCAGCACTTTCGCATCTTCAAGCATTCTTTGAGCGTTTTCCCAATCGTTAAGCCACTCTTTTATTCTGCTTATCTCCTGCATAACTTTTTGAGCATTTGAAGGGTCATTCCAGAAATCAGAACTTGCGGTTTTTTCTTCAAGTTCGGCAAGTTGTTTCCTCTTCCCCTCTATGTCAAAGAAACCTCCTTAAAGTTTCAAATCTTTCTGAAATCTCATCAACCTTTGACTTAAAATTTTCAAACATCTTTCCCATTTAAATTTTGTTTTTCTCTCGGGATGTAAAGATAAGAAAAAAGAAACGGATTTCCAAAAGAAACGGAGAACACAAATTTTGCCGGATTAAGATTCTCCCAAAAAATAACTTGACTGAAAGAAATTTTTTGCTATTTTTTAACAAAAACAAAATTTTAGAAAGCGATGTTTAAAAAGTTCATTTTTACATTTCTGATTTTCGCATTTGAACTCGGATTTTCACAGGCAAAGTTTGATTCAATTTCTGCGTGGAATTTCAACAAAGTTTTAACCTCAGAAAAATTTCAGGGTCGTAAATCTGGAACTCCTGCAGGTGAAAAAGCAAGTGAATGGATCGCTGAAAAATTTAAAGAATTTGGATTAAAACCATTTGGAGACAATGGAACTTACTTCCAGAATTTCAAAATTCTTGCAACACAGGACAAAGTTTCAAAATTAACACTTATAAACGGAAGAAAAGGAAAGACGAAATATTCTCTCGGGGATGACTTCACAATTTTGACAAACAGCGGAAGTGGTAAAGTTAAATCAAAGGTTGTCTTTGCAGGATATGGAATTTCAGCCCCGGAAAAAGGAAGAGATGATTATGCTGATGTTGATGTGAAAGGCAAAATCGTTCTTCTCATTGCTGGAACTCCACCTGATGAAGAGGGAAAATTTGAGATTGAAGGTTCAAGGGGATACAAGATAAAAAAAGCGTTTGAAAAAGGTGCGTCTGCAGTTTTCTATTTTCAGGGAGATAGACCTGTAAGAGGCGGAGCGATAACCGAGGAGTATTACACGCCACAAATGCCGGCACTATGGATTGGAAGAAAAATAATTGACGATATTTTTTATAACACGGGGATAAGTTTTGATGCGTTAAGAAGTGAAATAAATTTTAAACCGAGATCATTTGAAATTGACAAAGTTTTTGAGGTTGAAACGAAAGTTGAAAAACTTGATGGATGGACGAAAAATGTTGTTGGATTAATCCCGGGGATTGATGAGAATTTAAAAGATGAATACATAATCGTCGGGGCTCATATGGATCACAACGGGATTGACGCAGAAGGTTTCATTTATCCCGGGGCTGACGACAACGGCTCGGGAACTTGCCTTGTTATGGAACTTGCAAGAAGCATGATGGCAAACGGCGAGAAACCGAGAAGATCAATAATTTTTGTCCTGTTTGCTGCTGAAGAACAGGGTCTTTTGGGCTCAAAATACTTTGCTTCGCATCTTTCTGTCCCGAAGGAAAATATCATCGCTATGTTTAACTTTGATATGGTCGGTCGTGGCAATGGAAATATAAATATCGCCGGAGCAGAAAACTTTCCACAGATGTGGAACATCATAAAAGAATTTTTCCCGCCTGAAAAATTAAAAAATCTTGGCAAGTTTCGCGCCGGTGCAAACTCAGATCATTATCCATTTCAAGAACTTGGCATACCTGCATTCTTTTTCATCTCCGCCGGACAACACCCGGAATATCACCGAACTGACGACACAAGCGATAAAATTCAACCATTTGTCCTTGGCGAGGTTGGAAGCACCGCTTACGATGTAATACTTGGACTTGCGAATTATCCAGAGAGTTTGAAAAGAGAAAAAAGATATGAAGATTATCTTTACGCCAATTCAAGGACAGCAATTTATATAAAATTTTATCCCGACTCATTGAGCAAAGATTGGCTTTACAACTTCAAAGCAAAGGTTAAAAATTACGATATTGAGACGGTCATCTTTGAAGTCCAGACGAACTCAAGAGATGAATTGAGCAAAACAGTTTACTTTATTGATTCCATCGCAACAAGAGATTATAGAAATTTCAACATTGTTTCAGATAAATCTGATTTCAACACATCACCGGATGTCTTAAATATCTTATTCTCTGCGAATGCGAATTTGTTCAGCGATTTGCCACAATTAATGCAAATCCTGTCAAGATTCGGATTAAAGTTTATAGTTTTTGACAAATCAACAAGTGAAGAAGCGAAATCAACCGTAGATTTCATCAATGATTTTTACAAAGATTTAACTCCTGTTTTTAACGGAACATCTTCAGAAAAATTCAAAGTGAAGAAGCATTATCTTATTTTTAACCCCGACTCTGTTGATGCTGATTCACAATCTATTTTCGTTTTCACAGATTCGGAGAAATTTTTATCAAAAGCAAATTCGCTCAAACCAGAACAGGTATTTTTAACACCTGATCCTGAAAAAGCAAAGATTTTAATTTCTCAGCTAAAAGATCTTAAATGGGATACAAAGTCAATTCAAAGAATTTTCGGTCAAAATCTTTACAAGCTTTTAAAATAAAATTGTGATACAGCAATGAAAAAATCTCTTTTTCTCCTGTTCTTCTTCGCCTTAAATCTTTTTGCACAGGTATATGAACATCGTGGTGTCTGGTATGTTCCGAGAAGCGGGAATGCTTACAAGACAAAATCTGAAATTGCTTCAGATATGGATATAATAGCGAGCAATAATTTCAATGCGGTTTATGTGCTCGTGTGGTCAAGGGGTTATCCACTTTTCCGAAGTGAAGTTTTCTACAGAGAAACCGGACTTTACACAGACCCGCAACTTGGCGAAAGGGATTTACTTCAAGAGATGATAGCGGAAGCACACAGAGCCGGGCTTGAAGTTTATGCGTGGTTTGAATATGGCTTTATCGGTGGCTGGGGTGGATATCTTCCGGGGAACAGCGGAAAGGGAAAAATTTTTGACACTCACCCGGAATGGCTTGCAAAAAGAAGTGACGGCTCTGACACAGGTTCATCCGAAGACCAAATTAATTATAACTTTTACTGGATGGCGCACGCAAATCCAGAAGTGCAAAACTTTCTGATTCAACTTATACTTGAAATGGTAAAAAAATATGACATTGACGGATTTGAACTTGACAGGATAAGATACCCCGATCCGAACTGCGGTTATGACAGTGCCACGGTTGAACTTTACAAACAGGAACACAATGGAACTCCACCACCTTTAAATTACAACGATCCCGAATGGAAAAACTGGAGAATTCAAAAGTTGAATCAATTTGCAAAAATGGTTTACGATTCGGTCAAATTTTATAGAAAAGATATGCGATTGACAAATGCGGTTGGAGTTGGACCTGATTGGGCTAAAAACGAAAAACTACAGGATTGGGTGACCTGGATAAACAATGGCTGGCTTGATTATATTGAGCCGATGAACTACAGGAGAACAGCAAATGAATTTATAAATGAATGCATTAACATCTTCGGAAGAGTGAACGACAAAAATAAAATTTTATTTGGAATTGATAGTCAAAATCCGACCACATCGGAATTTTTAAAAATGATCCAGTATGTAAGACAGCAAAACTTGAAGGGATTTGTTGTTTGGTATTATGGCTCGCTTGCGGACGACTTTGACTCGTTGAGGACTCTTTTGAATCAAAAAGCTCTTATCCCGGATAGACCTCAAAATTGGAGAATACCTCCGGTCATCATTGATGATTCCGACTCAATAAATGTTTCATATTCCAGCGGGTGGAGCAAAGCATCAAGCTACACACACTGGGGTGAAAAATATCTTGTGACTCAATCAAACACACCGCAATGGGTTGAATACTACGCTGAGATACCGCAGGATGGATATTACGAGGTTTATGCTTTTGTTGTCAGATCAACATCGGATAGCGCAGTTTATTATGTTTACGATTCATACGGAAACGAGAGAAAATTAACAGTCAATCAGGCAAATCCCACAATCTATAACGGATGGCACAAGCTTGGTGATTTTTATTTCAAAAGTGGAAGGCAAAAAATTTTAAAGATAACGAATGAAAAATTAAAAACGCCAGGATTTATGACCGCCGACGCAGTTATGTTGATTTTAAACCGTCGCTTAACACCTGTCGCAACATCAATTAAGGAAGGACGAAGTGAGGTTTTACCTGAAAACTTTGAAATAAATGTTTACCCGAATCCTTTTAATTCATCAACGACGATAAGCGTTTTATTGCCCGTTGATTCATTTATCAAAATTGATATTTACAACACGCTCGGACAGAAGATAAAAAACTTAACATCCGGAAATTATCAAGCCGGGGAAAATAGATTTTCATTTACACCGGAGGCGCTTGCCTCCGGCGTTTACATTCTACACGCTGAGATAACCCCAAAAGAAAGATCAAAATCTCAATCTCTGGTAAGGAAAATCATTTTGTTGAAATGAATTTTTTCAACCGAACAATTTATAAAAAACTTCAACTGCTTGTTTAACCTCGTCCATAGAAACATCAAGGTGAGTCACGGCACGAATTTTCATATAACTTCCGGAGCTTAAAAGCACACCGTTATCTTTGAGCATTTTCAAAATTTCATCTGGCGTTTTCCCGGTTTTTTCAACTCCAATTATCACAATGTTTGTTTGCACGGTTTCAAGATCAATGTCAAAAACTTTTAACTTTGCTATTTCTTCCGCAAAAAATCTCGCTTTCTCATGGTCTTCTTTCAATCTTTCAATGTTGTGCTGAAGCGCATAAATTCCAGCAGCTGCTAAAATTCCAACCTGCCTCATTCCACCACCGAAGATTTTTCTATACTTTCTAACCCGCTCAATAAATTCTCTATCTCCTGCGACAACAGAACCAACAGGCGCACCAAGTCCTTTTGAAAGGCAAACTGAGACAGAATCAAAATATTGAGCATATTCCTTCGGGCTTATTCCGGTTGCAACACAGGCATTCCACAAACGAGCACCGTCAAGATGCATCTTTATCCCGTTTTCAAGCGCAAATTCACGAATTCTTTTTATTTCGTCAATCGGATAAATTGTTCCACCAGCACGGTTATGTGTGTTTTCAAGACAAATCAAGCGTGTCCTCGGCATGTAATACGCTTTGGGTCTTACTGCTTTTTTAATCTGTTCAACGGTTATGACGCCGTGCCTTCCCTGAATCGGGAAAAGTTGAACTCCTGATAACATTGACGGAGCTGCTGTTTCATAATTCATTATATGTGATTCCGCTTCAACGATGACTTCATCTCCTGGCTCGGTATGAGCTTTTATCGCAGTTTGATTTCCCATAACTCCGCTCGGGACAAAAAGAGCTGCTTCCTTCCCAAGAATTTCTGCAACCATCTCCTGAAGTTTATTTACAGTTGGATCTTCACCAAAGACATCATCCCCGACTTCTGCTTCCATCATAAATTTTCTCATCTCCGGCGATGGTTTTGTGACTGTGTCGCTTCTTAAATCAATGTATTTTTGCATTTTTACATTTGAGTTTATTTTTGAAAAAGGGACGCTGAACAAAGCGTCCCGAGATTGTTAACCTTTAAAATAGACCAATTATATTTCCGTGTTCATCAACATCCATATTAAATGCAGCGGGATTCTTTGAAAGTCCCGGCATAAGCATTATATCGCCACATATAGCGACGACAAATCCAGCACCGGCGAATAAACGAGCATCCGTCACGGTCAAAGTCCAACCCTTTGGAACACCGATAAGTTTTGGGTTATCACTTATTGAATTTGGCGTCTTTGCAATGCAAACAGGCAAATGATCATAACCGTGTTCAATGTATTTTTCAAGTTTTTTCATCGCTTTGCGTTCAATGTAAACATCATCGGCTCCATAAACTTCAGTTGCAATGAGTTTAATCTTTTCAATCAATGGAAGAGATAATCTGTAAAGTGGCTTGAAATCAGATGGAACTGTTTCGGCTATCTTAACAACTTTCTCAGCAAGCTCAATTCCGCCTTCCCCACCTTTTGTGAAAAATTCCGTCACCGAACATTCAACTCCAAGTTCAGCACATTTTTCACGGATTAATTCAATTTCAAGCTCTGTATCAGTTGCAAATTTATTTATTGAAACTATTGGAGGAACACCAAATTTTCGCACATTTTTGACATGAAATTCAAGATTTTCAAGTCCTTTCTTAAATTTCTCAACCGTGAAATCATCTTGTGACTTTATCCCGCCGTGATATCTTATTGCCTTTGCAGAAACGACGATGACAGCAGCCGCTGGTTTAAGATGATGAATTTGAGCAACGATGTCAAAGAATTTTTCCGCCCCGAGGTCAGAGCCAAAACCGGTTTCAACAATGACATAATCAGCAAGTTTCAAAGCAATTTTATCAGCAATGACGCTGTTTGTTCCGTGAGCTATGTTTGCAAACGGACCGCCATGTATAATTGCCGGTGTATGTTCAGTTGTTTGAACCAGATTCGGCATAATAGCTTCATTTAGCAAAACCATCATAGCACCGCAAGCTTTTAAATCCTTTGCTTTAACCGGCTTGCCGTCAAGATCGTATCCAATGACAATATCACATAATCTTCTCTTTAAATCAGTTCTTGAACTAGCCATACAGAGAATAGCCATTGTCTCAGAAGCCGC
Source organism: uncultured Bacteroidota bacterium (assembly GCA_964593475.1). GTDB lineage: Bacteria > Bacteroidota > Ignavibacteria > Kryptoniales > Kryptoniaceae > Kryptonium. The sequence goes on along the minus strand of CAZQJI010000021.1, from coordinate 15,382 downwards.
CGTTATCACAAAACCAGATTCTCTTGGAACTCCATTAACTTTGCCACCAAGCCCGATGACAATATGACGCAACGCCCTATCATTCATATCAATTGTTCTTTCCCAGGTTATGTTGTTGACATCAATTCTCAACTCATTTCCGTGATGTATGTGTGCATCAATCAAAGCAGCGAGCAAGTTATGTGCAGAAGCGACAGCGTGAATATCACCATTGAAATGGAGATTGATAAGTTCTGATGGGATAACTTGCGATTTTCCACCACCAGTTGCACCGCCTTTAATTCCAAACACAGGTCCAAGAGATGGTTCTCTCAATGTGACAATTGCCTTCTTCCCGATTCTGTTAAGCGCCTGACTCAGTCCAATTGATGTCAGAGTTTTTCCCTCGCCTGATGGTGTCGGAGTAATTGCAGTTACAATTATAAGTTTCCCATCGGGTCTGTCTTTGAATTTTTCCATCACCTCAAGTCGTATCTTACCGGTAAACTTCCCGTAATACTCAAAATCATCATCCGTTAAACCGATTTGTTCCATTATGTGCTTGATGTGTAATGGTTTAACTTTTTCTTCCACTGCGATTGAATTTGGAATCATTGCTCCACCGAATTTTTATTTTTAAATAAAAAATCCCGACTTTTGGTCGGGACTTTAAAAACTCGTGCTTTTAAAATCTTGACAATGTGCTTTTGATAATTTATGCTGAAAGACGTTCTTCACGATAAATAAAAACAGGTTCAGCTCTTTCATAAATTGTTTCCTTTGTAATTATGCACTTTGAAATTGGTTGTTCTTTGAGTCGGGTTGGCAATTCAAACATTATATCAAGCATAATTTCTTCAATTATGGCTCTCAAACCCCGAGCCCCGGTTCCTCGTTTTAAAGCAAGTTCAGCAACTGCCTCAAGCGCGTCCGGTTCAAATTCAAGCTCAACACCATCAAATTCAAACAATTTTTTATACTGCCTTATGATCGCATTTTTTGGCTCAGTTAAAATCCTTATCAAAGCATCTTTTGAAAGGGAATGAAGCGTTGCGATAACGGGAAGACGACCGATAAATTCGGGAATGAAGCCAAATTTTAACAAGTCCTCAGGTTCAACCAAAGGTAAAAGCTCATCAATCATTTCATCTTTATTTCCCCGAATTTCAGCTGTAAATCCGATTGAGTTTTTATTTATCCTGCTTGCAATTATCTTTTCAAGTCCTTCAAAAGCTCCACCGCAGATAAAAAGTATATTTTTCGTGTTGATGTAAATTAAACTTTGCTCAGGATGTTTTCTTCCACCTTTCGGTGGAACGCCTGCAATTGTTCCCTCAAGAATTTTCAAAAGCGCCTGTTGAACACCTTCACCGGAGACATCCCTTGTAATTGATGGGCTTGCGGTCTTGCGTGCGATCTTGTCTATCTCATCAATGTAAACTATTCCACGCTCAGCCCTTGCAACATCGTAATCAGCATTTTGAAGAAGATAAAGAAGTATCGTCTCCACATCATCCCCGACATATCCAGCTTCAGTTAAAGTCGTGGCATCGGCGATTGCAAATGGAACATCAAGAATTTTGGCAAGCGTCTGAGCAAGCAGAGTTTTACCCGTGCCGGTTGGACCTATCAACAAAATATTGCTTTTCTCTATCTCAACATTATCGGATAAATTTCGCACATGATTGTTTGATTCAAGATTGTTCTCAATCCTCTTGTAATGGTTATAGACCGCAACAGATAAAATTTTTTTCGCCCTCTCCTGACCTATAACATACTCATCAAGTGCCTTTTTTATCGCCATCGGAGTTAATGGGACTTTCCCATACTTTTTACTTGAAGAATACGCAGCCATATTGTGTCTTAAAATATCAACCGACTCACTTACACAAATATCACAGATATAGACATCAGGTCCGGCGATCATATTTCCAACTTCGTCAATACCTCTTCCACAAAATGAACATACGGGCTTTGATTTATATTCTGGTTTCTCAGACATCTTAACTACCTTTTCTTTGTTGAAGGAACTTCTCTTTTTACAAGTATTTGATCAATGATTCCATATTCTTTTGCTTCTTCTGCGGACATATAATAATCACGATCTGTGTCCTTCTCAATTTGCTCAATTGGTTTTCCCGTGTGTTTTGCAAGTATTTCATTTATTTTTCTTTTCATTCTCAAAATTTCTTCCGCCTGAATTCTTATATCTGCAGCAGTTCCCTGGACACCACCCCAGGGTTGATGAATCATAATTCTTGAATTTGGTAAAGCCGTTCTCTTACCCTTTGCGCCACCTGCAAGTATAACCGCAGCCATGCTCGCTGCCATTCCAATGCAAATGGTTGCAACATCGGGTTTTATGTATTGCATCGTATCATAAATTGCAAGACCTGCGGAAATTATACCACCAGGACTGTTTATGTAAAGATATATGTCCTTGTCCGGATCCTCGGACTCAAGAAAAAGAAGTTGAGCGATGACCAAGCTTGCAACTGCATCATCAATAGGTGTTCCAATGAAAACAATTCTCTCTTTTAAAAGCCGTGAAAAAATATCATAAGCTCTTTCACCACGACTTGTCTGTTCTACAACAATTGGAACAAGCTGATCATAAATTTTCACGCCCATAGATCTTAAAAGTTGAATTTTGTTTTTGATTTTTTTAGGTTTTGCTTCTTAAAAGTTCTCTTGTTTTTTC
>CAZQJI010000021.1:0-12602 GCA_964593475.1 uncultured Bacteroidota bacterium | reverse complement strand
TTTAAACAACCTTCTCAACGACTGTAACTTTATCCTTCAAAAATTGCAGAACCTTACGATTTAAAAGTTTTTCTTTTATATGTTCGGATCTTTTATAAAATGGAATCAATTTCTCCTTTTCAATTCCAACTTCCGCTGAATCTTCCTCCGCTAATTTTTCAAAATCCTCATCCGTCAACTCAATCCCTTCATTCTGCGCAATTTTATTCTTTATAACATACCATTTGGCGCTGAAAACTGCATCGGCTCTATTTTTCTGTCTGAAAAATTGTTCATCAAAATCCGGTGGCAATTTCCCATCAGGATATTTGCTTTTTTCCTCATCAAGCATGCTTCTTAAAAAGTCCTCAACCAAACTCTCCGGAACAACGAAATCATTTGTCCTCACAAGTTCAGCAATTATGTTATCATAAAACCTCAGCTCACTATACTCATTCCACCACTTCACAAGCTCATCTTTTATATATGAGCGCAATTCATCAACAGTGTTAACTTTTCCATTTGTCACCTTTGATGCGAATTCATCATTTAACTCGGGCAAAATTTTCTTCTCTATCTTTTTCACCGTGACCCTTACTTTCTCGGGCTTGTTATCAACAGTAAGTTCAATTATAAATTCGTCATCTTTCCTGGACTTCAAAAGTCGCTCTCTCAAAACCGGAACAATTGAATCATCATCAAGGTCAATAACCACATTTTCACTTCTTCTCCCGAGCACCGGCAAATTGTTTTGATCAACTCCTTGAAGATCAACCGTTACTCTGTAAAGTTCACCCTGAACTTCATCAACCTCTTCATACGATGCGTTCGCAACAAGCAATCTTTTTATCTCATTTTCAACCTCTTTCTCATCCACAATATGGACGATCTTTTCAACTTTTAAATTGCTGTAATCCGAAATTTGAATTTCCGGCAAAACCTCATACTTTATCTTAAAAACAAGCGAATCACCACGCTTATAATCAACATCAACAAGTTCCGGTGTTCCAACTGGCTCAATTTTTTTATCCTTGACGAGATTTTGATAAACATCATTCACAATGTCATCAAGTGCGTCATATTCAATTTGCTCTCCAAATTGCCTTTTTATTAATTCAATAGGCGCTTTCCCTTTCCTGAATCCCTTAATTTCAGCTTCCGATTGAAATTTCTTATACGCTTCCTCAAAATACGGGGTAAGTTCCTCCCAGTTTAGTTTTATCTCGGCTTCTTCTTCAGTTTGGCTTAATCTGTTGATATTTAACTCCACAAGATATGTCCTCCGAAGTTTTTGTTTTTTAATTTAATTTCTCGTGGGCACGGGGGGATTTGAACCCCCACGGGTTTTACCCACTGGATCCTAAGTCCAGCGCGTCTACCAGATTCCGCCACGTGCCCGAAAAGAACTCGTCAATTTTGCTTTAAAAATATAACGCTTTTTCAAATAAAGTTCAAAATTGCAAAAATTTAACAATTATTCTTAAATTCAACTTGCGTGGTTAAAAACTCAAAATTTTCTTTCTATGAAATTAAACTTTTTTAAAATGACGGGCGCCGGAAACGACTTCATTATGTTTGACAATCGCAACGGCGTGATTAAAAATCCTGTTGAACTTGCAAGATGGGTCTGCGATAGACATTTCGGTGTTGGAGCTGATGGAATAATTCTTATTGAAAAAAGCGAAATTGCCGATTTTAAAATGGTTTATTTCAACTCCGATGGTAGTTTCGGTGGAATGTGTGGTAATGGTGGAAGATGCGTTGCAAAACTTGCTTTTTTGCTCGGAATTGGAAAAAAGAAAATGACCTTTGAAGCAAATGGGAAATTTTATCATGCTGAAATAATTGATGAAGAAAAAGTAAAATTATTTCTCCCATTCCCGCAGACGAAAAAATTAAATTTAAAACTTAAACTCGGCAAAAAATTTTTCAAAGCGCATTTCGTTGACACAGGAGCGCCACACCTTGTCGTCTTCACAGATGAAAACAAAATAAAGAACATTGAAAAAATAAATGTAAAGGAACTCGGTAAAAAACTCCGTTATCACCCTAAATTTGAACACGGAACAAATGTTAATTTTGTCTCGGTTATAAATAACGAAATGATCAGAATGAGAACCTATGAACGTGGCGTTGAAGGTGAAACACTTGCTTGTGGAACTGGCTCAGTTGCAAGCGCAATTGTCTCGGTTGAGGTTAAAAATCTAAATCTTCCATTAAAAGTTAAAACCTCAGGAGGTGAGATCTTAACAATTTTTTATGAAAGGAATAAACCAGAGCCAGAATTTGTCTCACTTGAAGGAAGCGCAAAAATTATCTGCGAAGGAACTTTAAACTATGACGAAAGAAGATTTTGAAAAAATAGTTGAAGATACAATAGAAAGTTTGCCAGAAGAAATAAAACAAAAACTTGACAATGTTGTTTTCATAGTTCAGGATTATCCCGATGCAGAAGAACTGAAAAGGACGAAATCGGGTAAATATAACTTGCTCGGGCTTTACACAGGGATACCACTTTCAAAAAGAGGAACAAGTTACGGGATGTATCCAGCAACGCCGGATAGAATTTTCATCTTCAAAGCAAACATTGAAAGAATTTGCCGAAGTGAAAATGAATTGAAAAACAAAATAAGAGAAGTCGTCTTACACGAAATCGGTCATTATCTTGGAATGGATGAAGAAGAAATAAGAAAAGCGATGGGCGAATAAATGGAGGAACTTTTACAGAAATACGGATACATTATAATTTTTCTGATAACACTTTTGGAGGGAGAAACAATTCTTCTTATCGCTGGATTTATGGCTTATCAGGGTATGCTTGACCTTCATCTTTCAATTTTGTCTGCATTTATTGGTTCAACGCTTGCGGATCAGATAATCTTTCATCTGATGCGAAAAAACGGCGATTTTCTCTTGAAAAAGTCAAAAAAATTTGACAAATATCATACAATCGCAAAACATTATGTTGAAAAATACGGCTCTGCTGTCGTCCTTATGGCAAGGTATCTTTACGGGATAAGAACTCCGCTTGTGATGTTTGTTGGACTTGGGAAAATGAGCCCTTTCAAGTTTACAATTTTGAATGTAATTGCTGCATTTGTGTGGGCTGTGAGCTTTGGCTATGCTGGCTTCTACTTTGGACAGGCTGCGGAAAAATTCGTTGGCGATGTAAAAAGATTTCAACTTTACGGCTGGGCTTTAATTGGATTTGTAATTTTGACCCTATACATAATCAGCCGAATAAGAATTCATCAACTAAAGAAATTAACAGGTGAGGAGAAATGAAAAAACAGACACAATTTTCAATAGCATACTATATCATCGCTATTATAATTCTAATCTTGCTTCAATATCTTGTGCTTCATCCACCGATGAAGGAAATCTCCTACAAAGAATTTAAAGACAGAATCCAAAAAGATGAAATTGAATCAGTCCAAATTGGTAACGAAAAACTCATTGTAACCTTCAAAAAGGATGTTGCGGAACGAGAGAAAATTCCAAGAACTGTTGAGGTCGTAAAACTGCCCGATGAAAATTTGATAAAAGAACTTCAAGAGCGAGGAATTGACTATCGTGGAGTAATTGAAAGCAATTGGGGAAGAGATTTGTTTTTAAACTGGATCTTGCCCATTGCTTTCTTCGTCTTTCTCTGGGCTTTGTTGATACGAAGATTTTCACCAACCCAAAATGTGATGACATTTGGAAAAAGCAAGGCGAAAATTTACGCAGCTGACGAAAAGAACAAAGTCACATTCAACGATGTTGCAGGTCTTGATGAGGTCATTGAAGAAGTCAAAGAGATAGTTGACTTTCTCAAAAACCCGAAAAAATATCAACGACTCGGCGCAAAAATTCCAAAAGGAGTCCTTCTTGTCGGTCCACCTGGAACAGGGAAAACACTACTTGCAAGGGCAATTGCCGGTGAAGCCGGCGTTCCATTCTTCTATCTTAGTGGTTCTGACTTCGTTGAAATGTTCGTTGGCGTTGGCGCTGCAAGAGTTCGTGATTTATTTGCGCAGGCAAAGGAAAAAGCACCATGTATAATTTTCATTGATGAAATTGACGCAATTGGAAAAGCAAGAGCAAGGGGCGTTGTCTACGGTGGTGTTGATGAAAGGGAAAACACACTCAATCAACTTCTCGTTGAAATGGATGGATTTGATTCAAGCATCGGCGTAATCATAATGGCTGCAACCAATAGACCCGATGTCCTTGACCCGGCACTTCTAAGACCCGGGAGATTTGACAGACAAATTGTTTTGAACAGACCTGATTTAAAGGGAAGAATTGAGATTTTCAAAGTTCACACAAGAAATTTGAAGTTAGCTGATGATGTTGATTTTGAATCGCTTGCTGCACAGACACCGGGATTCGCAGGAGCTGAAATCGCAAATGTTTGCAATGAAGCTGCTCTTCTTGCAGCAAGAAAAGGAAAAGACAGGGTTGAGATGTCTGATTTTCAAGAGGCGATTGAAAGAGTTATAGCCGGACTTGAAAAGAGAAGTAAAGTTATAAGTGAAAAAGAAAAGAAAATCGTCGCTTATCATGAATCAGGGCATGCAATTGTCGGATATTATCTGCCGGGAGCTGATGTGGTGCAAAAAGTTTCAATAGTTCCAAGAAGCATTGGCGCTTTAGGTTACACATTGAGAACCCCAACGGAAGAAAGATACCTTCTGACGAAAGAGGAATTGCTTGGTAAAATTGCAGGTATTCTCGGCGGAAGAGCAGCTGAGGAGATTGTCTTCGGGCAAATTTCAACAGGTGCGCACGATGACCTCAAAAAAGCAACTGAAATCGCACGACTTATGGTGACAACCTACGGAATGAGCGAAAAACTCGGACATATTTCGCTATCCGAAATGGAAGAAATGGATTTTCTGAACCGTGGTCCTTTTTCAAAACCGTATAGCGAAGAAACAGCAAAATTGATTGACGAGGAGGTCAAAAGAATAATTGACGAAAGTTATAAAAAAGCACTTGAAATTCTACAAACGCACCGAGAAAAACTTGACAAACTTGCAAATCGCCTGCTTGAAAAAGAAGTAATTGACAGAAAGGAACTTGAAGAAATTTTAAACCAAAATTGAAATTTTAAAATGCATAAAAAATTATCAACACTTGTTTTAATCATAACAACATTGCTTTTTTCAATGGATGAACCCGACCAAATTCAAAAATCACAACCTCTACAGTTCCAAACGACTCTCGGATTTACACTCACAGCAGGAAACTCAGATACGCAAATTTTAACAATTGATTCAGATATTAAAAAGCCATTTGAGAGATTCATCTATTACACAAAATTTAACCTCGCATATGGAACATCAAGATATGGGAATGGTCCAAGGATTGAAACCACAAACAACTGGGCTATCTCAACAAGAATTGATTGGTTTACAACTGACAAAAGAAAAAGCTATCTTTTCATATCGGCGGGATTATCGGGGAATAAATTTCGTGGATACTGGTCAAGAAGAAACGCTCAATTCGGAGCCGGGTACAATTTCTTTTACAATGTTGATACTCTAAAGCTTAAAATTGGAATCGGAATTGATTACTCAAAAGATAACCTCGTCATACGGGAAAGCTCCGATGACGAAATTTTCTTTGCACTTTTAAAGCCCGAATTTGAAATAATCTTCAATAAAAACATAAAATTTGGAAACAACACAAACTGCTTCGTTGACTTTCAGCAAATACAAAATTACAGATTAAACTCGCAGACCTATTTAAACTTGAAGATTACAAATCGTCTCGCCTTGAGTTTTAACTTTGCGTTAAATTACGATAACAAACCCAGGATGATACCTGAAATAGGCGAAACCGGAAAACCAACGGGGAAATTGATACTTGCCAAACCAGCAGATAAAATTTTTAACATAGGGATTTCTATCTCTGTGTGAGAAGAAGACCTGCTTTAAAATTTTCGCTTGTTCTTGCTTCTGGAATTTTGATTCAACATTTTTTTGACTTTAACCTCAAAATTTTATTACTTTCGTTAGCAGTTCTGGTGATATTTTACTTTGCGTTTCTGATTTTCAAACTCAACCTGCCAAAATTTATATCGCTTTATCTTATCGTTTTAGTCGCCGGTGCATTAAAATATCTCTCCGATTCAAAATTTCAGCCCCAAAATTCAATTGTCAATTTCGCAAATGATACCGCAATCATAAAAATTCAGGGGAAACTTATTTCGCCTCCGGAAGTTAAAAATGACCGAACAAATTTTGTCATCTTTGCCCAAGAAATTTTCTTTGAAAATCATCGTGCAAATGTTCAAGGAGATGTTTTTGTATCAATCAGAAAAGGGAAATCGCCATTTGATACGCTTCAAGATATAAACTATGGCGATGTAATTCAAATAATCGGAATTCTGAAAGAGCCAATACGATCACGAAATCCAGAAGAATTTGACTTCGCAAAATATCTCAAAATCAACGATATTGATGCAGTTTTACTCTCTTACACATTGAGCCATGTTAAGATAATTGAAAAATTTAAACCGAACATTTTAGAGCCAATTGAGACATTAAAAAGTTTTGCATTTAAAATTAGAAAATTCGGATTAAAAATTGCAGATGAACTTTTACCACCCCAGGAATCATCTTTTGCCAAAGGTTTGACGCTCGGTTATCGTGGTGAGATCTCAAAAGATGTAACACAATACTTTATAAACACAGGAACTTATCACATACTTGCCGTCTCGGGGCTTCATGTCGGGATAATAACTGCGATGTTTTTCGCCCTTACAAGTTTTTTGAGAGTTAGATTATCTTTCAGAGTAATTTTAACAATAATTGCTTTAATTATCTATGCCTTCGTTGTCGGATTACCACCATCGGTTGTTAGAGCCACTTTAATGGCTTCAATAATTTTGCTTGGAATGGCGATTGAAAGAAAAGTTGATGTTTTCAACATGCTTGGAGTTTCGGCAATTGTGATTTTTCTCTTTGATTCAAAACAAATTTTTCACCCCGGATTTCAACTTTCATTTTCCGCCGTTGCTTCAATAGTTTATTTTTATCCACGCATTTACAAATTCTTCGCGAAAAATTTACCATTTTTAAATCTTGGATATCTTTCAAAAATTTTATCTCTTGCCTTCGTCTCTTTAAGCGCACAAATCTTAACGCTCCCTTTTACAATTGCATATTTCAACAAAATTTCTCTCATCTCAATCATTGCCAATATCTTCATCGTTCCTCTCGTCGGAGTTGCAGTTCCACTTGGCTTTGCAATGTTTTTGTTTTATCCGATCTCAAACTTCGTTGCTCAAACATTTGCAAACTCCTTGTGGTTTATCTTGAGTTTAACAATTTCACTTTCAAAATTTTTCGCACAAATTCCATTTGCTTATATTGACGCTGGGAAAGAAGTTTCAATTTATATCGTGCTTGGATTAATTTTTTCACTCGCATTTTCAAAAATAAAATTTCAAAATACGATGAAAAGAATAATCTTTGCCATTTTAATTCTTGCAAACCTTTACATTTACTTCGCCCCTAACGGCGTCATCCCCACATTAACTTCAGATAAATTTTTATCACAAAATTCGGATTTTGAAATAACTGTCCTTGATGTCGGACAAGGTGATGCGATTTTCGTCCAGTTCCCGGATGGGAAAACACTTCTTATAGACGGCGGAAATAAAACTTTCAATTTTGACCCCGGTGAAAGGATAATTGAACCATTTTTGAAGAAAAAGGGAATTAAAAAACTTGATGCGATTCTCGTAACACATCCGCACAACGATCACATCGGTGGAATTCCATACATACTTGAGAAATTTGATGTTGGAATGGTGATTGATAACGGTTTGCAGTATAACTCAGCAATTTACAAAAAATATCTTGATTTAATCCGCTCAAAAGGAATAAGACACATAACAGCACGCGCTGGAAATAAAATTGAAATTTCAAACAGTGCAAGAATTTATGTCCTCCATCCAACCGGAAATTTCATAAAAAGTGAAGAAAGCGAGGATAAATACGGTTTGGGACATAATGTAAATAATTCATCTGTGGTTATAAAAATTCAATATGGGAAGACATCGTTTCTTTTAACAGGTGATGCGGAAAAAGAAGCGGAGGATATAATGATAAAAGTTTATGACACATTTTTGAAAAGCGACTGGATAAAGGTCGGACATCACGGAAGCGAAACAAGTAGTTCTCCAGCTTTTGTCTTAAAGGTCAAGCCCCAATGGGCTGTTATATCTGTTGGAAAATACAACAAATACAATCATCCATCGGATATCGTCTTGCGAAGATATACGCTTGCTGGTGCAAAAATTCACAGAACTGACGAAGAAGGAGCTGGCGTTTTCAGGTCGGATGGAAAGAATGTTGAAAAAGTTGAATGGAGAAAGTAGAAAGTTTGATTTTATTTTTCATTTTGCTAAAATTATTAAAAATGAAGTCGTAAATTAAATTCAAAATTCGGCTATGAAAGATATGACTTTGTTTGAACAGCTTGTCTTTATCCTCTACACGCAGGGATGGGAACAACTCGGAAAAATTCCAAATCCGATAACAGGAAAAATTGAGAAGAAACTTAATGAGGCGAAGTTAACAATTGAAATTCTTGACATGCTCAAAGAAAAAACAAAAGGAAATTTAACGGAAGACGAATCACGCTTTCTTGAATATTCAATCTCGCAGTTGAAGATAAATTATTTCTTTGAAATTGAAAACGAGAAAAAACAGAAAAGTGAAACAACACCACAAAACCAATCATAAATAAACAACCTATCTCTAATGAAATTTGGGATAATCGGCAACCTTGCGAAAGAAGAACTTTACGGGGCGGTCTTTGAACTTTCAAAAAATCTTGAAAGAGAAAAAATAGAATTCTACATCCAGAAGGAAATCGCAGATGGGGTTGAGAAAAGATTTTCATATAAAATTAACAATGCTCTCACCACAGACGAGCTTCTCAAAAATTCCGATATGCTTATTTCATTCGGTGGAGATGGCACAATACTTGCAACGGCACGATTGGTTGGTTCAAGTCAAATTCCAATACTTGGTGTAAATCTCGGAAAACTTGGATTCCTTGCAGAAGTTGCGCCAGAAGATGCTTTTGATTTCATCAAAAAAATTTGCAAAGGAGAATACAGAATTGAAGAAAGAATGGTCCTTGAAGCAGGTGTTAAAGGTGAAAATGAAACATATTTCGGATTGAATGACATAGTAATTGATAAGGCAGGTTCAACTCGTGTTGTTGACATTGAAACATTTATAAATGATGAATATCTCATAACTTACACCGCTGATGGATTGATAATTTCAACGCCAACTGGCTCAACTGCATATTCACTCGCTGCCGGTGGTCCAATAGTTACGCCATCAAGTCGTGTAATAACATTAACTCCGATATGTCCGCATACTTTAACGGCAAGACCTGTTGTGATCCCGGATGATAGCATAATTAAAGTTAAAATTGAATTTTACGATAAGGAAATTCTTCTAACAGCGGATGGACAGATTGAACACAAGCTTAAACCACCTGTTGAGATAATCGTAAAAAAAGCAAATTACAAAGTTAAACTTGTAAAACGCCTTGAAATAACCTACTTTGATGTCCTCAGGTCAAAATTGATGTGGGGTATGGATTTAAGAATTGAAAAACAAAAAACAAGTGGTGAAAATGCCAACATATGAAGATGCTTTAAAACTTTTATTTGAATACACAGAGAGCGAAAATTTGAGAAAACATGCATTTGCAGTTGAAGCAGCAATGCGAGCTTATGCAAGAAAATTCGGAGAGGATGAAGAAAAATGGGCTATCGTCGGGTTGTTGCACGATTTTGATTATGAAAAATTCCCGAGCCCGGATCAACATCCATGGGTTGGCTCAAAAATTCTTGAAGAAAGGGGTTATCCAGAAGATATACGCAAGGCAATCCTCGGGCATGCTGATTACACAGGGGTGCCAAGAGATACATTGATGGCAAAAACTCTTTATGCCTGCGATGAACTCTGTGGTTTTATAACTGCAGTTGCACTTGTAAGACCGAACAAAAAACTTGAAGAGGTAACGGTTGAATCAGTCAAGAAGAAACTAAAAGATAAAGCATTTGCAAGATCTGTGAATAGAAATGACATTTACAAAGGAGCCGAGGAACTTGGAATTCCGCTTGACGAACATATTCAATTTGTCATTGATGCGATGAAATCAATCGCAGATAAATTGGGGTTATGATTTCAAACTTAACAATTTACATTAGCATAGCGATTGGGATTATCCTTCAAGGCGAGGTTGCGCTTCTCGGGGCCGGTCATTTAGTTTACACTGGAACAGTTAAATTCTGGAATGTCGCTTTAATTGCGACATTGCTTTCAGCTATAAATGGAGAAATTTTCTTCACGCTTTCAAAAATCGGCTCAAAATTTATTTTACCTGATTCAAAAAACTTAAAAGAGAAACTCTCAAAAGCAAATGCTTTGATGAATAGATATAAAACCTTGCTCTTGCTTTTTTCAAGATTTGTTTATGGTTTGAGAAATTTGATACCTGTTGCGTTTGGGTTTTCAAATATAACACATTTTGAGTTTTCAATTTTAAATTTCGCAGGTGCTTTCATCTGGGCTATAACTTTCACATCGCTTGGAATCGTCCTTGGCAATATCACCTCACATTTTGTTGATTTACGGCGATATCAAATGATGGTATTTGGAATTTCTCTTGGAATTGCTTTCACAATTGTGATGTTAAAAATTAAAAAGCCCAAAACAAAAGGAAGCAAGCATGAAAAAAGATAAATTATCAAGACGAGAATTTGTTCAACTCACCGGATCATTTTTGATCGCTTCAATGGGTGCTTCAACCCTTCTGACATTATTTGAGGGTTGCCAAAAAGAGGGATCAAATCCAGTAAGCCCACCGCAGGGAACAACTTTTACAATAAAATTAAGCGAGCATCCCGAACTTGCCCAGGTTGGCGGATTTAAAACTTTTAATGCTAACTCCACACCTATCATAGTCTTTCGCACGGGTCAAACAACTTTTAAAGCATTATCAATGATTTGCACACATCAGGGTTGCACAACGAACTGGGTCAATTCATCACAGCAATTTCAGTGCCCATGCCACGGCTCAAAGTTTGATAAAGACGGAAAAGTCATCCAGGGTCCAGCAACACAAAACTTAACTTCTTTCAGAACAGAATATAAAAGCGACACAAACGAAGTGATAATTTACTTCTAAATTACGCAAGCGGATCTTTTAAGTCAAGATTGTTGAGTTTAAAGGGACTTTATAATATCTTTGGCTTTATTTATCTTCTTTTTCCCGCAGATGTTGGAAATTGTCTTTATTAATTTGTTTAATTCTTGTAGATTTGCCCCTGTGTTTAAAGCACCCTTCAAATGCGAAAGCAACTGTCTTTCCCAACCAAGTGATGTTAAAATCGCAACATTTAAAAGCTCACGCTCTTTCAAACTCAAAATATCTCTGCTCAGAACTTTCCCATATCCTTCAATAATCATCCATTCAAACAGCTCTGGATGAAGTGATTTCACATTTTTAACGAGCTTATCAAAATTTTTGCGATAAACTTTTCTGCATGTTTTAATTCCATTTGAATAAAACTTCTTAACATCATATTTCCTCGGTTTTGCAAAATTTCCCTGCGCAAGTTCTCTCAAGACCGAAAAACCTTCTATCACCGCTGGAAAACCAGCGAAGAGATAACACTGCAAAATTGCTTCTTCAATTCTTTTGAGATTAACTCCAGCTGTTAATGCCTTTGAAATTTCAGATTTCAAATTTTTTCTCTTCCCGAGTGAAACAGCCGAAACAATTCTTGAAAGAAATTTTAAGTCATCTCCCATGTTCAATCTCCAAAATTTAAAAACAAAAAACCCGACCCATAAAAGGTCGGGCTCGGTTTAAATCTCGTTATAAAAATTATTGCTCCTTTAAAAGATCAAGTTCATATTGAGCATTCCTTGCAAGGCGTGGGTCTTTTTTAGCTTCAAGAAATGCTTTCTTTGCCTCCTCTATCTGACCAAGCTTTTTGTAAGCAACGCCAAGTTCAAAGTACGCATCAGAGCTTTTTGGATTTAACTCAATTGCTTTTTTAGCTGATTCAACCGCTTTATCATACTGAGAAAGTTTATTATACACGATCGCAAGCATTACATAAACCTTCGGATAATCCTGTCTATAAGTTGTTGCCTGGACAAGTAAATCAAGCGCTTCCTGGAACTTACCCGCTTGTATCAAAGAGTTTGACTTTCCAACCAATGCTTCAACTATCCCCTTTACAGCAGCGTCAAGTTTTTTATCATACTCAAGCGCTTTTTTATAATTTTCAATTGCAGCATCGTAATTACCTTGAACTAGATAAATTCCAGCGATAGCATTATAAGCAGGGGCGAAATCTTGTTTGAGATTTATTGCTTGTTTAAAAGCAGTGATTGCTTCCTCGTTCTGCCTCAAAGCCTTTAGAGCTAGACCCTTGTTGTAATAAAACTTGGGGTCTTGATGAAGCTTCAACGCCTGATCATATTTTTCAATGGCGCCTTTGTAATTACCACTTCTCAAAAGAGAATTTCCTTCATTGAAAAGTTTTGCTGCTTCAATTTCCGGCTTCATTGAATCACCGCCCTGTGCAA
>CAZQJI010000020.1:0-35553 GCA_964593475.1 uncultured Bacteroidota bacterium | reverse complement strand
ATACATCAAAGAGATAAAAACTAAAACTTGATTTGAACTCCTGCCTGAACACCGAGCCATTGAAAACTGCTTGCCTGTTCAAGTCGCAAAGCAAGCGTCTGCCACATTTCACCAATTATTATCTGATATCTCCCGCTGAAATTAAGCGACAAACTTTTCAAAAACCTTAATTCAATTCCACCTCCACCCCAGAATCCGGCGCTCCAATCCTGATACTTCCTTTCGCCTATGTAATCAATTACATTTCCAGCAGAATCTTTAAAAAAATACTCTCCCCTTAAACCAAACCATCTATAAACTCCTGCACCAACGAGACCATAGAAATTAACAAAGCCAAATTTAATCAACGGTTCCCTATGCTCAATTCCCGCACCGTAAATTTTTAACTCAAGATTTAAATCCTTGTAAAAAAGTTTATCTTTATTCTCTTTATAAAACCTGTAAAATTCAACTCGCCCGGAAAGAAATGAGCCATTTTCTCCAACCCGTCCGAAATAAATTGTTCCGGAATAATGTTTATCAAACCATCCAGAAAAACCACCAACAGGTTGGATGTAAATTCCCTCGGCAGAGACCGAAAACTGGGCGTGAGAAGTTGAAACAATAAATAATGACACGACAAAGAATAAAAATTTTCGCATCTTGCATGCGATTTAAATTTTTAATAGTTAAATGAAAAACCAAGTGTTAATTTTAAAGCATCTCTCAAAACAAAATTTTTGTCTGCTTCCCTTATATCTTTCAAAACGATCTTGCCAAACTCAACCTTTTCAACATTATTTAAACTCGGATAATGTTCAAACTCCAACCCGAATTTCAAAGACGCTATTTTCGTCAGCGCATATGTTCCCGCAATTTGCACGCCAAAACTTAACACAGTCCCTTTCTTACTCGGTGCATTGTTTTTAAAAGAATATTGAAAAACATATACTTCTCCGCTATCCGGGAGATTTGGAAATTTCTTCCACCATGTCTCATTCAACCAGAAAGCCCTTTCATAAAAAACCAACCCGAGACCGACCCCGGTAAAAAATTCCAGCTTCCCTATCTTAAATTCACGCCCGAGATAAAATTTTGCCGGAAGAAGATATAACCTCTGTTCAGGATTTAAATTTACCGCATAATTTGAATCAGAGATCAAAGATTTTACATGACTACGATACCAGATTTTCCAGTAATCCCAGTTCCACCTTTCAATTGTCATTGAATCGGAAGGTGAAAGCTTTGAATCAGAATAACCCGAAATAAATTTTAATTTCCAGTTTGAATTACCAAGCCCGAATTTAATCTCTCCCGAAAACCCAAAACCTGAAATCTTTTTCACATAGTTTGTTCCCCTAATTCCATAAACAAGTTCAGAAGCAAGTGATATGGACTCAAACTTGATTTGCGAGTATAAATTACAAGTAATAAGAATTGAGATCAAAAATGTTAAAGTTTTGCCTTTCATCTCTCAATGTGCTGAATTTTTAAATTAAATTTGGCGCGTCAAGAAATTGATTTTTACCATCCTTATAAAGCGCGTATTGAAATCCTTTTCTCAACCCCATCGCTCCAATTTCACCTTTCAAGTTAACAGCGATAAAAGCAACCTGAAAATTCGGATCTTTGTCAATCCATTTCTTGTTGACTTTTAGAACCCTTTTAAGAGTTTCTTCAACTGCTTTTTGTGGGTGCATTCCACTTCGCATATACTCAACGACAAGGAAACTTCCACAGGTTCTTATAACAGCTTCACCAACGCCGGTTGCCCCAGCTGCCCCGACCTCACCATCAACATAAAGCCCGGCTCCAATTATCGGAGAATCACCAACTCTTCCATGAATTTTCCACGCAAGACCACTTGTTGTAACCGCTCCTGCAACTCTTCCTTTTTGATCAAGCGCAAGCATTGCGATCGTATCATGATTTTCCTCCGGTGAGAGCCAGTTATCGCTCTGACTCATTCTTCTTTTCCACTCAAGCCATCTTTTTCTTGCTTCATCGGTTAAGAGATCAACCTCTGGGAATCCCATCAACTTCGCAAATCTATCTGCTCCCTCACCAACGATAAAGACATGTTTTGTTAACTCCATAACTTTGCGAGCAACAGAAACCGGATTTTTACACTTCTGAACAAACGCAACCGCTCCTGCATTAAATTCCCAATCCATTATGCACGCATCAAGTGAAACATGTCCGCATTCATCGGGCAATCCACCATAACCGACGCTCATAACATTTGGATCATCTTCCGCTGTTCTGACACCAAGTTCAACTGCATCAAGCGCTGTCCCGCCTTCTGACAAAACCTTAAATCCCATCTCATTTGCAGCAATACCCTGTCTCCATGTTGAGATCAAAACCGGTGGTTTGCTCTGCTGAAATTCAGACCTTTTTGAAGCCGCAAAAACCTCACCTGAAAATGGGTAAATTTTAAATTTCCTTGCTATTATCGCCCCGAGACCCGCAAGGAGTGAGCTTTTTAAAAATTCTCTTCTCCCAACCATTGAAGTTCCAATTTTGTTTTTGAAATTCTCTGCTTAAAGATAAAATGTTAACTAATAAAACACAAGAAAAACAAGCGTAAAATTAGTTTAATTTCATCTCAACACAAAAACTTTACAACCGACAAAGGCACTCCGGATCTCTTTTTCCTTTTCATCATCTATCTCTCTGAAAAAACCAAAAACAGAAGAACCACTCCCGGACATCAACGCAAACTCAGAACCAAGCTCATACAATTTCACTTTCACATCTTTAACCTCAGGATAATGTTCAAAAACAATTTCTTCAAAATCATTTTCAATTAAATCACGCAATTTATCGGGATGATTCAAATTTTTAATGAAAATTTCTTTCAAGCTTGGCTCATTTGAATGATCTTTTAGTTTAAGATTTGCATAAGCCCAGGAAGTTGAAATTTTTATATTTGGATAAACTATCACAATTTTGAAAGGTAATTCAACCTGAATTGGCTCAATTATTTCACCCCGACCCGTTGCATAAGCAGTCCCGCCAATTATGAAAAAAGGGACATCAGAACCAATCAAACTCCCGAGTTCACAAAGCAAACTTTCATCTGCTCCGACATTGAATAAAATGTTTAAACCCTTCAAAACTGTCGCCGAATTACTGCTTCCACCCCCAAGACCTGCTCCAACTGGAATTCTTTTCCTCAGAAAAATCTTAACACCGGAATGAATTCCAAAACTTTCATAAAAAATTCTCAACGCCTTTAAACATAGATTTCTCGCATCACCGGGGATTTCATCGGAATCGGTCTCAAATTCAACAGAGTCGGAGATCTCAAATTCAATTTCATCAAAAAGTTTAACTTCGTGAAAGATCGTCTCTATGTCATGATACCCATCATCCCGCTTTCTTAAAACCCTTAAACCGATGTTAATTTTCGCAGGCGAGAGGAGTTTCAACCTGTCCATTTTATATCCGGGACATTTTCAATTTTGTTTGCGTATCTTGCGAGGACAAATAAAAGATCGGAAAGGCGATTTACAAACGGAATTATTTGAGTGTTAATTTTTTCTCTCTCTGAAAGATAAACAATTCTTCTCTCAGCGCGCCTGCAAACAGTTCGCGCAAAATGCAAAAATGAAGCAACTAAAGTCCCACCAGGAAGAATAAAATTTTTAAGCGGTTCAAGTTGCAAGTCAATCTCATCAATCCATCTCTCAATTTTCTCCACATCTTCTCTGGAAATCCTTCTTATCTTCAAGTTCTCAACTTCATATGGTGTTGCAAGATCCGCACCGAGATGAAAAAGATAATTTTGAATCTCTTGAATTATCCCGTTTATCTTTTCATCATTTGAAATTGCCCTCACAATGCCAAGAATTGAGTTAAGTTCATCAATTGTTCCATAAGATTCAACCCTCGCATCGTCTTTTTTTACCCTCCCACCGGCAAAAAGAGATGTCGTCCCATCATCACCAGTTCTTGTATAAATTTTCATTTGTCGCCTCTATCAATTTTATTATTTCAATTACTTTGTTGGCTTTTTCAGTATAACCGCTATTTTTATAAGCGAGGGCAAGATTGCCAAACATTCTCTTTACAATAAATTCCGGGCTTGCCCTCGCAAAATATTCCTCACTTCTTGCATAACCAAGCTGCGCAATGAATCTTTCACAATCATCCCTTGTCATCAATCTTCCGCCATTAAAAGGATCAACATAAATTTCATATCCATTTGATTCATATCTCACGACAAAATGACCCGGGATCCCAACCCCGTAAACAGGGAGATTTGCTCTTCTTCCAACGAGAATATAAATCAGCGAGAGTGTTATCGGAATTCCCAGACGCCTTTCAATGACACGATTAATAAATAGATTATCCGGCTCATAATAATTTTCCGAATTTCCCCTGAAGCCTTTCTCAACAAAGAAAAATCTGTTAACCGCTTCAATAATGTCCCGAAAACTTTCACGAGTGTAAATCCTTTTTTTCAAATCAACAGCCATAATCTCAAGCATTTCAGAATAATGGTTGAAATTAACATCTGGATAAGCAAACTTTGCTACTAGAAAAGCCCCTTGCTCAATGTCTTTTTCAGAACTTCTAAAAAAAGAAATGACTTCGCCGACATATTTCCTGTATCTTAAAACATCAACAACTTCATCAATTAAATTCTTCAAATTTTCACCAGCGCTTCCCCTAAACTTCAAAATTATCGGGATCGCATTTACATCAACATCAAGAAGTTTCTCATATGCAATTCTTGAGACAACCGGATCTTCATCATCAAGCAACTTGAGGAGCGAAATTATGTAGCTTTCAAAATTCACAGATAATACTTAGTTAATTCGTTTTTCAGATATTCAAATGCTTCAATTGGTGAATCAACAAACTTGAAGAGTTTTAAATCATCTTTGTCTATCACGCCGTATTCAACCATCGCATCAAAATTCACAATCTTTCTCCAGTATTCACTCCCGTAAATAAGCACAATCATTTTCTTTTTTATTTTTCCGGTTTGAAGAAGCGTTAAAACTTCAAATAACTCATCAAGCGTTCCATAGCCACCGGGAAAAATAACAAGTGCTTTTGCAAGGTAAACAAACCAGAACTTTCTCATAAAGAAATAATGAAACTCAAAAATTAACTCATCAGAAATGTAAGGATTTGGCTTCTGCTCATACGGTAAGCTAATGTTAAGTCCTATACTCAAACCCTTTGCTTTTGCTGCACCTCTATTTGCTGCTTCCATAATCCCCGGACCGCCACCCGAACACACAACAAAACGATGCCCATTTGCATCTCCAAGACCTTTTGACCATTCAGTTATCAATCTTGCAAGTTCAACTGCATCCTCATAGTATCTTGACATGTAAACCTCGGTTTCAGCTTTTGTTCTTTCTTCAATCAAACTCTGCGGGATTTGTTTTCCTCTTGATTCTAAATCTTTTATTTTCGCCTCAATTTCACGAAGTTTTGCTTTCGTTTCCTTCAACGGCTTAGTCCTCGCCGAACCAAAGAAAACTATTGTATCAACGATCTGATACTTTCTGAACCTTGAAAGCGGTTCAAGATACTCCGCAAGAATTCTCAAAGCCCTTGCATCCGGGCTATTTAAAAATTTTAAATTCTTATATGCCTTGATCGGCGTCCTATTTTCCCCAAACTTTTCCTCTTTTGCAATTTCCTCTTTTGACATTATCTTAACAAAAATTTTGTTTATAAAATTGACCTTCCACCATCAACCGGGATAACCTGACCGGTTATGTAATCGCCCTTTGTGGCAAGGAAAACAACAAGATCAGTTATATCAGATGGTTTACCGTATCTTTTAAGCGGAATTTTATGCTCCGGAATATGCTTTATTTCACCTGATTCTTCACCGGGAATTATGATTGTTCCGGGAGCAATTGCGTTGACAGTTATATACGGAGCAAGTGCCTTTGCCATTGCTTTTGTAAGCATAATTAAACCAGCTTTTGCGACATTATAAGCGATATGCTCCGTCCAGACCTGCAATCCACCAAGCGATGCTATGTTTATTATCTTCCCCTTCTTCCTTTCAAGCATAAACTTCACAACTTCCCTTGAACATAAAAATTGTCCTTTTAAATTCGTATCAATCACATAATCCCACAACTCATCCGTTATCTCCCAGAATTTCACCGGCTTTGGGAAAATCGCTGCATTGTTCACAAGGACATCTATCTGCCCAAATTTCTCTATGGCTTTTTCAATCATCTTTTTAACTTGATTGCTCTTTGTTATATCAGCTTTAATTGCAATCACATCACGTCCAAGTTCTTTTATCCTCTGTAAAGTTTTCTTTGCTTCATCCCCGGATTGATTGTAATTCACAACTATATCAAAACCGGCTTCAGCGAGAGCAATTGCTATTTGCCTCCCCAACCTTCTACCTGAACCGGTCACAAGTGCAACTTTTTTGTCCATCGCCTTTAAATTTTTGTTTAAAATTTCTCAATAAGCAAATTAACGATTTTTTCAAGATAAATTTTGTCAACTTCATCAAAGTTATTCAACTCGTAGCTGTCAATATCAAGCACACCCAAAACTTCACCATCTTTAATTATCGGAACAACAATTTCCGACTTTGAATCAGGATCGCAGTAAATATGACCCGGGAATTTTTCAACATTCGGAACGATTATCGTTTCCTTTCTCAAAGCAGAAGTCCCGCACACACCACTTCCTACTTTTATCCTCGTGCAGGCAAGTTTTCCTTGAAATGGACCAAGGACAAGCTCACCGCCTTTCATTAGATAAAAACCAACCCACGAAAAAGTTGGAAATGCTTGTTTTAAAGCGGATGTCACATTCGCAAGATTTGCTATTAAATCCGATTCACCTTCAATCAATGATTTTATCTGCGGTAAAAGTTCAGAATATACTTCCTCTTTTGTTTCTCCTTTTATAATTATCTGCTCCATATCAGAAATGGGTTTTTGTTTTTAGATTGAAAATGGTGGAATGACAATTGTTGCAGGAAACTTATCATCATCCGAGCGGATTTCAACTTTCTCCCCCTGAATTGCATATTTTATTTTAACATAACCAAGAGCTATAACTTTTTGAAACCCGTAGGAGAAATCAACACTTGTTAATTTCCCAATCTCTTCATCTCCTGAATAAACATCTGCTCCTTCTTTAACCCTTGATTTAGTTTTTCCCTTCTCAATAACGAATCCAACAAGTTTTCTCTGCAATTTATTATGTGAATCAATCCTCGTCAAAACCTCCTGACCTATATAACAACCTTTGGAAAAACTCACATATTTACCAAGATTTGCTTCCAGCGGATTATATTCCTGCGTTATTTCTTTCCCATAAATTGGAAAACCAGCTTCAATTCTCAAAACTTCAAAAATTTCGTGTCCAATTGGAACAAATCCACGATTAAGCAACAACTTCCATACATCAACAGCAAAATCATTTTTGAAAATCAAATTATAACCCGGAATCAAAAACTCATTCACCTTCGCAAGTATAATCTCAGCATTTTCAATGAAACCACGAATGAAATTATAAACGGGCATTTTTGAAATATCAAGGAAGTGCTTATGATCAACTTTAAAATCCCGCTTTATCAACTCGCCTGCTCCGGAACCAAAAACAGATATAATTACGAAATCATCTGTCACATCCTGAAACTTGACATCATCCATAATTATCAATTTATTGAGCCAGGTTTTAACCTTATCAATTGCTTCATAACTTAACAGAGCCAGAACTTCTTGATAATTTTCTTCAGCTTTTAAAACATAAATCGTCATAAAGTCAATCATCTTTCCTTTTTCATCTGTCAGAACTGTCCCGGCACCCATTCCGGGAGAAAGCCCCCGCAGGTCATTAGTTGAAATTCTGTTGAGAAAATCAAGCGTATCTTTTCCCCATAGTTTCAATTTCCCCAAATAAGTCCTTTCAATCATCACATTTGAATTTTTCGCAGAAACATATTCTTCCATCGGGCTGACATAATACCTTGGAAGCTTCCAACCGTGAATATCTCCAAATTCAGCTCCAAGGTCAAGGTGTATTTCGTAAAGCGGTGTTCTCTTCACAAACCGATTTGTTTGTTTTGCTTGTTTGAAAAATAATAATTTTTCAAAATTCAGTCAAGTTTCGTAACCCCCCAGCAAAGTATCAGAAGCGAAGAAATGACTATTGCTTTATCAATATAAAAACTTACCTTATCAAAACCATTTTCTTTACGCCTGAGAATTTCCCAGCCCTTACTCTGTAAAGATAAACCCCGCTTGGCAAGTCGTCAGCGTTAAATTTAACACTTCGTTCCCCCGCCTCAAACCTCTGTTCCTTTATAACATCCTTGACCTTTCTCCCGAGCAAATCAAAAATTTCAATTGTTACATCTGCAGGTTCTGGCAGGTCAAATTTTATAGTTGTTTCAGAGTTAAACGGATTTGGATAATTCTGATAAACTGCAAATTTCTTCGGTATCGTGCTCTGCGAACCCGTATCAGAGATGATTTGATTCCATCTTTCTTTCGCCCTTACAATTGCATTTCTCAAAATTTGTAAACTATCTCCACAAACGATCGCAAATCCAATTTTCAAAGTATCTCCATTCCTCAACAATGGCGTCCCGGCTGAAATTACAACCGAAATATCTCCAGCACCCGCACTTGTTCTCTTGATTCCTTTATAACTTAACGCTTCCCATTTCTCCGCCTTAGTAAAACCATCATAGATCCCCCAAAATTCATCCCCAGCATTATTTATAAACCAAACCCCGAGATCATTTTCACTGACAAGAGAAATCCCTGTTAATGTTTTTTCACCATTTGGATTTGTATCATAAACATAAACTAACTTTCCGACAGGATCATAATTTATAACATTTTCATAAGCCGAACCAAGATCAAAATCAAGGAAGAGACCTGCCCGGAAATTTGTATAATCAACACCCGATCTGTTTATAATTGAGTATTTAAGCAGAACAAAATTCATATCATCAAATGTTTGATCAAAAGAAAAACTATTTAAAATGACATCAATTCCAACTCTATTTTGAGCCGGGGCAAGTGAATCCGTAAAAACAGAAAAACCATCCTGTGCGGAGATATTCCCGGGCGTTATCAAATAAAATGAAGTTCTTGATGAAAAATCACGCCTTTGTTTTTGACCTGTTTCATCTCTTGCGACATCAACAATCAAAGTTGAACTTGCACCAGCCATAAAAGCGCCTTCAAAGAGCAAATTCTCGCCATTGCGATATCTCAATCCTTTCCCCTGTGTATTTGCTGGATAATCGTTAAAAGCAAGGTTACCACCACTTGTTATAGTCAAAGTTATAAAGTTGGCATTATGCTCCCTGTAAGTTGGTCTGACAAAAACTTTGAAATAGACAAAATCATTATATGCGCCTGATGAAATTTTCAAAACGAACTTGACCGTATAATTTTCAGGTGTGTTCGGAAGAATTTGAAATTTAAACGGCTCATCATAATTGCTTTTTGATTGTAAAGTCCCAAGCGAACCAATTGTAAAATTTCTATTTAAAATTTGAACATATGGATCGCTTGTCTCAAGCGTTGCGATTAAATTTGAAACCGGGGTTAGATAATTTTTGAAAATACCTTTAACTTGAATGACTTCTCCAGGGTCAATTGCACCATCTCTATTTCCAAGTGAATCATCAATCACGAAATCAACAAAACGAACCGCCGGGGAATTGACGGTCAAGGCACGATAAGCATTCACACGACCATAACCAAGCTGGTATCTGTAATTTGGATTTTTATCATCTATAGGATCTGCTGTAACTCTAATTTTTTCGGCAACCTGTTCAGGTGTTAGCTCTGGAAATTTTGCTCTTACAAGGGCAGCTATTCCCGCAACAAGAGGGCTTGCCATTGATGTGCCCGTTAAAGTTTCATAAGTGTCATTGTACCATGTGTTGAAAATTCCACCATCAACCGAGAAAACACCACCTGGAGCAGTAACATCAACCGTCTCACCATAATTTGAATATCCAGCTTTTACATCGTTTGAATCAACTGAAGCGACACTTAAAACATACCTGTATCCCGAGGGTGAATGAAACTCATCGCTTCTATCGTTTCCAGCTGCAGCAACCACAAGGGCACCTTTTGATGTAGCATAATTTATAATCTCCTGCTCAAATCTTGATCCACCACCGCTTCCCCAGCTGCAATTTATAACCTTTGCCCCATTGTCAACTGCGTAAACAATTCCCTCATAACCATAATAGATCAAATCATTCGGGTCATCATCAATTGAAACCTTAACAGCCATAATTTTACATTTGAAGCCAGCCCCGGCAACACCGATCCCATTATTCGTCACAGCCGAGGCAATCCCGGCAACATGTGTCCCGTGAACAGGTTTTTTTTCACTTGGATCATTATCCTGCTTTGATTTTTCATTATTGAAATTATTTTTTCCACCGAAATCCCAACCGATGAAATCATCAACATAACCATTTCCATCATCATCAATTCCATTATTTGGAATCTCCCTCCAATTGTGCCAGATATTGCCAGCCAGATCAGGATGGTCAAGATCAACCCCTGTATCAACTATGCCGATGACAATATTTGTATCACCCTGTGTTATATCCCACGCAAGAGGAATCTCAACTTTTCTCAAATACCACTGTCTTGTTGAAAAATAAGGATCGTTTGGGATAAACTGGGGTTTGTGTATGTAATGAGGTTCAGCATATTCAACACTGTTAAGTCGTGAAAACTTTGAAACAACATAATTGACATCCATCATCTCAGAAAATCTCACAATATAAAACAATGACAAATCAGGTTCCCCCTTTTGCAAACTATTTCCTTGATGCTCCGGGAACATCTTTTCCACGGATTTTATCCCGAGCGATGCCCCTACTCTGTTAAACTCATCAATCTCAACACGATGAAGAGATAGCAAATTTTTGTAAGCCGGCTTAAACTTAACAATTGCAATTCCCGGGATAAACATTCTATCACTTTCGCCGGCTCTCGGAAAGTTACCTTTTATCGTCAACCCCGAAAGATTTAAACTTTTATCATTCACATTAAAAAGCGGTGAAACCAGGATCGCAACCAAAAACGAAAGAAACAGAATTAAAAATCTCATCTTTAATACGCTTTAATTCTCAATTAAAACGAAAAACCAAAACCGGCGGATAAAACATTCACATTTCCAACTGAATAGTCAACATTTAAATCAAAAATCGCTAAACCAATTTTAAATCCAGCAGTTACTCTGAAATTATTCTTCCCTTTTAAACTCAAACTTACATTCTGCTGACTTCCAACCGGCGGTTGATAACTATAATTTATATCTGCGGAAAAACTCTCATATCCGGCACCACCATAAATTGTAAAGAAGATAAAACTTTTGCTTGCGTGAATATTCACATTTAAAGCTGTTGCTTTGAGATATGAGCCAACTTTAAGCTGTTGATAAACACCTTGAACAGCAACATTTATAGGAAACATCGGAATATATTGACTTATGCTATGCCCGAGCCCAACTCCGAAAAGGTTAACACTTCCAACATCATCATTGATTTTTACTGAAGGGACAAATCGCACGAGGATTTCAGAGTTCATCGTTGAAACGCTCACCTGCGGGACAGCAAGCGGGACAATTTTCAATCCAATCCCACCCGGCAAATTAACATCTTCTTGAATATTTTGATACCGAGTTCTCGCCCCGCCATTTTTATCGCCCAATACCGTTGCCGTATTAACAGACGAAGGATTGTAGTCCGAGCCAAGTTCAGCTGTGAAACTCTTCATAGAAGATGGAACGAAAACCGCCATTCCTTTAACACCTATATAAAAGCCAAACAACTTACTCATTGATGCAGTATGATATAATCCGGCGTTGACATTCGCACCCATCACATCAACAAGCGGTTGAATGTAACCCTTAGCAGCAGATTCTGGAAACTTCACAAGATTTTGATCAACCTGAGAAAACACAACACCAGAAAAAATCAAAAAGATACCCACGAATGAAAATAATTTCCTCATTTTCGCCTCCATTTTTTAGTTTTAAAATTAACTTACCCTTTCAAGAACGAAATCCGTTAACTTCAATAGTGATTCTTTAGCCGGTGATTCCGCAAAGTCAAATATGAACTGCTTTGCTCTGTCAAGATATTCTTCAGCAATCCTCAATGTGTAATCAATTCCACCATAACTTTTCACAAAGTCAATCACATAATAAATATCTTTATTCGTAGGACTATTTTTTATGATCTTTATCACACGTCTGGATTCTTTCCGTGGGGAATTTTTGAGGGCATAAATTAATGGCAATGTTACTTTCCCCTCCTTTATATCCGCACCCGTCGGTTTTCCAGTTATTGCGCTATCCCCGAGATAATCAAGCAAATCATCACGCAATTGAAAAGCAACACCGAGATTTTCTCCAAAAAGTTTCAATTTCTCAATCATAAGTTCATCATCGCTTGAACTCGCAGCACCCAGCTCACAACATGCTGAAATCAAAGATGCGGTTTTATCAGAAATAATTCTAAAATATGTTTCTTCATCAAAATCATTCTCCCTTGAACTCTGGATTTCAAGCAATTCACCTTCGCTCATCCGTCTTACGGCTTCGCTTGTTATATGCAAAAATTTGTATTCTTTATGTTTTAAAGAAAGAAGCAATCCCTGCGCAAGGAAAAAATCACCAATTAAAACTGCGACTTTATTCCCCCAAATTGCATTAATTGAAGGAAAACCGCGTCTCATATTTGATTCATCAACCACATCATCGTGAATAAGCGTCGCAGTGTGAAGAAGCTCAACAAGAGCAGCTGCGTGGTAAGTTGATTCATTTATATCTCCGACAAGTTTAGCGGAGAGAAGAACAAGCGTCGGTCTTATTCTCTTTCCTTTTTGCTTTAAGATATAGTGGGCAATGATGTTAAGTAGTTTAACTTTTGAAAACATTTCTTTTTTGAAAGTTCTCTCAAATTCAAGGAGTTCTTTTTTTATCGGCTGTATAATTTCACTTAAATTCACAATTCAACCATCTTTGTTTTAAATTTTTGGCTTCTTGCCTGTTAATTGTACGACAAATATACTTAACTCATAAAGTAAATAAAGCGGGATCGCAAGCGTTGCCTGACTTGCGATATCAGGTCCCGGAGTTAAAACAGCTGCTATTATCAAGATAACAACAACCGCATGCCTTCTATAGTGCCTCATAAAAGCGGGTGTTAAGATCCCTATCCTGCCGAGAAAAAACGAAAGCATCGGTAGTTCAAAAACAATACCCGAAGCAAGTATAAGCCCGATTACAAAACTCATATACTCATTTATTGCGATGTTATTCTGAATCTCACTACTTCCAAATCCAGCAAAAAATTTGAGTGAAACAGGGAGAAGAACAAAATAAGCGAAAACAATCCCTGCAAAAAAACAAAATGATGAAAAAGCAACAATCCACAGAACATATTTTTTCTCTCTCGGTAAAAGCCCCGGCTCAACAAATTTCCAGAACTGATAAAGTGTAAAGGGCAAACTTAAAACAAATCCAGAGATAACAACAACCTGCATATAAAGCATGAATTGCCCATACGGTTTGAGATTTTGAAGTGTAAATCCAGCTTTTTTCGCAGGAACTACAAGAATACCATTTACAATCTCATCGCTAAAAAAAGCACAAATTATGATTCCAACCAAAATCCCGAGCAAAGATTTTATAATCCTCGCTCTTAACTCCTCAAGGTGCTCCCAAAAGGTCATTTCCTTTTCGTAAACTTCCGCGGTATCGTCAACCTTTGTATTTTCAAGCTTTGTCTCTGACATAATTAAATGCTTTTATAATCTGTCAAAAATTTTTTGATAAGTTAAACAATCAAAATTTTAAAATCAATTTAAAGACAAATTCGTTTAAAAATTTCAGGTGAGTTAAAGACACGCAAAAATTTGTAAGTTATTGAAACTTGAAATTGAAATCGCTTTTGTTTATATTAATAACTGGAATTTGCCCCGTGGTGTAACTGGCAACACGCCTGACTCTGGATCAGGTAATCGAGGTTCGAATCCTCGCGGGGCAGCTTCTTTTTTATTCAACCCATGTCAACCAACCATAAGGATCATTCCCATTTCCAACAATATCAAAGAAAACATTTTGAATTGCCCTTGTTATTTCTCCCGGGACACCGCAACCAACTTTAATTCTATCAACGCTTCGCACCGGGGTTATCTCCGTTGCGGTTCCGGTTAGAAAAATTTCATCCGCAATGTAAAGCATCTCACGGGGTATAAGTGTTTCCTTAACTTCATATCCGAGATCTTCCGCAATTTTAATAACAGACATACGTGTTATCCCGGGCAATATCCCGGTTGAAATAAGAGGGGTATAAATGATGCGATCCTTAACAATAAAGATGTTTTCACCACTACCTTCACTTATAAAACCGTTGTAATCAAGAGCGATACCTTCAGCGTAACCATCAACGATTGCTTCCATCTTTATAAGTTGTGAATTCATGTAATTTGCCCCAACCTTCGCCATCATCGGAAAAGTATCCGGAGCCGGTCTTCTCCAGCTTGAAACTCTGACATCAACACCATTTTTAATTGCATCCTCCCCGAGATATTTTCCCCATTCCCACACCGCGATAACAACATCAATTGGACAATTCATCGGGTTAACACCAAGCTCATAATATCCTCTGAAAACAATCGGTCTGATATAACACGATTTCAAACCATTTGCTTTGATCGTTTCCATAACCGCTTGTTTAAGTTCATCCATTGAATAAGGAATTTCCGCTCTGTAAATTTTAGCTGAATCATAGAGTCGTTTTAAATGCTCATTCAAACGAAAAATGGCGGAACCCTTTTTCGTATAGTAGCATCTTATCCCTTCAAACCAGCTTGTTCCATAGTGAATCACATGGGATAGGACATGGATTTTTGCGTCATCCCAGTTGACGAGTTTGCCGTTCATCCAAATTTTAGAGACCTTTTGTAAAGGCATAGGGTTATTTAATTTTCTTTGAGTATATGCGATATTTTTTGTAAGGAACTGAGCCGAGGTTTTCGGCCACCCTCTTCATTGGTTCATTATCTTCAAGAACCCAACCAAGTTCAGCTGCTGAATAACCTTTTGCAATCCCATTTTTGATTGTATAATAATAAAATGCTGCATCTATCCCGGAAAAACGATATCCGTGAATTAATCCCATAATCAAAACACGAATCATCGTTATCTTCTTCATTTCCCTCATCAATTTGAAAATTCCGAACGGGAATAATCTACCGTTCAAATGTTTTAATGCTTGATTTATATCCGGGATTGAAAGTGAAAATCCAACCGGTTTCCCATCAACTTCAGCGAAAAGGGTAATTTCAGGGACAACAATTTGTTTCAACCCTTTAGCGATATGATTTATTTCATCATCAGTAAGAGGGACAAATCCCCAATTTTTACTCCAGGCGTTGTTGTAAACTTCTTTAACTTTCTTTACCTCCTCATCAAATTTTTTCAAATCAACCTGTCTTATTACCGCATTGCGTCTCTTCAAGACAAGTTCAACCCCCCGTTCAAGCTTTTGCATAACTTTGGGCGTGAGCATCTCCTGCGAAATATAATACGAGAACAAATCCTTTGCCTTTTCAAAACCATAACTTTCACACAAT
This sequence comes from uncultured Bacteroidota bacterium, assembly GCA_964593475.1. Taxonomy (GTDB): domain Bacteria; phylum Bacteroidota; class Ignavibacteria; order Kryptoniales; family Kryptoniaceae; genus Kryptonium. Next base: position 19,936 of record CAZQJI010000020.1, on the reverse strand, counting down.
TCGGGATAATACTCATAATTATAAGGCATCATAACGCATGGTGATTTATCAAAGCCCTCAATCAGGATTCCGCAAGAATCGTTTGTTGATGGATTAACAGGACCTCTTATCTCGTCAAGTCCTTTCTGTTTTGCCCATTTTTCAACCGTCTCAAAAAGTTTAAATGCGACATCTTTATCGTTTATGGACTCAAAGAAACCAAAAAATCCGATATTTTCATTGTGAAATTGATTGTGATTGTGATTCAAAATAGCAGCAATTCTTCCAACGACATTGCCGTCTTTATACGCAAGATAAAACTCTGCCTCACTGTGCTTATAAAAAGGATTTCGCTTAACATCAACGAGATCTTTTTGCTCAATTAAAAGAGGCGGGACCCAGTAGGGGTGATTTTTGTAAAGTTGGTATGGAAATTTGATAAAGGTTAACATCTCCTTTCGGGACGAAGCCCGGCGAATTTCAATTGCCATCTTCTTTATCCTTTATTTTTTAATCAATTAAAGCGAGTTCTCTCCCGACTTTCTCAAATGTTTCAATTACAATGTCAAGGTGCTTATCTTCGTGCGTTGCCATAAAACTTAACCTCAAAAGTTGCATCCCTTGTGGGACTGCCGGGCTTATCACTGCATTTACAAAAACCCCGCTATCAAACAATCTCCGCCAGAACTTAAATGTTAACAAATCATCACCAATTACAACTGGAACGATTGGCGTTTGCCCGTCAAGGACATTAAAACCGAGGTTCTTTAGACCCTGTCTTACTTTATTTGCATTGTAATGAAGTCGTTCTATTCGCTCTGGCTCGGATTTAATTATTTCAAGCGCCTTTAAAACAGCGGCAACTTGTGGAGGCGTCATACTTGCGCTGAAAATCAACGCCGGCGAATGATGCTTGATATATTCAATTACTGGCTTCTCAGCAGCAATGAACCCACCTAAAGATGCGAAACTTTTGCTGAATGTCCCCATAATTATATCAACTTGCTCATCAAGTCCAAAGTGGTTCGCAGTTCCTCTACCTCCTTTGCCAAGAACCCCAAGACCATGCGCATCATCAAGCATAATTCTCGCATTATACTGCCGTGCGATTCTCACAAGTTCAGGTAAATTGACAATGTTCCCGCTCATACTGAAAACACCATCTGTGACGATCAATTTCCCCGCCTCAAGCGGAAGCTTTGATATAACCTCCTCAAGATGTTGCATATCGTTGTGTCTATATCTGACAAGAACTTCACCCCCCCATAAACCCTTTGAAATAAGCGTCCCCTGAACTATGCTTGCATGGTTATCTTTGTCAGAAATAACATAATCATCTTTCCCGATTAACGGGACAATTGCACCCTGATTTGTCTGAAAACCTGTGCTGAAAAGAAGTGCTGCTTCTTTACCCACAAACTCCGCAAGCTGTTCTTCCAACTTAATATGAATGTCAAGTGTTCCATTTAAATATCTTGAACCAGAGCATCCAGTTCCATACTTTTTAATCGCTTCAATTGCTGCTTCTTTCACTCGTGGATCTGTGGTCAAACCCAGATAATTATTTGAACCAGCCATGACAATCTCCCTTCCATCCATCTTGACAATCGGACCATAATTCTCATAAATTGGCTGAAAATACGGATAAAGCCCCATCGCTTTAACTTCCTCATGCTTTTTAAAAGCATAGCACTTATCAAATAAATCCAATTTCTCCTCCATTGTTTAATTTTACTTACGAAATCTTGTAAGTTCTCTTTAATATAAATCAATCAATTCAAAAAGTCAATCACAAAAGAGACCGTTTCATAACCTCTCTAAATTTGTCCTTTCCCCCTTGCTCCGTGTTTCAGGTTTATTCAGAATTTAAACTCTTGACATTTGAAAAATAATTTATTATAATTAAAGCAGATACAAAATATAGCAATGGAGGTTAAAATGCCGTTAGAGGAATTACGCCCAACCAACAATTATGTGACTTATGACCAGCTCCAGAGGTTTTTAGCTGAACGACTTGAATTGCTTGAGCGTGAGATTGAGGCAAAACTTTTACAGTTGAAAGAGTCCAGATTTAACTATCTTGAAGAAAAACTAAATCTCAAAACCGAGCTTGAATCCCTCAAAGAACAGTTCAGATTGCTAAATTCGGAATTCATAACACGAATAACGAATCTGAGTTATAAAATCCTTGAAATAAATAATTTCTTCACGCAGAAACTTGCCGAATTAAACCAGCAATTTACTGAACTTAACACCTCACTTGCATCTGAATTTGAAAGATACAGAAAAGATTTTTATGAGTTTTTAACCAAGAATGACCTCCGCACATTCTTTGAAAACAACGCAGATCTAATCCCGTATTTATTCTCCCCGATGGTGAATGAGCTAAACGAGTTTAAAAACAAATTATCTGCAATTGAAACAAATCTTCTTTTAATCCAAAACTTTTACTCAAACATAAGTGGTGAGATCAGCAAACAAATTGATGAGATTATAAAGACAACGATAAGCAATGTTGATACAAAGATTTCATCAATAACTGAGAATTTAAAAGAGACACTTCAAAATAAACTAAACTCCCTTGAAATCAACGAAAACATTGATCTTACTGGACTTGACGAATTCAAAAACGAAATCACGCAACTTTTGAATAATATAAATCAGGATATAGCAGACCTGAAAAACCTTTACCAGAATTTACCACAAAGAGATTACCCCACACAACAAGTTGATTTTTCACAGATTTTATCCGATATAAACTCAAAACTTGATGAAATTAAAACCACACAGCAAATCGGAAGAGAGTTTACAGTGACAGATTTACCCGATACGGAATTTTTAAAAGCATTTTCAGAAGAAATCCAGAATAATCTTACGCTTTTGAGAAAGATTTCCGAAGAAATTGCCACAAACACAAGTTCGCTCACATTCACCCCATCTGTTAACTTTGATGAAAGTTTAAAGTCAATTGACGATCAGATAAGAGAGATAAAAAATGTGTTTGACGAAGTTGCAACATCGCAATATGAAGTCCAGAATAACATCGGTAATTTGCTTGAAAAAGTCACAGTCCTCACAACGGAAATTCCAAATGCGACAAATGGGATTAAGCGAGATGTGTTTCAAAACATGCAAGTCATAAAATCTGAAATAGTAAAAGAGATAAAAAATAACACAACCCAAATAACAACTTCAATAAGCGAAGTCAAGGAGTCAGTTCAATCCTTAAAGGGCATACCAGCGATAATCATTTTCTGCACGATACTTATAATTGGTGTTTTAATTTTGATGAAATTTGTTTTTTGAACATTTAAATTTTCTCTTCCTCAATTCGTAAATCTGTCTTTAAAATCCGTTTGATTTGCAAGAGTCCTTCCCTTTTATTACATTTTAAAAAACGGAAACAAAATTTTTCCATAGAGATGAAAGCAAAAGATGTAAGAAAATCATTTGTAAAATTTTTTGAAGAAAGAGGACATACATTTGTTCCAAGTTCTCCAGTTATACCTTTTGATGACCCAACACTCCTTTTCACAAATGCCGGAATGAACCAATTTAAAGATGTATTCCTCGGCACAGGGACAAGACCTTACAAAAGAGCCGTAAATTATCAAAAATGTATAAGGGTAAGCGGAAAACACAACGATCTTGAAGAAGTTGGAAAAGACACATATCATCATACTTTTTTTGAAATGCTTGGGAACTGGTCATTCGGGGATTATTACAAAAAGGAAGCAATAGAATGGGCATGGGAACTTCTGACAAAGGAATGGGGACTGCCAAAAGAAAGATTATATGCAACCGTTTTCAAAGACGATGACGAGGCAGAGGAACTATGGAAGAAAGTAACAGATATTTCACACGATAGAATTTTAAGATTTGATGAAAAATCAAACTTCTGGGAAATGGGCGAAACAGGTCCCTGCGGTCCTTGCTCCGAAATCCATATAGATCTTGGCGAAGGAACTTGCACAAAAAATCACAAATGCGGTGTAAATGTTGACGGCTGTTCAAGATTTATTGAACTATGGAATCTTGTCTTCATCCAATTCAACAGAAATGAAAAAGGAGAGCTTGAACCTTTGCCAGCAAAACATGTTGATACGGGAATGGGACTTGAAAGAATTGTCGCTGTCTTGCAAGGAAAGATGTCAAATTATGATACTGACTTGTTTCAGCCATTGATTGAAGAGATTGAAAAATTAACCGGCAAAGAATATCTTGGCGAGAAAAATCAGGTTGCAATGCGTGTCATAGCCGACCACATAAGAATGCTGACATTTGCCATAACAGATGGAGCAGTTCCATCAAACGAAGGAAGAGGTTATGTTTTGAGAAGAATTTTGAGAAGGGCATCAAGATACGCGAGAAATCTTGACATGCATGAACCTTTTATCTATAAGCTTGTGGATAAAGTTGTTGAAGTCATGGGTGAAGCTTATCCGGAAATTGAGCCGAAAAAAGAATATGTGAAAAATGTAATTAAAACCGAAGAGGAAAACTTCAACCAAACGCTTGATAGAGGGATTGAGATATTTGAGGATGTCATCTCAAAACTTGAAAAGAAAGGTGTTAAGGTATTCCCCGGAGAAGAAGCGTTTAAACTTTATGATACCTATGGATTTCCAATTGACCTTACGAATTTGATGGCACAGGAAAGGGGCTTTGTTGTTGATTTTGAAGGATTTGAAAAATTAATGAACGAGCAAAGGGAAAGATCAAGAGAGGCGACGAAGAAAATCTTCACCGAAGGAAAAATCAGCATTGCGGATAAAATTGAGGTTCTACTAAGAAAAGGAGATGTGATAAAGACCGAATTCAATCCCGACCTGAAACAATATGAGATTGAAGTCAATGATGAATCAAACAAGGTGATCTTGCTTTCAAGCGATGATGAAAACATAGATCAAATTGTTTTCTCAAAGAAGACGATTTTTTATCCCGAATCAGGCGGACAGGTTGGAGACACTGGGAAATTAATTTACCCCGATGGTGAAATTGAAATTATTGATACACAGAGAATTGATGATTTGATAGTTCATTTCATCCCGAAAATTCCAAAGGACAGCAAAAAAGCAAAAGAGATTGAATCATTTATAAAAAGTGGTGGCAAATTCATAGCAAAAATTGATGTTGACAGACGAAAATCAATAATGAAAAATCACTCTGCAACACATCTTTTACATGCAGCTTTGAGAAAAGTTCTCGGAACTCATGTCCAACAGGCGGGTTCTCTTGTTGCACCGGATAGATTGAGATTTGACTTTACACATCCGAAAAAACTCGGTAAAGAAGAAATTGAAATGATTGAACATCTCGTAAATGATGTCATATTTGAAGACATTGAACTTGTGAAAGAATATAAACCGTTAAAGCAGGCGCTTGAAGAAGGTGCGCTTGCATTTTTTGGAGATAAATATGGGGACATTGTCCGGACTGTGAGAATCGGTGATTTCAGTTATGAACTCTGCGGTGGGACACATCTTGATAGAACTATTGAAACGGGATACTTCAAAATCATTTATGAAGGAAGCATAGCAAGTGGCGTAAGAAGAGTTGAAGCAATTACAGGGAAAGCACTTGAAAAATATATAAAAGAGAAGGAGGAAGAAATACAGCGTCTGAATGAGAAAATTGAGATGATAGTTGAGGAAAAACAAAACCTTGAAAAGGAACTTGAACGGGTGAGATTGAAGCTTGTAACGGATGAGATTGAAAAAGCCGTTAATTCAAAAGATGTTTTACGAATTGATGGTGTTAAGATTGTTTCGTTGAAAGTTGAAGCAAGAAACATTGACGAGATGAAAAGATTTGGGGATATATTGCGTAGCAAAATTGGAAGCGGAGTTGGACTTCTTGCAAGTGTGATTGATGAAAAAATTAACTTTGTTTGCGTTGTCACAGATGATTTAGTAAGGGAGAAAAAACTTGACGCCGGGAAAATAGTTCGCGATGTCGCCAAAATCACCGGTGGTGGAGGTGGCGGAAGACCAAACCTTGCAACTGCTGGTGGCAAGGACATTTCAAAACTTGATGAAGCAATTCAAAACTTTCCAAGGATAGTCAGGGAAAATTTACAATAAAGTAAGGATAAATCTTGGCAAAAAATTCACAATTGAACAAGGGGGCTTTTTCTGGTAAGGTTTACAATTTCCTTGTAAACGAGATAAACCAGAAGGGCTCCCTTTATTTTATTCTGATTGACCCGGACAAAACAAATTCAAATTTAACAAAATTAATTCGCACGGCAACGGATTGCGGGGTTGACGGTTTTTTCATCGGAAGCAGTGTCCTCCTTTCTGAAAAATTTGAGAAATGCGTTAAAATAGTAAAGCAAAATACCGATAAACCCGTAATAATTTTCCCGGGGAGCATATATCAAATTTCAAAATTTGCAGATGCGATTCTTTTTCTCTCCGTTCTAACAAGCACAAACACAGAATATATAATCGGACAACAGATGTTAGCTGCGCCGATAATTTTAAACTACGGCATTGAGCCGATATCAACAGCATATCTTTTAATTGAATCAGGCAAAACGACATCGGCTGTCTTCATAAGCCAGAGCAAACCAATTCCACGAGATAAGCCAGACATCGCTCTTGCCTATGCGTTAACCGCACAATTTCTCGGGATGAAACTTATTTATTTTGAAGCTGGAAGCGGTGCTGATAACTCCGTCCCCGGCGAGATAATAAAATATGTGAAAAACTTTGTCAAAATTCCGCTCATTGTCGGCGGTGGTATAAAAAATCCCGAAACAGCGCTTGAAAAATCAAAAGCAGGCGCTGATATAATCGTAACCGGAAATATACTTGAAGATACCTCTAAAGATTTGAAAAGTTTGATCTCCGAATTTGCAAACGCGATTCATAAAAACAAAGTGTAAAGAAGAAATGGATAAAGTCAAATTCATAGAAAATTCACTTATTGAAAGTGCACAGATAAAACAAAAAATTTTTTCACACTGCACAGAACAAATTTTAAAAGCGGTTGATGTAATCTCTAACGCTTTCAAAAACGGGAAAAAACTTCTACTCTGTGGAAACGGCGGAAGTGCAGCTGACTCACAACACATCGCAACTGAATTTGTCATAAGATTGAACCCGAAAATTAAAAGACCCGGATTGCCAGCAATCGCTATTACAACCGATACATCAAATTTAACCGCAGGTGGGAATGACATCGGTTTTGAAAATACATTCGCAAGAACTGTTGAAGCTCTCGGAAACCCAGGAGATGTGTTAATTGGGATAAGCACAAGCGGAAACTCTGAGAATGTTATTCGCGCAATGAAAACTGCAAAAGAGAAAGGAATGATAGTGATAGGTTTTCTCGGTCGCGACGGTGGAAAAATGAAAGAACTTTGCGATATACCGATAATTGTCCCATCTAACAACACACAGAGAATTCAAGAAGGACATATAACAATCGGACACATAATAAGCGAACTTGTTGAAATTGAACTTTACGGGGAACCACAAGATTAAAATTTTATCCCGAGCTGAACGCCAAATAAATTTCTAACGACCTCATTTTCAACGAAAAACGACTCTGAATATTTAAATTGAAACGACATAATTTTTCCATAATTAAACTTCAAAACAAAATACCATCTCAAACCCTTCCCGTAAAGAGGTATCAGCGAAACAACACCATCAATGTCATCTTCATAAACATAAATTCTTGAAAAATATGATTCGCTTCTGAAATAAGCGATGCGACCGTAAAACCTCAAAAATTTAAACACTTCAAACCTAACACCCTGATAAATTAAAAATCCCGTTTCAAAATCACTCAAACTTCTCTCAACCGATTCAATCCTGCTTTTAAATGTGACCTTACTAAATCTGTTCTCAATCTCAAATCTTAAATTCTTTCTTCTCTCAATACCATCACTCCAACTCATTCGCCCGAACTCATCATAAACTTTAACTCCCCGAGCCATTGCCTTTTCCCTCACCATAAACTTTAATTCAACATTTCTTGAAACCCTGAAACTCGCCTCAACCCTGTAATCCGTTCCATTTCTAACATCTTCAATTTCAAATTTCGGAAATCTAAAAATATCATAATATGCTGAAAATTTAAATTTGCCAATCCTGAACTTAACACCCGAATAAAAACCTTCTTCATTCCACGCCTCACCATATCTCTCGCTGAAAACATTTCCGTTTATCGTGGCAAAATTCGGATTCAAATTACGATATTGAAAAACGAAGTCAAGATTCTTAAACGAAAAACTTGCCCCGGAAACAACGCTGAAATATAAAAACTTTGCAGAGGAGATTTCTCCGAAGAAACTTAAATTTTTGAAGTAAAAATTATATTCAAACCCGCTGTAAAATTTCCCCGCATTAAACGGTTTTGAAATTTCACGAGAAAAATCACGATTAAACCTTTCAATGTAATTTAAAAATCCAATTGAAAAATTTTGCTTACCAAAAACCAAAATCGCACCGTAAACATTTCTCAAAGTTGAAATTTTGCTCTTCGGATTTAAACCGGAAAAATCAATCGCTCTGACAAATCCGGATGAATCAATCGTGGAAGGTAACTTTGTGGTTGAATAGAAAAGTGTAAACTCAAAATTTTTAAATCTTGAATTCATCGCAAACCCAAACATCGGCTTAACTTCATCGGTTGAAACATACGAAGAGAGATAGTTCTCAAAATCTCTTACAGCCGGAAAGATTGCGTCAGAACCTTTGCCAAGTCCCACAGGTCGCCAGAGCAAAATCCCCTGACCAAATTGTATCGTATAACTTCCAAAAATAGCTTTTCTCAAAAATTTTGAACTCCTATATTCAAAATAAAAACGAGTCAAATCATTTAGATTTCTCTCATCGTAATCCTTCTCTATCACAAAGCCAGTTGAGAAATTCAAAAAAGTTGAACGAAAAAGTTGATATGTCTTGTAATTTTCAGAAAAATTTTCACCCAAACTTGCAATATTATTTCGGCTCAAAACGCGCATCCTTGTTTGAAGAAATAATTTCGGCTTTTGAATGTATCCATTTCGGTACAGAAAAACTTTGACTAAATCATCAATATCCGGAATTTCAAAAACCTGTTCACGCTTTTTAAATCCACCGATTTTCTCTCTGTAAGATATTATCTTAAAAGCGACATCCCTTGTTATAAACGGAACTTCGGTTAGATCATCAACATCTGCTTTGTTAAGTTCTATCCTGACGAATTCTGCCTGCTCAATTATCTCATCAATTTGTAAATCACTTTCAATGTTTTCAAATAACTCTTCCCCAGCACTTTCAAGCGTATCCGGAAGGACATCCTGAGCAAAGGCGATTGATGAGGTTATTACAAAAATCAAAAACAAATTTTTCATCTGCTTTTCCCGAGTTTTGCTGAAAAAGTAAGTTGATGTGTTAAGCCAAGCAATTGGTGTTGATTAATTGAATAGTCAATTTGAAGCAGAAAAATTTTCAATCCCACTCCGCCAGAATACTGAACCGGGTAATTCGTCAGCCCGAATCTCAAAAACAAAAAGTTTTCAATCACATATTCAACCCCGTATTTAAAACTTTCCCTGAAATAAATTTCCTTATCAACCTGTGCCGAAACGATCAAACTTTCATAAGGCAGAACCGCAATCCCGAAATCAAACTCCTTTGGCAATCTTTCCCTCGCTTGACCGAGCTTTGTTGCGATGATATTTTTAAAAACAAATCCAAATTTCAAAAATTTCAACGGATTTGAGATAATCCCAAAGTCCGCACTGAACGCACCCGCATTACCATAACTTTTAATTGAGACGAGATTATAATTCAAGTTAACGCCAATGTCAAACAGATCAAAACTTTTCGCAAGAGAAAATTTTAATGTCGTTTCTTTGTAAAGTGAAAAGCCGAAAACTTGTGCACCGACGCCGAATTTAACAGACAAAGACGGCTCAAAATAAGCGATCCCCTTTTTGGAAAGTTCTGGAATTTCAAATTGAGCCGGGATATATGAAATTGAAATCTCCCTGTTTTTCAGATTTGATATACCAGCTGGATTATAAAAAATTGTCCATATATCGTTTGCAACTGCGACATAACTTTTCAATGCAAAAGCCCTTGCTCCAATATTTTCCTGCGAAAAAATCACCATTGGAAAAATTAAAAGCAAAAATAAAAATCGCAACATATAAAAACTCTGTTGTGATTTTTTAAATTTCCCTGAACAGAAAATAAATTGCAAACAATGTGAGAAATATACCGTATGTGCTTTCAAGAAGTTCGCTCCTTAGTTTTACAGCAACTCTTGCGCTCAAATTTGCAAACGGAATTGCGCTAAGAGATAGGATCAAGAAAAGCTTCAAATCAATATGTCCAAGGATAAAATGTGTCAATGCTCCGGGTATAGCAAAGAAGGAGACAACGAAAAGTGAAGTTCCAAATGCAGTTTTAATATCCATTTTAAAAGCCCACACATACAACGGAACAAGCATTATTCCTCCACCATTTGCGAGAAAACCTGAAACAAAACCGATTAAGCTCAAAAGTATAATTGACCATAACTTTACATCACCAATTTTTTGAGAATTCGCATCTATTAAAAATTTTCTTCTGAATAAAAAACTAAAACCAACAAAAAATACGAAAAGTGCAGTTGCAACCATTAAAAATTTTCCGCTTACAAATTTTGTAACATAAGCACCCAAGATAACAAAAGGTAAACCCGAAATTATGCTTAACTTTGAAATTTTGAAATTTATCAGATTCTTTTTGTAATAAACCAGAGATGCAGATATTGCGGATGGAATAACGGTCAGCAAAGGAGTTGCAAGCGCAAAAAATGGATTAACATCAGCGATCGTTCTCAAAATTGGGGTTGCGATACTGCTTCCACCAAGTCCAAAAAATCCCGATAAAATTCCGATTATCACACCGGATAAAATTTCTTTCAAAATTAACATTGCAATTTAAACTCTTTTTGAAAAGAAAAGACCGAAAAGTGCAAATTTTGGAGTTAATCTCACCGCAGGTGCGGGAAGGTGAATATAGTTCAAATTTTTCTTTATCAATTTCCATAGCCATCCATCGCCAGGGAGTTTTTCAAGGTCATAATCAAGTGATATGTAAAACTCCCTCTGTCCCCCGCCTCGCCCATCAAGGTTTCTGACTCCGTAACCAATTGCGATGTTTAGAAAATCAGGATAAATTTTTTCTATTTTTTCGGGGAGAAAATTGTTGACAGAAATAGAAAGCCACATCGTTTGACCTTCGTGGTCGTCAATGAAAATTTTCTTAACACCTGACTTAAGTTGCGTTGTTGGAATGTAACTCCATTTAAAGTTAAAATTTCTCAAAACAGGAACATAATGTTGAGCCACCGGATACCATGCGCCGAGAATATCTGCCCCGGCATCACCGGGGCTAAATCCCCAATCCGTTGCGAAACCATCCTCAAATTCAACATAAAGTCCGAAGACAGTTCCAAGCAAAGCCCCGTAAATCATCGCTTTCTTTTCATTGACCCCAGCCCATTTGAGAGATCCGGAGAATAGATTTGAAATTAAAGTAGCACCATAAAAATGTCCTATTTTATCAATGTTAAGTGCATATTCCCAATCATTGACAATGTGGAAAGATCTCCTTTGCCCGCTCCACCAAGCATGCTGTTGATATACATGTATCACAGCCATGGTTCCAGCAGTTCCGACGCTAACAATTGCGAGTTTTGTGTAATTAACTTTGCTTTGAGGGTAAGAAGACGAATCAGAATCGGCACAAATAATTTTAAAAGTGAAAAGTAAAACAAGGGAAAAAACTTTAAAACATTTTGACTTCAAATTTTTTACAAATTTATTTTTTCAAAATCCTGAATGAATTGTTAATTTCTACGCTCCATTCCTTGCTCAATTTTATGTTCCAGTGCAAAAGTATAACCGAACCCTGATAAACCCTTTCAAAGCCCGCTTCTGACAGAGAGACCGACTCAATCGGAAATCTCCAAACATTTGCAAACTTACTCAAATAAAAATTCATATCAAGCCCGAGCCATTCATCAACAATCCCAAATGAAACAACATCTTCAACTTCACCCATACTCTTTAATCTTCTATCTTGGACATCATATCCAACGAAGTAAAAATATCTATCATTTGAATCCGGGGCGAGAAAATTGCAGGCGAACTCAACTCCAAACCACAAATCAAGCATTCTATCTTCAAGGTTTTCAAGTTTATATTGAATTGAAATCTCATTCAAATTTTTATCAAGTTTTATCACCTTTTCAAGCCGAATTTTGCATCTTTCACCGTCAACCCAAACATTTCCAGGTCTTGAAAGAACAACTTCCAATTTGCTCTTATTAAAGTTTGCCCGAACATCGTAAGGTTGATCAACGAAATCACCCTGTTCTGGATATTTACATTGATAAAAATTCTCAAGCGTTGTGCCTTCTCCGAAGAAATGATCAATCAAACTCCCACGCCTGTACCAGTCATAATGTAAAAACTTTTCAAGACCTTCTTCTTTCGCAGTTAACATATCATGTATGCTTGCAACGCCCTGATTGTTGGGATTATTTTTTTCATTCGCAAGTTGAAGCAACTTTTGATGATAACCTTCTTTCCTTCGTGTCATCACATCGTTTATGTTAAATTCAATCGGTTTAAAATCAATTTCAAAAATTTGCCCGCCATAATTCGGATTAATGTAAATGTTAAAGTTAGGAGATTCAACTATCAATTCATCCCTGCCATCTCTGTCAAAATCTGTAAATTCATATCTTATAATTCTTTTGTTTTCAATCCTGTCAAGTTCATTTTCAGCACTTATCAAATTTCTATATGCGGACGACCTCAAATTTGTAAGATAAAGTCCGCCGAAGATTCCGTGCCAGTATGGATCATTACACTGCGCGGACCATATTTTATCAAGCGCTTTGCTTACATCTTTCCCCTTTGATTGAAGTTTTCTTGCTCTTTCAGAGACACGCAACATTTTTTTATGCAGATTATTTGCCTCGGGATATTTAACAAGAAAATTTCTCCAGAATCCGCCCCTGAAAAATCTTGAATATTGCTCATACATCCCCTCTTCTTTCAGATGTTCTTCAAGCTTCTCATAATCAAGGTAAGCATCTGCAGGCAAAGCCCAATGCATCATCTCAGCGTAAGATGCGTTCGGAAGATAAATTCTCCCAATTGGTTTTATCTTCTCAATTACCTCTGAAAAATGTAGTATGTTTATCCAATCGCTATTTTCTTCAAGCGCTGTGAGAAATTCTTCAAGCCAGCCATCTTCATAAACATGTTTATAAGTATTTGGCCAGACACCGAATTTCTCGCCATCATCGGCATAAACTATCACCCGTTCTCCTTCCTCTGTCGCAATCTCTCTTAAATAATCAATTGTCTTTTCAACCGGCTGGAAGGGAATCGTGTATCTTAACATTTTGCTAATCGGGAAAATGTTAACCGTATACCCCTGCTCCTCAGTGATATAATATCCGAGAAGTTGTTCGCCTGTCAAACCAGCATATCTGAAATGGGTATCGTCAATTATGACATATTTTACACCGGCCATTGCGATGAACTTAACAATGTGCTGTTCCCAAACTCTCTCCGCAAGCCACATCCCGACTGGAGTTTTCCCAAAGTGTTGATTTATGAAATCGGAAAGTTTCTTTATTTGATCCAGTTTATCCTGATCCGGGATGATGGCGAGGATTGGTTCGTAAAAACCACCAGTTATAAGTTCAATTTGACCACGCTCAACAAGAATTTTCAATTCATCAATAAATTCGGGGTGCTTTTCCATAATCCATTGAAACAAAATCCCGGTGTAATGTTGAGCGAGTTTAACTTTTGGATGTTTGGCAAGTATCTCAATAAATGGTTTATAAGCGACATTGAATGCGTGTTCAAAAACAAAGTCAAAATTCCCAACAGGTTGATGATTGTGAATTCCAAGGACAAGGTTAATTTTTTTCACTTTCAAATTCAAATTTTGTTTTCAACTATTTTTCAGGTCTCATGTGCGGGAAAAGAATAACATCACGAATGGTCTTTTGATTTGTTAATATCATCACAAGTCGGTCAATTCCGATTCCAAGCCCGGCTGTCGGTGGCATACCATATTCAAGTGCTCGGATGAAATCCTCATCTATCGTCATCGCTTCTTCATCTCCACGAGCACGCAATCGTGCCTGTTCCTCAAATCTCAATCTTTGATCAATCGGATCATTCAATTCACTGAAAGCATTGCAAACTTCCATCCCGCAAATTATAACCTCAAACCTCTCAACAAGCCGTGGATCATTCCTGTGTCTTTTCGCAAGCGGAGACATCTCAATAGGATAATCAATTACAAATGTTGGTTGAATTAAATTCGGCTGAACGAGTTCGGAGAAAATCTCATCAATTATCTTGCCAACGCCAATTTTATTTGAGACATCAACATTTAATCTCTTTGCAATCCCGCGAAGTTCATCTTCGTTTTTCCCTTCAAGATTTTCACCCGTGTATTGTTTCAAAAGTTCAAACATCGGAATTCTTTTCCACGGAGGAGTTAAATCAATCTCGTTTTCTCCAAACTTTATCTTTGAAGTTCCATTCACACGAACACAAACATTATAAATCAAATTTTCCGTAAATTCCATCATCCAGTTATAATCTTTATAAGCGACATAAAGTTCAAGCATCGTAAATTCAGGATTGTGCATTCTATCCATCCCCTCGTTTCTGAAGTCCTTCCCGATCTCATAAACTCCATCAAAACCGCCAACAATTAATCTCTTCAAATAAAGTTCATCAGCGATTCTCAAATATAAATCCATATCAAGTGCGTTATGATGCGTGACAAATGGTCTTGCGGTTGCACCGCCGTAAATTGGCTGAAGGATTGGCGTTTCAACTTCAATGAAACCGTGTGAATCAAGAATTTCCCTTATTGTGCTTATTATCTTTGCCCTTTTAATAAAAACCTGTCTCACATCCGGATTGACTATCAAATCAACATATCTTTGTCTGTATCGCATCTCTTTATCCGTGAACGGATCATAAACAATTCTATTCCCGTGTTCGTCAATTTTTTCCTTTACAACAGGCAAAGGTCTGATCGCCTTCGCAAGAACCTGATAATCTTCAACTTTTACCGTGATCTCTCCTGTTTTCGTTCTGAAAACTTCACCTTTAACTCCGATTATATCGCCGATGTCAAGAAGCTTCAAAATATCGTATTTATCTCCGAGAATATCTTTCTTGAAATAAATCTGGATTTTGCCCTTTGAATCCTGAATATGAGAGAAAGTTGCCTTACCCATCCTGCGTATTGACATAATTCTGCCAGCTATTGAAACATTTATCGGCGGGTCTTCATCTCTGAAATTTTCAAGGATATCTTTTGAATAAGCATTTACAGAAAATTCATACGGATATGGATTGATCCCGAGTTTTTTCAGCTCTTCAAGTTCTTCAAGTCGTCTTTTCATCAACTGGTTAAATTCTTCCCAGTATTGAAGTTTGAGTTCATCCTGCAAAGCCACTAATCTCGTTTTTGTTTTTTATTGTTTTTAATTTAATTAAATTTCAGAAAAAAATGAAAACGCCTCCAAAAACAAATTGAGGAAACGATGAAAATATCTCAAAAAACCTTTAACTGGATCACCTACATAAGTTTGGCGATTTTAATTTTGCTTCTTCTCGGAATGCTCACAAGAACTATTCCACCGCAGTATTATATGCACGCTCTTGTGATTGCAATTGCCCTTTTCATTTTGAGAATTTTCTTAAGAATTCAAATGTATCGCCAAGCAAAAACTGAAGAAGATGAAAAAAGTTAAAGACAAATTAATTCAAGAAATAGTTGAAATCTCTCACCTCGTTTATCAAAAGGGATTTGTCTCCGCAACCGATGGAAATATCTCTGCGCGACTTCCAAATGGAAACATACTCTGCACACCGACATCGGTAAATAAAGGTGAAATCAAAAAATCACATATCGTTGAGATTGATGAAAATGGAAATTTAATTTATGGAATTTATAAACCCTCAACCGAAATTAAAATGCATCTTTTCATTTACAAAAACCGTGATGATGTCAACGCAATCGTTCACGCTCATCCACCTTTTGCTACATCTTTTGCAGTCGCTGGCTTATCTCTTGAAAATTATGTTCTTCCGGAGGTAATTGTAAATCTTGGCAAAATTCCACTTGCAAAATATGCGACGCCTTCAACAGATGAAGTTCCATTATCAATCCAACCTTATGTTAAAGTTCATGATGCATTTTTGCTCCAAAATCATGGTGCTGTGACGCTCGGGGTAAATTTAAAAGACGCATTTTACAAAATGGAGAAACTTGAACATTATGCGATGGTGATTTTGCTTTCAAGAGTTCTCGGCGGTGAGAGAGTTTTATCAAATGAAGAGGTCTTAAAACTTGCCGAGATAAGTTTAAAGTCATACGGCAAAAAAATTAAAATTTAGAGTTTATGAAACAAACGAAGGTTGCGGTTCTTTTAGGCGGAACTTCGCCAGAGAGGGATGTTTCAATAATTTCGGGGAAATATGTAACCGAGGGTTTGAGGGAAGCAGGTTATATTGTTAAGCCAATTGATCCGGCGCTCGGGGTCAATCAACCTGAAAACGAAGCTGAACTTTTCATAAGTGCTATAAGAGAAACACCACCGACAGAAGAAGAACTCGCAAAGTTTTCAAACAAAAATGTAATTGAGTGCATAAATTCACACTTGCTTGATGATATTGATGTTGTTTTTATTATCCTCCATGGAAAATGGGGTGAAGATGGAACAGTTCAAGCATTGCTTGACCTCCGTGGGGTAAAATATACTGGTTCGGGAGTTCTCGCAAGTGCAATTGGCATTGACAAAAACATGTCAAAAATTGTCTTCAAACATCACGGTGTTAAAACTCCCGATTGGTTCACTGTTAGAAAAAACAAAATTGAATTAAAAGAAATACGAACAAAAATTGAAAGATCTTTTTCCTATCCATGCGTTGTAAAGCCAAACGATCAGGGTTCAACTGTTGGTTTAAGCATTGTAAAGTCGCCGGACGAGATTGAACAAGCGCTTGAACTTGCTTTTAAATATTCCGACCTTGTAATTGTTGAGGAATTCATAGAAGGAAAGGAATTAACAGTTGGAATTCTCGGCGATATGGCTTTGCCCGTGATTGAGATAATCCCGAAAGGTGGAATTTATGATTATTACCACAAATACACGAAAGGAGCAACGGAATACATTGTCCCTGCACAAATCCCGGATAAATGGACAAAAGAACTGCAAGAACAAGCACTTCTTGCTTTTGAGTCCATTGGTTGTAAAGGTTTCGCACGAGTTGATTTCAGAGTCAAAGACAACGGCGAAATATATTGTCTTGAAATTAACACAATTCCCGGGATGACGGGGACAAGTTTAGTTCCAAAAGCAGCAAAAGCAGCCGGAATTGAATTTCCCGAACTCGTTGATAGAATTGTAAGACTTGCACTTGAAGATTAGGTCATCACTTAAATATCCTTTCAAGTATATTTCCACTTCTTTTCTTTATCTCTCTTTCAAGCTCCTGCAACTTAACATTTCTCAAATTTTCAACTTCAGCAATTTTGATATCATAAGATTCAATCTTTGAGTTCAACTCTTTAAGCTTATCCTCAATCTGTCTTTCAAAATCAGCTCTGTATTTTTCAATTCTATCCTTCACCAGATTCTCAAGTTTCCGTTTAACTTCTTCAATTTCCCTCCCTATCGCCTGTTTGAAACCATTTGTCAATTGCACATCAAGGGAAGAGTTAAAATTAGCAGTGACCTTATTATCTTTTATCGCAAGATAAACATTTGCATCAATCTGTCTTAACGATGAGAAAGTGTTTTTAATTACATTGTCAACCATTCGCTCATACTCGTTTTTAAAATCAACAATTTTGTAATCAAAATTTGGGTTTAAAATTAAAAACCTGATTGAGGAATTGACATCGGGGCCAGCTTTTGACAGCTCTGTGACGACATTGCCAACGCTTGCCTTAATCCCAACGGGCAGATATTTAACATTATGTCCGAAACTAAAGTTTGCAATTGGAAAATTCAAAATTGAGAACTTCAAATCCTGCTTGCTCGGTGATGTTGTAAAGTCAAGAGTTAAAGTAAGATTTAAACGGGCTTTATCAGGTCTATCGCCCGTGATATTAACTGTTGTTGGAACCCCGACAATTCGTGGTTGAGATGTGATATTCCTTATTTCACCTTTTATCAGGAAACCTGCGTTTGTTTCGCCAGAGATCACACAATTTTTAAGCCAGAAATTCGGCAAAGCTTTTTCCCTGACAAAATGTATATCCTGCCCCTTTAATCTTGGTGGTTTTTTCTCTTTCTCCGGTTTTACCGATTGAAGTTTATCAATAATTTTTTCAGCACGATTTGAATAATCAAGATAGGTCAAATAATAGCTCAAAATTTTTGGACCAAGGAGATACTTTACAACATTAAAAGTTGATATATCGGGAAGTTTTGCAAAATCTTTAACACGAGCAAAATCCTCCTTTATCCAGGATTCAATGTTTCGCTTTGATTCGTTAAACGAATTCAAAATGTCCTTTACTTGTTTATCCTTTCCACGATATTTTTCTTTCAGCGTATTTATCTGCTTTATCGTCCCGTTGACGGTCTCATAAGTTCTCTTCAAATCATCAATTGTCTTTATTCCGCTTACATTTATAGTTTTCAAATTCGCTTCAATTGTCTTCAATGTGTTAAGATCATTTTCAATGCCTTCAACTTCTTTTCTTATTGATTCAATCTGTGAGTTAAAGAAATTCTTGAGCGAGTCAATTTTTTGAGGCGTCTGGAGATCAACCCGATCAATTATCTCTTCCGGCTTGATATTTTTTATCTCAGAGACAAATTCAAAAGTTGGCGATGAAGATATTTCTTTCATAAGATAAGCAAATTGTTGCTCAAAGAAACCTGGTTCCTCGGGTTCTTTCTTTGGTTTTTTAGGCAATCGCCCATCAGTTTTTCTATCGGTAAATGTTTTTATGTTAAGAATATGCATATTTTCAATTACAAATTTACGCTTTAACAAAGCAGGTATAGAAATTTTAAACTCAACCGGTCCCGTTTCAATCATATTTTTCATCGTATATTGCGGATGTGTGATTTGAATCCTCTTCCATTTTATATAACCTTTAAAAATTGAAACATCAAGATTGTCAATTTCAACTTTTGCACCGACGATGTTTGACCCTGCTTTTTCAAGTTGATATTCAAGCCATTTATCGGTCAGAAAAACATTCACTAAAACAATAATCAAAGCAACAATCAGAAGAAAAATTAAACCTGATTTTCTTATGTATTTCATAACTCGCTTAGCATTTTTACTTTTTGATAAATGTTGTAAATTTTTGATGCTTTAAGCATCTTTACTAACCCGAGTTTCTGAATCTTTGGATCAACCTTTTCACGATAATTTCGCACAAACCATTTGACACCAAGATAAACCGGAACTGTCAATAAAATTGATGCGAGCGTGCTTCCCATAACAACAGTATTATAAAACCTTGTAAACGGTATAATTGTGGTCTGATATAAAGATGTCCAGAATCCACGCAAAAATTCCAGATCAACAAGAACCCAGTATCCGAATGAATGAAAAAACGGATCAAATATATACGCTATTGAAGCAAATATTGTCATAGCAAACAAAACAGCACCAAAATTGACATTAAACAATATGACAAGAATCCAGATGATAAAACTATGTAGCGTATTCCACGGGATAAGCCCAAGATACATACCAAATGTAAAGCCAGCCGCGACCTGTCCTGGTGTTCCCTGAGAACGCAAAATTTTTACAATCTTTACAATTATTTGCAAAACTGGCATATTCAGAAACGAAGTTTATTTTTAAATGTGAATTGCCTCATTTAAAGCATCTGCGGATGCCTCCATAAGTGTCTCCGAAAGCGTTGGATGAGCATGGATCGTT
>CAZQJI010000019.1:18681-35872 GCA_964593475.1 uncultured Bacteroidota bacterium | reverse complement strand
GAACCTGCTGAATTAAATTAAAACGGGCGGGAAAAATCCCGCCCGAATTTTTTATTTTTCAAAAATCTCATCAACAGGGACGATGCGGAAGTTCTCCGGCTTTGCGTTGAGTTTATACTCCTGAATTATTTTGTCCTCTTCAAGTATTGATTGAGAAACCGGGCTTACATAACTTATCGGGCTTGGTTTGTTTGAAACCAGATCTTGCATATATGACTGAGCATCTTTCGTGACAGCGACAATTTTTATGTTTTCAAAATTGAGATACTTCTTTATTGCATTGTTGACATCTTCAACTGTTAATTTTGGGAGTTCTTTTTGAATTTTGTCAATGAAATAATCAATCCCATACCAGTCGGAATCCATCATATATCCGAGGCGTCTGTTAAGCGTTTGAACCCAAAGTTTTGAATAATTAAGCAAAAATTCTCTTGTTGATTCAAAGTCCTCCTTACTTAATCCATTTTTCACAAGGATTTCAAGTTCTCTTATCGCCTGTCGCAGGACAAAATGTCTGTTTTTGTTTTCAACAGGTCTTATCCAGACGCTGAAATACTGATGTCTTCTCGGGATATTTGGAACCGGGAAAGTTGAGCCACCATCCTGGACGAAGTGCTCAATATATGAGTAATCGCCGTAATTTAAACCACGCTGTCCTCTTATCTTTTGCATCAAAATTCCGTTAAATGTTCTATGTTCCCCAAAATAAGAATTTGCGATCATCAATGCGTAAAAATCTTTATGCGAGCGATTTATTGAAATTGGAAATCCAAATGAGATTGCGGTTGAGCGTGTCTCCTTTTCAATCAACAGAAATTCAAGACCATTAATTTGCTTTGGTTCCGGAAGTTTAACCTGCTCCGGCTTCCCGGGTGGAAGTTTTGAGAAGTCATTTTTTATCCTTTGAATTAAATCTTTCGGATAACCCCCTGCAATTCCAAAAACTATGTTCCCCTGTGTGAAATATCGCCTGTAAAATTCCTTTACATCTTCAAGTGTGATGTTTTCCAATCCTTTAACTGTTCCAAATTCGGGAGATTGATAAGGATGTCCTTCGTAAATGAAAGAAACGAGTGCTTGTTTCCCGAGTTCTTCATCGTTTCCGCTTCTTATCGTCGCTTTGATGTAATTCAAAAGCAAATCTTTATTTCGCTTAAAGTCCTGCTCGTCAAATCTCGGGTTTAATATCAAATCGGAGAAAATTTTATAAAATTTTTCAAGATGATCCCTATGCACTTCTCCAATTATTACGCTAACTTCTTTATCAAATTGATAGTTTATCCTTGCTGCCCATGGATAAAGTTTTTCTTGGACTTCTTTGTATGTGAGTTCTTTCGTTCCGCCTTGTGCGAGCATTAAAATTGTCAAGGCATTTAAACCTTCTTTTCCTTTCGGATCATTTACAGAACCGGTTTCAATCATCACTCTGAATGTTATTATCGGATAATTTGGGCTGTAAAGTTCTTTAATCCTTATCTCTGAGTTTTTAGCGAAAGATAGTGAAGTGAGAAGAAGCATCAGAGTAATTAATTTTTTTGCCTTCATTTTTTCTCCTCCGTTAATGTTACTATTGTTCTGTTTTCTTTTGTGAGATATTTTTGTGCTGATCTCATAATATCTTCCGGAGTCACCCTGTCATAAAGTGCATAAAGTTCATTCACTGATTCAGGATTACCTGTAAGCTGGAAATAATGCCCGACGGTATAGGCAACATTGTTTGGATTATCAAGTGACATTGCAAATGAATACTTTAGGTAGGATTTGATTTCGTCAAGTCGTTTCTTTGACACTGGCTTTGTTTTCAATTCTTCAATTGCGTTGAAGATTTCATTTTTGACGGAGTCAATCAAATTTTCATTTTTAATTCTCGCCATTATAATGAACAGGAATGGGTCTCTTCTATCCGGGGCATCGCCACTTATGAAATCAACCCATTGTTTTTCTATGACAAGTTTTTGATAAAGAGGTGCTGTTTTTGAAAATAAAAGTTCAACAATTAAATCAAATGCTGCCCGTTCAACATTTTTGGTTGAAAATTCCGGAATATGATACCCGATTGCAAGATAAGGCAAAGTTTTGCCTTTCCAGGGTATGTGTCCGATTTTTTCTTCTGTTTGAGGTGGTTCAACGGGGATTTCAGGTTTATAATCTCTTCTCTTCCAGTTTCCATAGTATTTTTTGACAAGTTCAATCAACTTATTCTGGTCAAAGTCGCCAACGACGACAATTGCACAATTTTCGGGACGATAATAACGATCAAAAAATTGCAAACTGTAATCATATTGATTTGGCATATCAAGTATGTCTTTCAAAAATCCGATTGTCGTGTGTTTATATGTGTGAGTTGTAAATGCAAGGTCTTGAAGTTTTTCATAAAGAGCGAGAAATGGACTTGAAGCACTTTTGTTATACTCTCCAAGTATCGCTCCTGCCTCGGTTTTGAATTGTTCCTCTGTGTATTTCAGGTTCATAAATCTGTCTGATTCAATGTCAATTATTGTTTCAAGTGCATCACTGCTTGCGACGATATGATATGCAGTCCAGTCGGCGGTTGTGAAAGCGTTTGAGTCAGCACCAAGCCGTTTTAAAATATCGTTGTAAACTTGTTCAGGATATTTCTCTGTTCCACGAAACATCATATGCTCAAAAAAATGAGCGAAGCCGGATTTCCCGGGTTCAACTTCATTTCTTGAACCGGCTCTTACAACCGTGTAATATGCGATTATCCCGGGTGAGTCAAAAGGGACGGACAAAACTGTTAAGCCATTTTCAAGGACAACTTTGTTGATTTTGAACGGGAAAATTTTGTTTTGCGCTGTTGAAAGGTTTGAGAAAAGAAGAATCATGGTGAAAAAGATCACTTTTTTCATTTTACTTTCAAATTTTGTTTGAATGTTTGTTCTAATTTTAAACGAACTAAGGGGAAAATTCAAAAATTATTTTCCACCGATCAACTTTGTATCTTTGCCGATATGTTTGTTAAACCAGGCAATTATTCTTTTGCCAATATCTGCTATAAATTTCGGTTCTTGAACACCGTGTGGAGTTCTCGGATAAATTATCATCTCCGTTGGGCAACCCTGTCTTTTGAGGGCATTGTAAAATTCCTTTCCCTGGGAGAGCGGGACCCGGACATCGGCTTCGCCATGGATTATTTGCGTTGGTGTTGTCACACCTTTCACATTGAATATCGCAGAATGCTTCATATAAACATCAAGCCGATCCCAGAATTCACCGCTGAAGTAATCAGGAAGGAAACTTGGAATATCGGCTGTTCCGGTGAAGCTGATTAAATTCGTCACGCCAGCTCCGACGCTTGCTGCTTTAAACCTTTTCGTTTTCGTCACGATAAATGATGTCATATATCCGCCGTAGCTCCATCCCGCAACGCATAAACTTTCCGGATGAGCGACGCCTATTTCAATCAACTTATCAACACCAGCCATCAAATCCTCGTAATCACCAAATCCCCAATCGTTGTAGTTTGCAAATCTGAATTCTTTTCCATATCCACTGCTTCCTCGTGGGTTTGGTCTTAACACAACATATCCTTCCTGTGCGAAAGCTTGAATAGGATAGACGGCGCCAGCAGCTGTGAAGGTTTGTGTGAAGACACCAGCAGGTCCTCCGTGAACAAGCAAGATAAGCGGATACCTGCGACCTTTCTCATAATTTACAGGGTAAGTTACAAGCCCTTCAATTTCAAATCTTCCATCTTTTGATTTCCATCTCAAAATTTCCGTCTTTCCCATCGGCAACTTCGGAAAGTCAGAGTTTACATCAGTCAATTTCTTTGGCTCAAACTTTTTCAGTGAAGTCACATAAACATCTGGCGGAGTTTCGGAATTTTGATAGACGAAAGCCATCGTGCTTCCATCATAGCTAAACGAAACTCCTGTGTAATTTCCATCATCCGGTGTCAGAGCTTTTGGTTTCCCTCCGTCAACGGGCAAAGCCCAAACACGCTGTGAAGTTCTGTATGCTTCGCTTACATAAATTTCTTTTCCATCCCTTGACCATTCAATTATTCTGCAATTTTCATCATATGTCGGGGCTAATCTTTTTGCCTCGCCACCTGTTGCTGGAATTACATAAACATGTCTTAACCCGGCCCATTTTATTTCACCCCCATCGGATTCAAAAGCAATCCATTTTCCATCGGGAGAAAACCTCGGATTTGTATCTGAACCTTTCCACTTAACCAACGGCTTAACCTCTCCGCTATCGGACGGAACTATTGAAATGTCGGAGGTGGTCCACACATCAACAGTTGGATTTATTTGATGTGAGAAGACAATGAACTTACCATCTGGAGACCAATCAAATGATGTAATGTGAAATTCCCCGGAGGTCAAGCGTTTAACTTTGTATTCTCCTTTTTGATCTTTTTCAAGTGAGACAGTGTAAAGATGTGCATATTTGTAATTTTTATCAACGACGACCATGTCAAGTTTTTCTTTTTTAGCTTTTATCTCCTCTTCTGTTTCAGGGTCGGGGCTTGTGAATGCGATTCGTTTTGAATCCGGCGACCAGCGATATGAAATCACGCCTGACTTAACTTTCGTGATTTGTTCTGCTTCACCTCCTGTTAATCTTAAAATCCAGATTTGATTTTTTCCATCGCTTCCCCTCGCTGACAGAAACGCAAGGTATTTTCCATCCGGCGAAAACGACGGAGAAGTGCAGGATTTTTCACCAAATGTAAATTGATAATTCATTTTTCCATCAGATGAAACAACCCAAATATGCGTCAGATATTCAGATTTTTCACCTTCCATCAATGGAACTGAAACAGTGTATGCGATTAATTTTCCGTCCGGGGAAATTGCTGTTTCCCCAACACGCTTAAACTTTATCATCACATCTGGGGTCCATTTGTCCTGTGAAAGCGAGTAATTTAAGAAAACAAGCGTTAAAAGAATCAACCAGAATTTGAAATTTTTGACTCTCATATTGTCCTCCATTTTTTAGTTTGCTAAAAATTCTTTTGGTTTAAGTTTTAGTTCAATTGTTTTCCAGAATTCATCCGGTTCACCGTCAAGTCGCCATATCGCAATTCCAGCAAGTCCGTATTTTTCAACAAGTTCAATTTTCTCAGACAAACTTTTTTCATCCTCAAAATATATCACATTTTCAACCCCATTTTCATCTTTGAACTTAAAATAAGGTGATTTCGCTTTTCTATCCCACTTCTTTTTCAAATTGTATTTTGCGATGACTTTTTGAAGTTCGGGATAATAAATTCCTCTTCCCTGTGAATTCCCAACCCACCATCTTCCATAAAAGGGAATCCCGAGAACAATTTTTTTCGGTTTTATTCCCTGTGAAATTGCAAATTTTATCGTCTCTTCAACCCACCATTTTGGTGCAACAGGTCCGGGCGGGTCAAGTCGCCCTGAATAATCATAACCCATGATGACGAAGTAATCCACTACTTCCCCAAGCTCTGCGTAGTCGTAAACCCCGGACCAACCCGTGAATTTTTCCTGTGTTTTTGCGACGACATCAATGCTTACAATTTTCCCGTAATTGTGAAGTTTTGCGCTCACAAGTTCAACAAATTTCGTATACCCATCACGAACACCGATGAACGGACCTTCAAAGTCAAGATTTATACCGATGTAATTTCCAGCAAGGACGAATTTTAAAATTGAATCCGCAACCCTTTCCCTTGTTTTTGGATCTGAAAATAAAGCTTCTGCAACATCAACACTAAAACCCTGATTTACAACAAGTGGCATTATCGGAAGGTCAATTTGAAGCGCAAAGTTTAATAAGTTTGAATCTATATCCGCGATTATATTTCCGACGCTGTCAATTCTTAACCAGGTTGGAGAAACTATTGACACAAGAGATGAATTTTTCTGCAGTGATAAAAAGCTTGTTGTGTCTGATTTGACAATCCATGCGATTACAATTTTCGGTTCATATTCAAACGGTGGTCTCAAAGTCGCGCATGATGAGAAGATGAAAATTAAAAAAGCAAGAATTTTAAAACGCATATTTTAACTTTTGTTAAGTTTTCAAGCCGGAAAATTCTGCAAGAACTTTATAAACGGCGGAATAATCCTCATTCTCATAACCTTTTGATAATGCACTTACATAAATCTCACGAATTGAACTCAAAACTGGAAGCGGAACTTTCAAATCCTGACCTGTTTCAAGAGCGAGATTTATATCTTTCAATATATGTTTGACATAAAAGTTTGGGGTGAAGTTTCCATCTATTATTGTTTTTCCCTTGTTCTGATACATTGCGGAGTTGAGAGCTGAATTTTCAAGAACTTCAAGAACAGTGCTTTTTGGGATGCCGGATTTTTCGGCGAGAACAAACGCCTGTGAAAGAGCTATTATCATTGTCGCAATCATTGAGTTCATTGCAAGTTTCAGATTCGTCGCTTTCTCAACTGAATCAAAAACCCACAACTTTTTCCCGAGGACTTTAAAAATTTCTTCACACTTTTGAATTGCGTCTTTATCTCCACCGGCAAAAATTAAAAGCGTTCCATCACCTGCCTGTGTTTTGCTTCCTAAAACAGGGGCGTGAATGAAATAGGCATTTCGTGTTTTATATTCATTATAAAGTTTTTTCGTTGTTGATGGTGAAATGGTGCTCATATCAATATGGATTAAACCTTCCCTTATGCCTGCAAAAATCCCATTTTCAGCAAACACGACTTCTTCAACAGCTTTTGAATCAGCAAGCATTGAAATAATCACATCGCAGTTTTTTGCAACCTCGGATGGAGATTCAGCTATGGTAAAGCCGGAATTGCCAAGTTTTGTAATTTTATCTCTGGTTCTGTTATAAACGATAAGTTCAAAATTATTGCTTAAAAGTCGCTTTGCCATCATCTCCCCCATAATTCCGAGACCAATAAAACCAAGTTTTTTCATTTTTCTTTTGAGATTTTATTTTTGAAAAATTTTACTTTACAAGAATCATAAGTTTTGAAGCGACATATTCACCGGCAAAAATTGTATAAACATAAACTCCACTTGCAAGCCCATTGGCTTCAAAGACCGCATAATGAAGTCCCTGTCCTTTTTCTTCATCAATGAGTGTCTTAACTTCCCTCCCAAGCAAATCATAAACTTTTAAAACGACATGCTTCGTCTCGGGAAGATAAAATCTTATCACGGTGCTTGAATTGAAAGGATTCGGATAGTTCTGGTATAATTCAAACTTTTCTGCAATTGTTTCGCTTTCCTGAACCTCCATCTGTGGGTCGGCACTCACAACTTCACCGGCTCTTACTGTCACAGTTCTTGTGTAAAGTCCATTCAATGCTGTTATCGTGTAAGTCCCCGGTTTTACTTCTCCAATTGCGTAATTTTCCTGATAAATATCATCGCTTCCGATGTAAGGGTCATTGAAATTGTAAGTCAGAGCGTAAGAAAAGGTTGTATAAGGTGGTCTTGGCTTCGGGTCTGGTTTTATATCCACTCTTGTTGATTTCGGTGCATTCGGGATTTTGCCATATATTGCGCCTGTCCCTTGCATTGCAAACCATAACTCCGGATTTCTTCTCGTCCTGTATGCGCTAAAATTTGGTGTCCCAAGACGAATTTCAAAATGTAAATGTGGTCCTGTTGAATAACCGGTGTTTCCTGAGATTGCGACAGGGTCACCAGCTTTTACACTATCACCCTGATTTTTCAACGGTCTTGATAGATGCCCGTAAAGTAAGTATAAATCCTTCCCTTCCCATTGTCCTTTTATGAAGATGTAATTCCCTGCACCATTTGGTTCAAAACCTCCAACTGTGTCGTATGGATTATAAGCTACGAAATAAATTATCCCATCACAGGCAGAATACACTGTGTCATATCTTACAAGAATATCAACACCTGAATGCGCTCTATTTTCGGGGTCTCTGATGTTTGGTTCTCCGTAAAGATAAGAGCCATTAATTTGAATATGGTCTGGGACAGGTCTTTTTAAACGAAAAGTTTGAGGATAAAGCATTTGATTCAGGATGAGAAAAAGCGTTAAAATTTTTAACACTTGTTCAATCCTCAATTTTTTCAAGAATATCTTTGCTGAGGAATTCAGCATAAACATTTTCAATCTCAGCGTTTGAAAGCGACATTTCAACGAGTTCGTC
This sequence comes from uncultured Bacteroidota bacterium, assembly GCA_964593475.1. Classification (GTDB taxonomy): domain Bacteria; phylum Bacteroidota; class Ignavibacteria; order Kryptoniales; family Kryptoniaceae; genus Kryptonium. Next base: position 27,764 of record CAZQJI010000019.1, on the reverse strand, counting down.
CCAGTTAAACTTTCTCTCAACTTCAAATATCTCTTCAAAATCAGCCCATGTTTCGGGATGTCTTCCTGTCAAAAAACTGCAACAGTCGTCATAGGGCTGGCTTGAGATTTCATATGTCCCTATTTCACGTGCCTTTTGAATTATCTCCTCTTTGTCAATCCCGATCAAAGGTCTTAAAATTGGAAGCGTTGCAATTTGATTTATAACTCTTATATTTCGCAAAGTTTGAGATGCAACCTGTCCTAAACTTTCACCTGTGACGAGCGCTTCGGCATTTTCTTTTTCCGCAATCTTTTCAGCTATTTTTATCATCAATCTCCTGTACAAAATTGTCCTCAACCCGACAGGGGCATTTAAAACGATTATTCTCTGTGCCTCCGCTATCGGGACTATGTAAAGTTTTGAATGGAATTGAAACTTCGTCATGATTTTCACCAATTGTTTAACCTGTTCAATTGAATCATAAGATGTGTATGGATAGCTGTGATAATGGACGAACACAACTTTTGCTCCCCGCTTCATCATCATATACGATGCAATTGGCGAGTCAAAGCCAGCTGAAAGCAAAGAAACAACTTTACCACTTGAACCAACAGGAAGACCCCCCGGACCTTTGAATCTGTCCGCATAAACATAAACTTCTTTATCAACTATCTCAATATAAACGCTCACATCTGGATTTTTTAAATCAACGCTTATCCTGTTTCCATTTTTATTTAATTCCTGAAGCAGATAAGCTCCGACACGACGGTTAACTTCAACTGAATTAAGCGGAAATTTTTTGTTTTGTCTTTTGGTCTTTACGCTGAATGTTTTAAAAGTTTTGTTTTTCAGAACTTTAAAACTTGCTTCACAAATTTTCTCAATGTCAAGTGCCGTGACAACGCCAATTCCGAAATTTGTCAATCCAAACACATTACACAATCTTGACTTTACAAGTTCAACTTTCTCTGTTTCTTCAAATCCGAATGGAAGCACAATTTTCAAACGTCCGTATCCACGCATCACCATACTCTGCTTCACGATGTCGGAAAGCATAAAAGCGATATTGGTTCTCAATTTTTTCTCAAAAATTTCTCTATTTCTTTGTTTAAGCGCAACCTCGTGGTAGTGGCATATGACAACAGCTGAGCTCATCGGGAAATTTTCAACGATTTAATTTTTCACTAAAATAAAAATATCTCAAAGTGGGTTTAAAGTCAAGCCAATCTTCCGCATACGCTTGATTGAAAGATGAAATCGTAAATTTCGTTTTTCTTCAAATCTTTTGGAATGACAAAGTAAATCAAATCTGCATCTTTACCCTTCTCAATGCTACCGCAGGAATCACCGAAGCCAAGCGCAACAGCACCATTTATCGTCGCCATTTTTATAAGTTCAACATCGCTCACATCAGGGTAAAACTCCCTTGCAAACCTCAACTCATGGAGTATATTTAAATCGTGATTACTTGCAACGCTATCGGTTCCAATGCAAACATTTATTCCGTTATCAAGAAATTTTCTCACAGGTGCTTTGCCAACTTTCAAAAAGAAATTACTTCTCGGACATGTGCAAACACTTACACCTCTCTGGCTCAAAATTTCAATGTCTTCATCATCAACATTGACGCAATGAACCGCAAGCGTATTTTCATCAAGAAAATCAATTTGTTCAAGATATTTCACGGGCGATACACCCGGGGGAATCCAATCGGGATCAAAAACATTTCTTTGAATTAAAAAATCACGGAAAAACCCCATCCCCTGTTTTAAAAATTCAACTTCTTCAACTGGCTCGGCAAGATGAACGCTTGTCTTTGATGAACCGTTAAAACTTTTTATCAACTTGAAAAGTCCCTGGGATACAGAATACGGAGCATGTGGAGACATTGAAACTTTAAACACTTTCTCCAAACTATATCCTTTAACAACATTGTTTATGTTTTCAATCAAATCCTTCACGACATCAAAAAATTCTTTTCCCCTGTCCTCTCTAAAAGCAATCAATTCAATGAAGATCTGAACTTTCAACGGAACCCTCAAAAGCAATGTTATCAATTTTGCGGTGTTTGAGACATCTCCAATTGCGATCGTTCCGGAATTTATAATCTCATCAATTCTTCGTTTCACCGCATTTTTAAATCTTCTCTCCTGAAGAAATCTCAAAAATTTTATATTTGCAAATTTCCCCCTGATAAATTTGTCCCGTTGTTTTACAATTTTCCAGAGCCAATCTTGAAAATTTTCTGCTTTCTTGAATTTAAGATTTGAAAGTTCAAGATGCGTGTGCGCATTGACGAAACCGGGCATTATCAAAGCATTTTTTAAGTCAAATCTTTTCTCAATCTCTTTATATTTTGAGTCAATTTCATCCCGAACTCCAAAATCAACGATTTTATTCCCTTCAATGACAACTGCGCCATCTTCAATTATATCTGAAGTCACGGGCAGGATATATTTTGCGTAAAAAATTCTCATCTTGTCCGATTAAACCTTTGTGTTTGAAACCACATCTAATTTAGTGAAGACACAAAGATAAAACAAAAAGGAAAGAAAGCCATGAAAGCAAAAACAGTAATCATAGCAATTGCACTGCTCCTTATCGCATCAACTACATTCGCACAAATGTTTGGTCCAAGATTTGGATTTCCCCCGGATGATGGAATGTGGCAAAGGGGAATAACACGGCTTTATGACGAGCTCAAACTCACGGATGAACAGAAAGCAAAACTTCAAAACTTATTCTTTGAATTTCGTAAAAATCAAGCAGATATTGCTGGAAAATTAAACAAGGCAAGAATTGAACTTCAAGAACTCCTCGCAGCTGAAAAGCCGGACAAATCAGCGATTGACAGAAAACTTGATGAGATATCCGGTTATATGAAAGAGCTTAGCAAGAACAGGGTGGAACGCTGGCTCAACATTCAGCAAATTTTAACTCCGGAGCAGAGGAAAATTTTGAGAGAAAGATTTGGATATGGTTTTGGTTTGCGTGGTGGTTTCTATGGTTGGGGTAAACCCGGAAAAGGACTGCGATTGCACCGATGCTGGTAAGGGCAACCTGGACCTCCCCGATTTCGGGGAGGTTTTTTATTTTTTATGAACCGCGATGTAACTTCAAAAGTGCTATGTTCTCAATGTGATATGTATGTGGAAACATATCAACCGGCTGGATGAGCTCTATCGCATAATTTGGCTCGTATTCAATCAAAAGTTTTATATCCCTCGCCTGTGTTGTCGGGTTGCAACTTACATAAACAATTCTCTCTGGTTTAATTCTTGCAACTGCTTTAACGACATCCGGGTGCATTCCTGAACGAGGTGGGTCAATGATTATGACATTCGGTTTCGGGAATTCACGCATCCAGGATTTATCAGTGTAAAGTTTTTCTCTCAAATCACCGGCGATAAATCTGCAATTTTTAATCCTGTTTAACTCCGCGTTTCGCCACGCATCTTCAACAGCGCTTTCAACAAGTTCAAGCCCGACGACATTTCTCACAAACGATGATATAAAAATTGATATTGTCCCCGTCCCTGAATAAAAGTCATAAACAACATCGTCGGATTTGAAATTTGCAAACTCAACGATTTTTTTGTAAAGTTTTTCCGCCTGTCTCGTGTTCGTCTGGAAAAATGAATTTGAGGAAATCTGAAAAATATAATCTCCAAGTTTTTCAGTTATAGTTCCATCACCGTGATAAACCCTTTCGTATTCACCAACAGCTATCTGCGCTTTGCGTGTGTTGATGTTGTTTACAATTGTGGTTATGCTGGGAAATTTAGAAAGCAGAGAATTAGTAAATTCAGACATAATTTCGGCATTGTCTTCAAATGTCACAAGGTTCACCATAACATCGCCAGTGTTTTTGCCTTCTCTTATCGTCAAAAAGCGAAGATAACCCTCATTTCGCTCGGTTGAATAAATCGGGATATTTTTTGATTTGAAATAATCTCGTGTGAAGTTCAAAATCTGGTTGCTCAACTCCGACTGTAAAAAGCACTCGTCAATGTCAAGAACCTTGTCAAATCTATCAGGCAGATGAAACCCCAAAGCGAAGTTTTTATCAATTTTCGCACTGCTCTTAATTTCATCATCTAAAATCCATCTCTGGTCTGAAAATGAAAATTCAATTTTATTCCGGTAAAAGAAAATTTCATCTGACGGAAGTGTTTTCAAAACAATTTTATCAATGCCTTTAAATCCCCCGATTCTCTCAAAACTTTCAATTACATGGTCTCTTTTAAATTCAAGCTGGGCGTTGTATTCAAGATTTTGCCATTTGCAACCGCCACAGACGCCGAAAAATTTACATCTTGGTTCCACTCTTAAATTTGATTTCTGAATGATCTCAACCGGCTCCGCCTCTGCATACGATTTTTTTAACTTCATAATTTTAACTCTTACCACATCTCCCGGGACGACATTCCTAACAAAAATTACGAAGCCATTGACTCTTGCTATGCTTTTACCCTCAAAAACGGTTTTTTCAATTTTTATTTCAATCTCGCTTCCTACCTGAAACATTTTTCTTGGTGAGGTTTTTTAGTTCAAAGGTTGAGATTTTAATTTGGGTAAAATTTAAGCCGATATTGTTTAAAAAACAAGCACTTTTTTCGGGATTTCATCGCATCACTTTTGAATTGCTTAAAACTCAAATAAATGTTAAATTTTTTTAGTAAAAACTAACGAAAAATTTTTGATGCGTGGGATTTTAAAGGTCTGTTTTATTTTTTTGCTGATTTTCGGGATTGTGGCATATTCTCAGGATACAAAGGAAAACGCAGAATTTAAACTTGCGGTAAATTTATACAATGAAGGTTTTTACGATCTTGCAATTTCACAATTGAAAAAATTTATTGATTCTTATCCGAATAGTCCGCAGGTTGCGGAAGCACAGTTTTACCTCGGCATGGCTTATTTCAAGCTCCGAAAGTTTGAAGATGCGCAGATGATATTTCAAAACTTCGCCGTGTCAAAACCATCGCATCCCAGGGCTATAGAAGCGCTCTGGAAGTCAGCGGAATGTTTTGTTGAGATGAAAAAATACAAAGAAGCTGGTTCTGCTTTTGAGAGAATTAAACTTTTTTATCCCAAAAGTCAGCTTGCACCAAAAGCGCTGATTGAATCAGCTAAATACTTTGAACTTGCCGGTGATATTCAAAGTGCAAAAAAAGTGCTTCTCTCCCTGATTCAAGAGTATCCAAATGATGAACACTTTTATAACGCACGATTTAAACTCGGCAATATCCTCGTCAAAGAAGGAAACTTTGAAAGAGCGTTGATTGAATACAGAAAGATTGCGAATGAAGTTGAAGATAAAAATTTAAAGTTCAAAGCATACCTTAACATTGCGAAGATAAATCTTACGCTCGGGAAAAGTGAGGAAGCAGAGAGAATGCTTTCTGAGATCACGGCGCAATCCGGGTTGAATTCTGAAATAATTGCAGAATCTTATTTTGAACTCGGGAAACTTTCCGCTGAATTTGGCGAGTATGAGAATGCGATAAATTACACTCTTAAAGCACGAGATTTGATAACATCAAGTGATACAAGTGAGAGCTTGAAAATTTTAAAACAGAAAATTTTGCTTCAACTTGCAAATTACTATTTTAACATTGCGGATTATCAAAATGCGATAAAATTTTACGACGAACTTTCAAATTCAACCTCGGAATCTGATCCTGAGATCTGGTTTAACATTGCTGTTGCATTTGACAAAATTTTGAATTACCAGAAGGCAAATGAATTTTATCAAAAAGTTATAGATTCGGACACGAATTCTATAAGGCGTTCAAGGGCAATTTTAAACTTTGCGGTGAATTGTGCTCGTATCGGGGATTTTGAGAAAGCAGTTGATTTATACAAAAAATATCTTGCTTTGTATCCGACAGACGAGTCAGTTCCTGATGTATTATTTCAACTTGCGCTTTTATACGAGGAAAAAATCGGTGATTATAAGAACGCTATTTTTTATTACACTGATTTGATGAATCGTTTTCCAAAGAATAAATATGTTGATGAGGCAATTTATCATATCGGGTTGTGCTATGAGAATCTTGGCGAGGTTGATGAAGCCATTTCAAAATTTGAAACGCTGGCAAAAAATTATAAATCGTCTGAATTTTACGACAATGCCATCAGTAAAATTGAATACTTGAAGAGATTTCAAATTCGGAGTAATAATGATTATGTTAACTCAATTGTTGATCTTATTGCGGACATCATCACAGATAAACCGAAGAATGAGTTGATTTTGAAAGTTGCTGATCTTTACAATTTCAATCTCAAAGATTATTCAAATGCATTGAAATATTACAACCTTGCTTTATCGTCTGGCGGATTTGAACCAACAGAAGTTGCGGAAATCAATTATAAAAAATCAGTTTGCGCTTATAATCTTTTCCTTGAAAATAAGTTAAGTTCTGATTCCGCAGGGAGCATAGTTCAGAGTTTCATAAATTTGAAAGGCGGAGTTGAATCCGGCAAGGTTGATAGTGCTGTTTTTTATCTTTTTAAAATTCAAATTTCTGGATTAAGTCAGGATGGGAAAAGAAAAATTGCGGAAGATTTCAGAACGAAGTATCCAAATTCAAGATTTTATGGATTTTTCACAATTGAAATTTTGAACTATCATTTTTTAAGTGGCAATTGGAACGATGTGATAAAAATTGTGAGCGAAAATTTCAATAAGTTTAATCAGGAGCAGATTCCGGAAGTTTTATTCAAACGGGCGTATGCATATTACAAAATCGGGGATAAACAGAAATCGCTTATGGATTTAAATTTGCTTCTTGGAAAACATGTTCCGTCTCCGTATGATGCAAGGGCGATGGATTTACAGGCGCAAATTTTCAAGGAATTGAAAAGTTATGTTGAAGCGATAAAAATTTTGCGTGAAATTGAAAAAAATTATTTCTATGTTGGACTCGCTGATAATGTTAAGTTGAGGATTGCGGATATTTATTTTGAATCCGGAGATTATATAAAAGCAATAGATGAATACAAAAGTTATCTTTCGCAGTCCGTGGCAGGGCGTTCTGAGAGAGAGCCGGAAGTTATTTTCAAAATCGCATCTTCCTATCAAAAACTTGGTGACTTATCAAATGCGAAGAGATATTATAAAATTTATCTCTCAACGCCGAAGCCATCACCGGTTTTGACTTTACAGGCATTTTTACCTCATATAGGTGAAGTTTATTATGCACTTGGAAACATTTACAAAGCGGAGGGGATAAATGAAAAAGCGCTTTATTACTTTGAAAGAGCGAGGAAATCAAGTTCAACGCTTGAGAAGAAAACAATCCTTGAAACTGCTCAGATGCTTTTTGATCTGGAAAAGTATGATGAAGCATTGAAAAGGTATAACGAAGCCCTTAAATACGCACAAAGTGACAGCGAGCGCGCTTCAATACAATCAAAAATCATAATTTGCTATCTCAGGATGAGTGATATTGACAACGCAAATAAAGGCGTAAACTCATTCAAGCAAACATTTGCAAAACTTGATGTAAAAGATTATCTTGCTGAGTTTCAGATTGAATTCGGTGGTTATTATTTCAGGAATAAAAATTTTGAAAATGCGAGAAAAACTTTCAATGATGTGATAAAAAATTATCCGGAGACGAAGTTCTCATACCTTGCTCAATACTGGCTTGCGAAGATTGATGAATACAACGGAAGCATTGAAAACGCTGTAAAATCATTGCTTGAACTAAACAGAAAACCGCTTGATAAGGACACAAGGTTGCGAGTCAATCTTACGCTTGGAAACATTTATTTCAAACTTGAAAAATATGATTCTGCCACAATTTATTACAGATTTGTGGTTGAAACCGCCGATGAACCGAAAGTCCTTCAATCTGCTATGAGCAATCTTCTTGAATGTTATGATGAACTTGGATATTATGAACTTGCGATTGGAATTGCAAGAAGATACATTGAGAAGTTTCCAAATGCTGAAGATGTGATTGACAAGAAGATTAAAATTGGTGTGATGTATGAGATGCTCGGGAATTATGACCTTGCTCTTTCTTATTTTCAAAATTTGCTTGAGGAGGCGGATAAAGACCTTGAAGCCGAACTTCATTATTACATCGGGGAAGTTCTCTATTACAAAGGTGAATATGAGCAGGCGATTCTTGAGTTTTTGAAAGTTCCTTATCTTGTCACGAAGAAAACGAAAATTGATTGGACTGCAAATGCTTTTTATATGGCTGGACAATCTTATGAGAAGATGAAAAAATATGATCAGGCGATAAATATGTATCAGCAGATAATTGACAGACCGGGCATTGATCCGATTTTCAAAGCTGGTGCGCAAAAGGAGATTGAGCGTGTAAGGGCAATTTTAAAACAATAAAATTTTGATTTAAAATGTTTGAAAAAGAGCTTCAAAACACCAAGCAGAAAATTTTTTCCCTGGCGTCTGGGAAAAAACAGATTTCGCTTCGTGAAATTTTAAGCTGGAATATACCGCAGGCGGTGAAAGATTATTTCAATATCTTTGCGGAGAGAATTTTAAGCGAAGAAGTTTTGAATGTTTTGTATTCAAAAAGATTTGATCAAGGTAATCCTGAGTTTGTTGATGCACGAAAAAGATTGGCAGGTTCTCTAAAGAATGCAATTTTATTTGACATTTCAGAGTTTGAAAACGCAGTTGATAAAGCGTCAAGATTTGCGATAAACTTTGTGTTAAGACCTGAATGGACCCTTGCGAAGATAATTTTCAAAAGCGAAGATATGAAGACAAAGGAGCAAATACTTGATACATTCTCAAACTTCAGCGAGTATGATTATTATAAGAGGTTGATTGAGAAAGTTTTTTCAAAGTATCAATCCGATGAAATTAAACTTGAAGTTTTTAAGCGACTGCTTCGCAAAATTGATGAGGAAGTGATGAAAAATGTCTCGGTTCAAGATTTAATTTCAATTGTTAAGCCGGTTTATAACTTTTTTAAATTTGCAAACGATTCCGAACTTGTCCCGGCTGAAGCGCTTGTGATTTTCTTTAACGATAAGGGCGCTGAAAACGTTGTTAAGGAGATAGAACTTGAAAGAGATCTCCACGGCAGAGCTAAATTTTCAGTTTCCGATCTTGA
>CAZQJI010000019.1:0-18581 GCA_964593475.1 uncultured Bacteroidota bacterium | reverse complement strand
AAAATTTTCAAGCGTAATGAAACAAGGTTTGACGAAGCGATAAGCAAACTTAATGAGATTTCAAATTGGAAGGAAGCATCTGCGTTCATTGATTCAATTTTTGTTGAGTTTGAGATTGATCCTTATTCCGATGAAGCAATTGAATTTACTGATTTCGTCTATAGAAGATATTTTCCCGGGGTGAGGTGATATGATTTTAATAGATTATGCTAAAATTCGTGTTAAAGCCGGAGACGGTGGAAATGGTTGCGTGAGTTTCCGCCGGGAAAAATATGTCCCGAAAGGTGGTCCAGATGGTGGCGACGGTGGAAAGGGCGGTGATGTGATAATACGTGCGGATAAAAACCTTTCAACTTTGCTTGATTACAGATACAAAACATTTTACAGAGCTGAAAACGGCGGACACGGGAAAGGGAAAAATCAACATGGTAAGGATGGAGAAGATATTGTTTTGCTTGTTCCGTGCGGAACAGTTGTGAAAGATGCTCAAACCGGTGAGATAATAGCAGACCTTGTAAATCACGGTGATGAAGTCATAGTTGCACGTGGTGGAAAAGGTGGCAGAGGGAATACACATTTTGCCACGCCGACAAATAGAGCTCCGAGGTTTGCTGAAAAAGGTGAAAAGGGGGAAGAAAGGGAAATTGAACTTGAATTAAAACTTATCGCCGATGTCGGTCTCGTTGGATTTCCAAATGTTGGGAAATCAACACTTATCTCAAAAATTTCAGCTGCAAGACCGAAAATCGCAGATTATCCATTCACAACGCTTCAACCGAATCTTGGGATCGTCAAATATGACGAATTTAAAAGTTTTGTCGTCGCTGATATGCCCGGTTTAATTGAAGGGGCTCATGCAGGCAAAGGGCTCGGAATACAATTTTTGAAACACATTGAACGAACAAAATTGATCGTGATCATGATTGAATGCATAAGTCCGGATCCTGTGAGGGATTATGAGACGCTTTTAAACGAGATGCGTCTTTTTTCCCCTGTTTTATTACAAAAACCACGCATAGTTGCGATTACAAAAATTGATCTTGCGGATAAAAAATTGAGAAAAAAACTTGACACGATAAAATTTGAGGATAATATACCTGTTGTGAAAATTTCAGCTGTGACCGGCGAAGGTTTAAAGGATTTGATAAATCTTATGTGGTTTGAACTTATGAAGATAAGAGAAAAAGAAGCTGTCACGGTTCAAAATGATTGAGACAATTCACAATTCGGTTTTTTATGAAAAGCCAGAGGTTGTAAGCTCGGCTCCGGGGAAGATAAATTTAATGGGGGAACATACGCAGAGAAATGGCGGGTTTGTATTTTCAATCGGCGTAAATCGCCGTGTCTATGTGAGCATATCTTCAAGAGCTGATGAAAAGTTTTTAGTTTATTTTGATCGTGATATCGCAATTGAAAGTTTTACTAAAAAATCGCTGTCAAAGATCTCAAAGGGTGAAAGGTCAGCGCCTGTTAAAGGAATTATCAAGTCATTTCTTGACAATGGATTTGATGTTTCAGGGCTTAATATCTGCATCGCCACTGATATACCCGCAAGTGTGGATCTTGGGGATTTGTCTGCAACTATCGTCGCTCTGTCATTTGGAATCCGTCATTTGCAGAATTTTAACATTGAAGATATTGACCTAATTCAATTGTGTGAGAAAGCAAATAAATATCTTCCGCATTTTTATGTTAATGTTTTTGATTGTATTGCCTCTGCGATGGCGAGGGATAACGCCGGAGTTTTCATTGATTGTAGAACATTCAAATATGAGTATGCGCCAATTTCAAAGGGATTGAAAATTTTGATAATTGATCCGGGTGAGAAAGATATTTACGCTGTTGATGATTTTTTAAAGCGTGAAAAGGAATGCAAAGAAGCACTTGATGTAATTTCAAGCGTAAATCCGAAAATTAATTCGCTTCGTGATCTAACACTTGATGAGATTCCGAAATACTCAAATTTCCTTGAGAAAAACTCAATTAACAGGATTAAATATATCGTTGGTGAAAATGAGAGGACATTAAATTTTGTCGTTGCTTTGAGACGGCGAAATTTTTCAATGCTTGGTAAACTTATGTTTGATTCGCATTTCAGTTTGAGAAATGATTATGAGATGTCCTCGGATGAAATTGATGCGATTGTTGATATATCCGCCACAATTGATGGTGTTGTTGGTGCGAAAATTTATGGAGTTCGCTCCGGTGTCGTGGCTCTTGCATTAAAAGAAAAAGCAGGCGAGGCGATAAGGGTTATATCGGAAGAATTTCAAAAGTTATTCGGAAGGAAAGTTAAAATTTATGTCACCTCGCCTGAAAATGGGGTTGAAGTAAGTTCAAGAGGTTGAATCAATCACGCCATAGATATTGAACTTTCAAAAAGAACTCACGATTCGTCTGTTTCACTCCGTATGGCTCTCCGAAGTCCATCATATCAAGCGTTGAACCAATGTAAAATATCGTGAATGGATTTAATTTGAAACTTAACAGCGGGAAAACCTGAACAGAGCCACTGAAAGAATTATACTGCGTTATCAATCTGATGAAAAAGTTCGGATTGAACTGATAAATTCCAACGAGTCCGGTTATATAACCGTCGTAAAATTTTTCTTTCGTTTCAGCATCTTTCAGATTTGCTTTTTGATACCAGAGTGAGATTTCGCTTTTATCAGTGGGTTTAAGTTTAAGCCATATGCCGAGGTCAGTCCCCAGGCCAAGTTCAGGTTCTTCACTACGATAAATTTGTTTCCCATATGAGCCGTTCAATTGCAAACTTAAAAATCCAAACGGCGCAGACCAGATGTTCGCAAAGACGCGATGAATTTTTTGAAATTTATGATCTCTAAAAATTTCATCATTGAGCGGGAGAAAACCGATGAAGACATTTGTCTGTGTTTTCAATTGCCCACCAATCCCGAGCATAATCCATTTCTCTTTTTCAGTCCCTGAATAATTAAATCTAACTCCGCCTTCGGCTGTTAAAAACGCAATATCTATGAATGAATTTTTCGGATAAATGGTGAATTGATTTTCAACAGTTATAACTCTTCTATTGTTTGAGGTGACAAATCCAAGATGTGGTTGAAATGTCGGTGAAAAGTCCCTGTAAGCAATGTCAAGTTCGTGATGTTTTGTGTTTCTTGAAAATCTCAAAATTACACCGGTTCCGGAATATCTCTCCCCGTTAAATGTTGCATCAAAGTTTGAGTTTCCAAATTTTCGCTCGCTGGAAAATATGTCAGGATTATTTGGTTCTTTTGTTAAACTGTAAAGAATTTGACCTCTGAAATAATAACTTTTCCAGAAGAATAAACTCCAATCAATCCCACCGACATAGTTATATGCGTCGTTTAAATTTCTCGTCGTCAAAAAGAGACCAGCGTAAGATTGTTCGCCGAAATCATATCTAATTCGTCCGATGTTTGAGAGAGATTTTAAGCTTGTTGAAATAGTTGAACTTTCTTCTTCACCGGGGATTATGAATGTTGTATTTCGGTCAAGCGATGAAAGGTAAGCAATGTTTGTTTTGTTTGATTTCTGTTTTAATTTAACCGCAAAAAGCGGGTTGTTGATCATTCTTGAATAAAAAGCATTTATCGGGGTTCGGAAAATTTCCGCACCTTCAAGAAAGAATGGTCTTTTCTCAGGATAATAAAGTGCAAAAGTTGTATTTACACTTATCTGATATGCGTCGCTTTCAACCTGACTGAAATCCGGATTCAAGACGCCTTCAATTGTAAATTCTGGATTTGGTGCTATTTTGATGCCACTTCCAAATCTTCCTTTTATCTTTTCGTTTTTAAATTCAAGTGATGGGTCGTAATCTTTCAGGAAACCAGATTGATAAGCCATTACATAAGGCAAAAATTCAATTGAACTTGTTGAAGCAATCTCACTTAGTCCGGTCAATTTTCCACCCTGACAGAGAAGGCAGGGATTGTTTTTGTCAAATGGGGTCCACGAGAAAATGAATCTGCTTTTGCGGGGATAGTTTCTTCCGATTAATATATTCCATTCGTGGTTTTGTTTTTTGGGGAATCTTAAACTTTTGAACGGAATGGCAATTTCAACTGTCCAGCCAGAATCATTCACAGAACCCGCAGAATACCAGAGAAAATCAAAACTCATATCTTCATAGTTTCCAGCTCTTATAGCATCTCCTTGAATTCCATACGGATTAACCGCAATTTCATAAGCGTTCTGATTATCTCCGTATGTATCAATTATTAAAATGATGAAGTCATCCTCCCAGATTTTGTCTCTGTCCGTCAGATGTGCTCTTATTTCTTTGGGTTCTGTGTCGTAGCAAATAAATCCGAAATAAAGATTTTCATTGTCGTATAAAACCATCGCCGTTGTTTTTTGAAGTGGGGGTTCGTTATCGGTTATTTGAATCTCGTAATTTAACTGAACTTTCTCCGCCTGTTCCCAGGATTTTTCGTCAAGTTTTCCATCAATTTTTATGGGGTTGTCAATTTTAATTGCTTTAATTTTGTATTCGTTTTGTGAGATTGAGGTGCTTGAAAAGATGAATATAAATAAAAGTAGCAGGTTTTTTGACATTTTTCGTGATTTGTTTTGTTTGCGATTTTTCGTTCGGTATGTCTTTTACGGAAGGCGGGATGTTAAAGTTACAATTTCAAAACCTCCCCCAAAGCGGGGGAGGGCAAATTTAATTAAAACAGAAGATGATAAATCAAACTTATGTTTCGCCCCGGCATCGGAGCGAATTCTTTTATCCTTGAGAGATGATCGTAATAGGTTTTGTTTGTTAAGTTTTCAATGTTCAGGTTTATCTCATGCGCAAGTCCGGAGAAAGGCAATCTTAAACCAAGATGAAGATTTATGATTCCGTATCCGGGTGTTTTTGCCTCATCCGGAGCAACTTTGTTTTGCGATGAAACCAGTTTAATCTCAGCTCCGATATGATATTTAGCAGTTCTGTATTCAATTCCAACTATTCCTCTCAATGGCGGAATAAAGGGCAGGTATTCGTTGACATCTCTTTTCTTTCCCTCAACATAGTCAACAAGAATTGAAGTGCTAAGATACCTTATGGGTTCAAATTCAAATTTCGCTTCAAAACCACGCAGAACCGAATTTGCAGACATATATTTGTAAATTGGAAGTCCTGTTGCGGAGTCAGTTTCACCTGTTTTATGTGGATAGACAAAGTTATTTATGTAGTTTAAAAAAAGCGAAACCTCAACATTGGAGCGTTGTGTAAGCCATCTGAGTGAGAAATCAATTTCATTTGATATTTCCGCTTTCAAATCAGGATTTCCAACTTCAAAGCTTAAAGTCCCGAGATGTGGTCCATAGGCAAATAACTCCTGTAAAGATGGTATTCTGAAACCACGAGAAAAGCTGAGCGTTAAATTCATCGGGTCAGCGAGTTTGTAAACAAATCCAGCAGATGTTGAAAAGACGCTGAAATTTTTAGCCTGAGATGGTATGTCTTCAAATTCCTTTGACTTAACACGGGCAAAGTCATATCTTATCCCGGTTTGAAGTGTTAACCTGTTGAGTTCAAATTCCTCATAAAGTATCAAAGAGGCAAGATACAGGTTTGCGTCTGCATAGAATTTTTCTTCTCCTGTGGTGTTGTAGTTTTGATACATAAAGCTTGAGCCAAGCATTCCGGAGAGATTTCCAATTTTTGCGTGCTTTAATTTAAGATCTGATGTTAGCGTTTTTGTTTTTATATGTGTTGCAACTTCACCTTCTTCAAGCTCTTTATGATCGTAATCGGTTTGATTAATTTGCAATTCAAGACCTTGAATTTTTGAGTTTTCAAAACCAAGTTCTGATCTGAAAGCAAATTTATTTCTGTTTATCTTAAATCTCGGATGTTCCTCATCTCCTGTCGGGATTCCATAATCACCTTGATAATTTCTGAAAGCAAATCCAGTTGTGAAGTTTTTCATATGATAAGCTATCCCAATTGAAGATGTTAAATTATTTGATTCCGTGTTTTCCAATAATCTAATTGGGGTTCTCAAGTTTCCATTCTTTCTGTATCCGAATTCACCTCTTAAACCGAAATTTTTGATGCCATAGTCAAAGACACCAGAACCAGAAAGAGATGAATTCACACTTGAACCGGTGAATCTCAAAGAACCACGAAGTTTATCATGGATTGCCCTTGGGATATCTTCTGAAATTATGTTTATAACGCCACCGACTGAGTTAGTTCCGTAGAATAAGCTCGCTGGACCACGGATAACTTCAATTCTTTCAACAGAGGTTGGTTCAAATGAAATAGCATGGTCGGGAGATAAATCCGAGGCGTCGCCTATTCTTACGCCATTATCAAGAATCAAAATTCTTGTCCCCGTTAATCCACGTATTACGGGTCTTCCGACGCTTGAGCCATTGAATTCAAGATTTATACCGGGCTCATATGAAAGTGTTTTTGCTATGTTATCGCTCAATCTAAGCCCGAGTTTATCTTCATCAAGCACCGCTATTGGTTGATGAATTTCAAATGCGCTTCTTTCATACATTGTTCCTGTGACGACAACGCCCGGGAGTGAAATCGCAGTTTGTTCAAGCTCAATATCTAAATCAATTGTTTCATCATCTTTTAAATTTATTTTTTTCTGCGTCTTTTTATAGCCAATGTAACTAACTTCAAGTATGTAATTTCCAGCTGGAACTTTGTTGATGATAAAAGTCCCATCATTTTGAGTAATTGTTCCTCTTTTGAGCTCAACGAGATGGACATCAGCGGATGGGAGTGGCTCTTTTGTGGTTTTGTCTATAACTTTACCTCTAATTGTTCCCTGTGCAAGCAAATTTATATTGAGGAACAAAATGATAGCAAACAACATTAACTTGCGCATGGTTTAAGCCAGAATTTTGTTTTTAATTAAATTTTTCAATGGATGTAAAATTTAAGAAGGGATCACGAAATCGGGGGAGCACGCTTTGGCGTTAAGAGATGATTGGAGAGGTTCGGGGTTGGTAAAAATTCGGCAATTAAAATATCTTCTGTGTTTTGTGAAAAGTCAAATGTGTAAGCTTGAGAGTAGATATGGTTTAAATTAAGAGATGTTAAGATGCAGGCAAATTCAGATTTTAAACTCGGGTGAAATTTGTGGTTTACGCAGTTATGTTCAGTTATTTGCTTGTAAGTGTGATTTAAATGAAAGTGAAAATTGATCCCTGTGTAAACAATCCCAGCAAGATAGATTATCAGCGTAATCAGTATGTAAATTTTCCTTGTTTTCAAAGTTAAGTAAGTTTGTTTTTATTGCTCAAAAATTTTAAACACGATTGCAAGTGTCTTTGTTCCATTAGACCCCAAGAAGGCGTTTCAGGTTTCCGGCGAGGATTTTTTGAATTTCTTCGTCTGTCAAACCAAGCTCGCTCATTATTTCAAGTTGTTGATTTAAAATATCAATTCTGTATCCCCGCGGAAAAACCCCGCTGTCGGTTCCAAAGATAATTCTGTCAACCCCGAAAACATCAATTGTCTTTGCGAAAACATCTTTAAGTTCAATTTTGTAAGGTAAAACTTTAATCCAGGAGTTTGAGCTTGATGTGTCAACATAGACATTTTTGCATTGAAACCCGAGCATTAAAAGTTCACGCAAATATCCAGCGCCAAAGTGTGGTATTATGAAATTAACATCCGGATGTCTTACCGCAACTCTGTGGAGGTCCATTGGATTGCTATATGTTCCGTCAATCTGGTCTTTTAATCCGAGCGCTTCACGAATTGGAATTTTTAAAATTCCAAAATGTGTGAAGATGACGATTTTGTATTCTTCTGCGATTAAATAAATTTTTTCAAGCAACTCATCGTAAACATGTATATGATAAAGTGCGGGGAAAAGGATGATTCCTTTTATGCCCATGTTTTCAATTGCGTGTTTTATATCCGAGTCAACTTGAGGTGAGATGGGATTTATCGTGGCAAAGCCAATAAATTTATCCGGAAAAGCTGAGATTGCAGTTGATACCGAGAGGACATCTTCGGGGATGCTTGCAAACAGGACGAGTTTTGAGATATTGTATTTTTCCATTTCTTCAATCCATCGTCTTGCAAGTTGAACCGGACTAACAGGCGGGGTTTCTATTCCATATTTTTCCTTCAAATTTGCAAATTCTTCATTTAATGGCGTTTCCCGGGTCTTCATTCTTATTAATGTTTTGAAGAAATTGAATGAGAAAAAATGTACATGGGCGTCCCAGATTTCAAATTTCTCTATCATTTTTAAACTCCTAAAAAAATTTTGGCTTCGTTCAATTTTAAGATATCAAAATTAGAGGAACTTTTCAACAGGTGGTTAAAAATAAAAAAAGACCGCTGGCGCTCGGGGACACACGCCAGCGATCCCGGCGGGAAAGGAAACGGGGATGATTATGCCTTCGCTAATAAATATAATAAATAGAAAATCTTTTGTCAAGAGTTTTGAGCCGTTTTTTTAAGGGTTTATAAAAAATCCCATTTTGAAGATGAGAAACCCGAGTTTTAACGAAGTGAAATTTTCCAGAAAAATTTCTTGCTTTTTTAACCTTCACGATTTACCTTACCTGTGGCTTTTAAAAACAAATTTTTCAAAGCATGAGAAAATCCCCACTTTTTACTTGCTTCTTAATTTATCTGGCTATTATTTTTTCTTACGGATGCGATAAGCCAAGGGATTTGATTACACCGACACATATTGGAAGAGTTCCTGATGTAAAAAATTTGAGTGCAAGCGTTGGGAAAACACCAACCGGAAAATATCTTGTTCTTTTAAATTGGGGTTATGATGACAATGGGAATTTGCGAGAGTGGGAAGTTTACAGAGCTTTGCGTGATACAGCGGGTGGAAATTACTCGTTTCTTCAACCGCCTGTTAAAATCCCAAGCTACGCCGATTCAACAATTCCAGCTTTTGCTGAGGATAGCATCTTTGTGTATTATAAGGTTGTTCCGGTTGGAAATGATAGATTTCTCGGGAGACCCGGGATAACTCGTGTAACTCTTTACAAAAAATAAAACAACCAAAAAGAGGTGAAAAATCATGCGTAAAGTTATTTTCTTAATTTCGGCTTTCCTGCTATTTTTCGCAAGCAGGGGTTATTCGCAGTGGGCTCCGCTTGATACAACTACACACAAATGGTTCACGGTTGACAACACGCCGAATCTTGCCGGTACACAGACAAATTGGGAGGTTGATCGTGATTCAACAGATGGATACTATGAGAAAGAACCGAGCACAGTTGCGAGTGGACAACCAGGACCCGGTTGGTTTACAAACACGGGTGCAGCAAATGTTGGACCCGATCACAGAAGAACTCCTTACACAGCGGGAAGTCCATCCGGTGCCTGGGCAAAGTATATATTCAACATCCCGACTCAGACACAGCAAAACATGCTTGATGAGGATGATTATTACATTCTTTACTATTACCTTCAGCAGAGTGGTAATGCTTCTCCAAACTGTTATATAACTGTTCAGAGATTCGGTGAGGGTGTGTATGCTGATTCATTAAGACATAATCAGATGTTAAATGGTGCAGGGCTTCCAACTTTACAGCAAGCAGGTCTCTGGAATCCAACGCAAAGCGGTGGGGATGGCTCCTGGTATCCTCTTACAATTTTGAGATTAAATGCAGGTGCACCCGTGATTGTGACAATTGGTGCTGACACATTAACGCCTGCATTTTTAAGGGTTGACGCAGTGAGAGTTTTGAGGAGCAACCTTCCAAGGGACCTTGAATTTGGTCGGAGGATGAAAGGAAATCCCTGGCAAAGGACAAATCCTGACACCACAAGACCAAATATGGACCATTTCGCACTTTACAGAGTCGGAGAAGTGTTCCCCGAAGTGACAGTTGGAGAAACAGCCGAGAAGAAAATCAGATTATTTAACCTTGGTGACAGTGTTTTGACAGTTTACAATGTTTATGGACATACTGGAAGATTTTATACAAATGACCCGATGCCTGTTAGAATAAATCCCGGGAGTTATTACGATTTAACAGTTGTGTTTAGACCTTATCAGGAAGAGTTTGCGGTTGATTCGCTTGTGATTGAGAGTGATGACCCTGAGGAGCCAGTTGCATATCTTTATGTTGCAGGTCAAGGTTTGAACTATAACTTCATAATGAACGCAAGCGATGGAAGTGAACCTCACTGGAGAGCTCCTGGTGGTGATCAAGTTCTTTATCAGGAAACACCCGCTGGATGGCAAAATAGCGTTGCAAGCACATATCCATTCCCGATTCCTGGAGGAAATAGATACAGCCGTGTTTACACTGGAACGGATCAAATTCCTAAAGCATTGTATCAGTTTGTTATTCCAGACACGCTTGGAGGCGATTACATACTTGAATACAGTGGACCTGCTGGTTCGCCAAACGCAGCTACAGCAGCACAGATTGATGTTGTAACACCGTTTTTCGCTGATACGCAGAGAGTGACAGGTTTTAATGAAAGGCAAATTGCAGGTCCTGTAATTTGGGCACAGATCGGTGGACCGGGATTTACATTTAAGTTAAATCCAGGTGGACCAACACAGGTTATATTCAGCAATCCGGGTCAAGCTTCCGGTAACTTTTTAAGAACAGATCTTCTGAGAGTTAGAAAAGTCCCGACACATCCACAAATAACAGTCGCTCAAAGAACAATCGCATTCGGTGAAGTTGCAGTTGATTTGATTGAAAGAGAGTTGCAGGGGAATTACCGGAGAACAATCACAATTGGAAGTAATGGTGAGAGATCTCTCTGGATTTATGATATTCATTTTGCTGATACATCAGGAATATTCAGAATCATCAACATGCCGAATTTACCGCTTGAGCTTCCGGCGATAAATGGTAAGTTTAATCTCATCGTTGAATTTGCCCCAAGGGATTTGAGAACTTATGTTGATACGCTTTACATTGTTTCAAATTCAAAATATGATAGCGTTTTAACGCTTATTTTCACTGGAACCGGGAGAGGAACACTTGTTTATGCTGATAATGATGTTGAAGGAGAATTTTACGCTCAACCGGCTATAGTTGATTATGTTTATCCACCCGTTGATACGACTTATAACAAGTGGAATAGAGTAACTGGAAGCGGGATTAACAATTCAAGATTGCTTGCTTATATTTATGGAGCGCCAAATGCCTTTGCAGAATGGTATCCATTTATACCGATGAGAGAAGGTGCCCCTGAAGTTGATAGTTTTGATGTTTACGCAAGAACCGGACTCGCAGCGAGTAATTCAACTCCAAGAGCAAGGTATTTGGTCTATCAACAGGGTGGAGCTCAACCTGAGACCGTGATCGTTAGCCAGCTTGGTGTTGAGAGAATTTATCTTGGGAGATTCCAGTTCAGGCGTGGTGGACGTGACTTCACAATGGGTTCAAAGCAAACTGCAATTTATGGTTATATACGTCTTGAAAACGATACCGCCCTTGTGAATGCATATTATGCTGATTCACTTGTTAATAGAGCAAAACAGGATAGCTTTGTCATAAGAGCAGATGCAATTGAGATAAGAGAAGCTCCAAAGCCAGTTACAAAAGTTCAAGTTGCGGGTAATGAAATTCCGAACGACTTTTATCTTGCGCAAAATTATCCGAATCCATTTAACCCAACGACCGATATTGAATTTGCCATTCCGATGGCTGTAAATGTTGAGATCAAAATTTATGATATACTTGGAAGAGAAGTTGCTACACTTATGAATGAATTTCTCCAGCCGGGGAAATACAAAGTCAGATGGAATGGAATTGATAAAAATGGCACGATGGTTTCGTCAGGTGTTTATTTCTATGTGATGAAGGCGGGTAAATTTGTTCAAACAAAGAAGATGATGTTGATTAAGTAAAAGATCAAAGCCCGGGTTTTAAGCCCGGGCTTTTTAATTTCTTATTCTTCGTCCTCGTTGTTATCATATCTTGTTCTCGTTCTGAGAACTTTTGAGAAGCAATAAAATGTCAATGATGCAACGATCCCCCAAGCAAGTGTCATAAAGATAATTCCTTCCATTGTTAGTTTCATTATATCTCCCTGACTTTTATTTTTTCTCTTTTTGTCCAGGCAGTTTTAACCATTAAAATTATAATGATGAAAATTAAAAGCATCAATGCCCTTGCGCCCCATCTATACGGGATATCTTCTGGATTGATGTCTTTCATTAAAAGTGTTGGGATGGCATCTTGAATTAGCCAGTTTATCATTATGAAAAGAAGATAAAGCGGTGTGATGTATTTTATGATGTAATAGAAAATTCTCGGGATCTTTATATCCGCACCTTTTGTGATTTCAGCCCATCCCTTGTCCATTCCGAATATCCATGCGAAAATTATGATTTCAAACAAAGCAAAAAGAACGAGCCCGAATGTCCCAGCCCAGTAGTCCATCTCATCAAGGAAGCCGTGTTTTAGAAAGAACACAACGAATTGAATTGCGATAAAAATTGAAAAACCAATTAGAGTTGTCGCTCTGCCGTGTGAGATCCCGAATTCTTCTTTAAGAAATGCGATCAAAGGTTGACCCATTGCAACTGATGAAGTTATACCAGCGAAGAAGAGAAGCAGAAACCAGATGAATCCGAAAAATTCACCAAATGGTAATTTCTGGAAAATTATCGGCATTGATACAAAGCCGAGGTTAAAAGCCCCACCTTTTGCAATTTCCTGCGTTGTTTCAATTCCGAAGAAAGCAGCTGCAACCGGAATTGCTATGCTTCCACCAAGTATTACTTCAGCGAATTCATTTGTTGCCGCAGTTGAGAGACCGCTCAAAGCAATGTCATCTGTTTCCCTCAGATAACTTGCATACGCTTGCAATGTTCCCATCCCAACGCTTAATGTGAAGAAGATTTGTCCAGCGGCAGCAAGCCATATTTTCGCATCACCAAGCTTTGAAAAGTCAGGATTCCATATAAAAGCAAATCCACTTTCAACATTCCAATCGGGATGATTAACCGGATCGGGTGTCCCGAGCGTTACAACTCTGATGACGAGAATTATAGCAAATAGAAATAAGGTTGGCATTGCAATTTTAGCAAGCATTTCTATTCCTCGTGAAATCCCCCGGTAAAGAATAAAGAAGTTAAGAAATAAAGTTAAACACATGAAAAAATATGCTGGCAAAATGCTCTGGAAATAATTTTTCTCAATCCCTTGATAGCTTTGCAAAAAGCTTCGCATCGCTTCAAAAGTTGTTTCACCGAAATATGCCTTAGTGATTGAGAAAAAGCTGAAAGCAAGCGTCCACGACTCAATGTATGTATAGTAAATCATTATGACGGTTGAAATGAAAAGTCCAAGTGCGCCAAGATATTTTGATATCGGAGCTTTCCACATAGCATCAAACATTCCGGGTGCGCTTCCATGCCCGAATTTCCCGCCATATCTTCCAATAGCCCATTCAACCCACATCAATGGGATTCCAAGAAGTAAGAAAGCGACAAAATATGGTATCATAAAAGCTCCCCCTCCATTTTGTGCAGCTTGAACCGGGAATCTGAGAAAATTTCCCAGCCCAATTGCATTCCCGGCCATCGCAAGGATTAATCCGATTCTTGTTCCCCAGCGTTCTCTTTTTGCCATTACGCCTCCTTAATTTGTTTGGGTTTTATTTTCTTGATTCAAAAAAATTTTGCTTTTGTAAATTTAAACAAATGATAAAAAGTTTAAATCAAATTTTCAAGTAAAATGTTGAAATTTCAGGATGTTAACTTTACCGTTTGTTCTTTTTTCCTTTTTTGTTAAATTTTAAAAAAAGAAAATTTTGAATGAAGCATTGAAAAAGATTGACCTTGGCGAACTTAAAAAAAGGTTAAAGAATATCAAACTTGTCGCCTGCGATATTGACGGCACATTGTTAACCTCTGATAATCAAATAGGCGAAAGGACAATTCAACTGGTAAAAGAATTAAAAAATTATGATGTTAAATTTACTCTCATCACCGGGCGTGTTCATTCCGCTTCCGTCAAGTATGCAAAGATGCTCGGGGTTGATGACCCAATTGTTTCATTAAACGGTGCGCTTGTTAAATTTCCAGAAGGAGAGACGATAAAAGCATTTTATCTCCCGGAGAAAAAAGTTCTGAAAGCACTTGAACTTGCAGATAAATTCTTCGTGAATATACTTTTTTATTCCGAAGATAAAGTTATCTATACTCCTGAAAATACAATTTTTCCATCTTACATCGGAAATCTTGAAGCTGAGACAATTGAAGTTGATTCATATTATGATTACACGGATAGAGTTTTACGGGTTGTTTTAAGTTCAGACAGAAATTATATCCTTCACAAAATCGCACACAAACTTGAACCGCCATTGTTTTCAAATATATCAACATCAATTTATCCATCTTTTAAATACGACAGGTTGACTTATCTTGAGGTAAAACGCAGGGGAATTTCAAAGGCAACCGGTCTAAAATATGTGAGAAAATTTTTTAAATTGAAACGAGATGAAGTTGCCGGTATAGGTGATTTTTACAACGACCTTGAATTTTTGAAAAAAGTTGGAGTTGCAGTTGCTATGAAAAATGCGGTCGCGGAAGTTAGATTTAATGCTGATTATGTCACAACGAGAACAAATGATGAAGATGGCGTTGGTGAATTTCTTGAAATTTTGCTTGAGGCAAAAAAATTGAATTGAAATTATGAAAATCCCTTCGCTTAAATTGTCCGCTTTACTTCCAAAGGATTTGCTTTTGAAAGTTTTTATGTTTCTTTTAATTCCAGTTTCCGTCGTCATACTTTTCCCCAGTCCTTATGCTCTGGAATATAAATATGAGGTTGGAAGCGTCTGGCTTTATGATGATGTTGTCGCTCCGTTTTCTTTCCCGGTTTATAAAGATGAAAAACAATATCAGGATGAGATAAAGTCGGTTTATTCAAAAGTTTATTTCATCTTTGATGTTGATACACAAGTTTACGCGAATCAGGTTAAGGAGTTTGAAGAGTTTGTAACTAATTTGAAATCATATCTTGATTTGAAGAAAAGTTATCAGGCGAAGATAAATCGTGGGGTAAGCGCAACTTCATTGAAACAGGATTCGGTTGAAATTGAGAAGTTAAAGAATCTTCTGCTTGGGAAGATAGATGCTTATGAGCTTGGAAAGATTGAAGAGTTGAGCCGGATCGGATATTTTGAGATCGGGAAATTTAAAGTTCTGGGTCAGACATATTTATCAGCAATTTATCAACCTGTTGGAGTGCTTTCCATACCGAGGGCGAGTTTAAATAGAAATGAAATTGTTTTGAGAAGAGGCAAATTTGAGGAAATTTACAGGCAGGGGAAGTTTTACGATATGAGCGAATGCTGGAACTTTGCGAAAGATTTTGTAAAGAAAAATTTTGCAGAGTTTGGAGAAGTTGACACAATCGGGTTTGATTTGGTTGCGAAAGTTTTTTATTCATTCGTTAAGCCAAATTTGATCTTTAATGAGAAGGAGACAAACGATTTGATTGAACGGGAGAAAAGCAAGGTGTTAAGAACCATCGGGATTGTGCGTGAAAATGAAAAGATAATATCAAGACATGAGATAGTAACTCCTGAAACTTATCTAAAACTTGAATCCTTAAAGAGAGCGCAGAAGGAACGGGGAATCGGAGCTGGTGAAGTCCTGAAAGATTTAGGGCGCTTTATTCTAGCTGGAAGTGTGTTCGCAATCTTCTGGATTTACCTTTATATGTATCGCAAGAAGATTTATTTTGACAACAAGTTGATCGCTTTGATAACCGCTCTGTTTTTATTTGAAATTTTGCTTGCTTTTTTGTTGACGAGGATAAAAGTTGCAGATGGACACATAAATTATCTCATTTTAATTCCAACCTTTTCAATGTTGATGACAATAATTTTTGATTCAAGGGTTGCATTCTGGGCTACTGTGGTTATTTCATTCATTATTGGATTTGTTGTCGGATATAGTTACGATCTTGCGGTCTCATCGTTTGTTGCTGGCTCAGTTGGAATTTACTCTGTGAGAAGCATTGCAAACCGAATGCAAATTTTCAGGAGTTTCGTTTTCATATTTCTTGCTTATCTTTTTGTCGTTCTTGGATTTTCGTTTCAGAAATACGAGGGGATAAATTCTATACTTGTGAGATTTGGTTTTATCACAGCCAATGCTTTGCTCTCTCCAATTTTCACATATGGATTGTTAATTTTCTTTGAGCGGATTTTTAAAATTATGACTGAAATTACACTTCTTGAACTTTCTGATTTCAATCATCCGCTTTTGCGTGAATTACAAGCACGCGCTCCCGGGACATTTCACCACAGCATAGCGGTTGCAACTCTTGCTGAAGCAGCAGCAAAAGCCATCGGTGCAAATCTGATTTTAGCAAGAGTTGGTGCTTATTATCACGATGTCGGGAAGATTTTAAATCCTGAATTTTTCGTTGAAAACCAGATGGAGGCAGATAAACTTCACAGTTCAATAACCCCCGAGCAAAGCGTTCAAATAATAATTTCTCATGTTGAAGAAGGGCAGAAAATTGCAAAAAGATATAATCTTCCGCCAGAGATAATTAAATTTATCCCGATGCATCACGGGACAACGCTTGTTGCGTATTTTTATGGAAAAGCGTTGAAAAGAAGAGAGCTTAAAAATATTGAAATTGAGGAGAGCAATTTCAGATACAAAGGACCAAAACCTGATTCAAAAGAGACCGCAATAGTTATGCTCGCTGATTCGGTTGAAGCTGCAGTCCGCTCGCTTGATGATAAAACGCAAAAAAACATTGAGAAAACCGTTGAAGCTATATTTGAGAGCAGAATTGAAGATGGACAACTTGACGAATCAAATTTGACTTTCAAAGATATTGAAGAGATAAAGAAGACATTTATTCAAATGCTGGTCAATCTCTATCATCCCCGTGTTAAGTATCCATCACAGGAAGAAATTTTGAAAGGGGAAGCGGAGCTGATTCGGGAGCAGAAATCAAAAAAGAGAACAAGAAGAGCTAAAAATGGCGGGAATTGAAGGGAAATATGTTTTAAGTGAAGCGCTGTCAAGGGTTAAAAGTGATACATGGAGAAAGTTTTTAAATCATTTTTTAAAATCAATTGAGATAGAAAAAGGCTATTCAAAAAACACGGTTGATTCGTATTCAATTGACCTGATTCGCTATGTTTTGTTTCTTGAATCAAATGGAATAAAACATCCAGATGAAGTTGAAGAAACGCTTATCAGAAGCTATATCCAGGAACTCGGGTTAATAGGTTTGAGTCCATCAAGTATTTCAAGAAATGTTGCATCAATAAGAAGCTTTCACAAATTTTTGCTCGTTGAATCATATTCAAAGATTTACCCTGCCGAGAATATTGAGCATCCCCGTGTCAGGAAAAAACCCCCCGAAGTTCTCACAATTGATGAAGTTTTTCAGCTTTTAGAACAGCCGGATACATCAACGCCTGTGGGTATAAGGGACAGGGCAATTCTTGAGACGATGTATGCGACGGGAGTAAGGGTATCAGAACTTATAAATTTGAGGCAAATTGATTTGTTTTTTGATATGGAAATAATAAGAGTTATGGGTAAAGGTTCAAAGGAAAGATTTATTCCAATCGGTAAAGTTGCGATCAAATGGATACGGGAGTATCAGTTGAAAGTTAGACCAAAACTTGTTAAAATAGGTAGTGGAGATATTCTCTTTTTGAGCAGATTAGGCAAAAAATTAACAAGAATGAGCGTATGGAAGTTGATAAGAAAATATGCACTTATGGCAGGGATAAAGAAGAGAATTCATCCGCATACATTGAGACATTCTTTTGCAACGCATCTTCTTGAAGGTGGTTCTGATTTAAGATCTGTTCAGGAAATGCTCGGTCATGCGAGCATAACTACAACACAAATTTACACGCATGTAAGCAACGAAATGTTGAAAGAAATTTATCGTCTTTATCATCCAAGGTCAAACTAAAAACAAAAAGGGAGGAAAAATATGGCAGGGCAACTTCCAAACTGGGAAAACATAGTTGAAAAACTTAACAGTTATGTTGATGATGTTAGAAATGAATTTGAGCAAATGCTTGGTGAAATTGTTGAGATTCCGACAATTAGCATGGACCCATCTTACAAAGGCGAGATTGAAAAGGGTGCTGATCTTGCAGTTGAGTTTTTGAAAAAGTTTGGTTTTGAAGCAAAGAAATGTCAAACTCCCGGAAATCCCGTTGTCTTAGGTTCTTACATCACCGACCCGAAGAATCCGACGGTTGCGATTTACAACCATCTTGATGTTCAACCAGCGGGAGGTCCGGAGTGGATTCGTGAGCCATTTAAATTCACAGTTGAAGATGGCAAATACTATGGTCGCGGGACGACAGATGATAAAGGACCTGCTTTGACGGCGTTATTTGCAGCTCGTTTTGCTGTTGAGAATGGGATCCCGATAAATATCAAATTTATATGGGAATTTGAGGAAGAAAATGGAAGTCCGAACTTTGAGTATTTCATCAAGAATTATAAGTCAGATTTAAAAGTTAACTCTGTTCTTGTCTCAGATACTTTGTGGATTTCACCACAGAAGCCGTCAATTCCTTATGGTTTGAGAGGTCTTCAAGGAGCACGGCTTGTGCTTGAAACCGGAACGAAAGATGTTCATTCCGGAACTACAGGCGGAGT
>CAZQJI010000018.1:32395-37935 GCA_964593475.1 uncultured Bacteroidota bacterium | reverse complement strand
ACTTCTTGAAGAAGTCACAAAAATTTTAAAATCATAAAAAATTTTTCCACATCATTGAGCCAATGGGCTTGTTTGAGCGTTGATTGTATTTTGCGGTTTTCTTTTTGTTATAAGGCGTTAAAATTTCACCGGAAATTTCAAAATAAATTAACTGCCCAATTGGCATCCCTGCGTAGATTCTTACAGGTTGTTTAACCGAAATTTCAAGCGTCCAGTGATTACAATATCCCGCATCACCTTTTCCAGCTGTTGAGTGAATATCAATCCCGAGCCGACCAACGCTTGATTTACCCTCAAGAAACGGAACAAAGCCGTGGGTCTCGGTATATTCAAGTGTAACACCAAGATAAAGTTTGTTCGGATACAAAATTATTCCTTCAGGCGGAATTTTGAAATACTCAAGCTCATTTTCAATTTTCGCATCAAGGATTTCATTTTTATACACAGCCATCCATTCACCAAGATGAACATCATAACTATTTGTGCCAAGACAGTTTATATCAAACGGATCAATGACAATGTTACCTCTTTCAATTTCTTCAAGAATTCGTTTGTCGCTTAAAATCATTTCCCTCCTTTGAAATTATTTTAAAATTTTCTTTGTCTCAATTTTCAATTGTTCCATTCTATATCTTAACTTTGAACGCGTGATGCCGAGAATTTTAGCAGCTTGAATTTGATTCCCATTTGTTATCCGCAATGTTTGAATTATGAGCTCACGCAAAACCCTGTCCATCGTCACACCCGTTGGCGGAATTTTAAGGACGAAATCACCATCACTATGATATATCTCGGGTTGAGATTCAACTGATTGCAAATGCTTTAAATGCTCGGCTTTTATTTTCGTGTCATTTTCAACGAGAACTATTCTTTCTATGGTATTGCGTAATTCTCTTATGTTTCCAGGCCATGGATAAGATTGAAGAACCTCAATAGCTCTATCTTCAATCTCCGTAAAATTTTTCCCGAATTTTTTATTAAATTCCTCCATAAAAAACATCGCAAGCAAAGGTATGTCCTCTTTTCTCTCTCTCAAAGGTGGCAAATGAATCGTGGCTACATTTAAACGATAATAAAGGTCGCTTCTAAATTTTCCCGCTTCAACCTCTTCTTTTAAATTTTTATTTGTTGATGCGATAACTCTCACATCAACAGAAATTTCTCTTGTCCCGCCCAGACGATAAAATTTTTTCTCCTGCAGAACTCTCAAAAGCTTAACCTGCGCTTCCGGGCTTAACTCTCCTACCTCATCAAGTAAAATTGTCCCGCCGTGAGCAAGTTCAAATTTACCCTGTTTCATTTTATCCGTTGCACCTGTGAAAGCACCTCGCTCGTATCCGAAAAGTTCGCTTTCAATTAAATCTTTCGGTATCGCGCCACAATTTATTGCTATAAATGGTCCATCACGCCTTGAACTTTTATCGTGGATATATCTTGCTATAAGTTCTTTGCCCGTTCCAGTTTCTCCGCTTATCAAAACCGTTGTATCATTACCAAGCGCATATTTTTCGGCAAGAGATAGAGCTTCGCGAAGACCCTTGCTCTGTCCTATTATTCTATATTCACCGGTTTGCTCGGATAATTGTTCTCTTAACTGTTGAACTTCGCGTTGCAATTTCAAATTCTTGACAGCTTTTTGCATTGTCACTTCAAGCTGTTCAAAATCAAGCGGTTTGAGTATAAAATCATCTGCGCCAAGCTTTATCGCCTGAACCGCGAGATTTACATCAGAATAAGCAGTTATCATCAAAACAGGAAGGATAGGGTCTTCGGATTTAATTTTTTTCAAAACATCAAGTCCGTTTTCGTCCTTTAAAAAAATGTCAAGCAAAATTATATCCGGCTGATCATCTCTCAAATTTCTCAACGCTTCCTCACCAGAAAGATAAGAGACAACATCATAACCTGAATCTTTTAAAACCTGTGTTATGGAACGATTAAAAAGTTCATCGTCATCAACCACCATAACTCTGAACTTCATTTCCTCACCTCCTTCTTATTTTACTTTGAACTTCAAATAAAATGTTGTTCCACAATTTACTTCGCTTTCAACTTCAATTTTTCCATCGTGATTGTTCATAACTTGCTTACAAATAGCAAGACCAAGTCCTGTGCCATCGCTTTTCTTGGTGAAAAACGGCTCAAAGATTTTTGATATATCTTCCTTTGGAATTCCGCAACCCGTATCGCTTATTGAAACAACCACATAAGAATTTTGAAAATCACTTTCAAGATATGACTTTATCTTTATCTCCCCCGCTTTTTCAATCGCATCAACCGCATTTGTCAGAATGTTCAAAATGACCTGTTGAATTTGTTTAAAATCAATTTTTATCTTTGGAAGGTTCGGCTCAAGTTTCTTGACGATATTGATCTTCTTTTTCAAAGTTGAAATTTCAACGAGTGGAAGTGTTGCATTAATGACCTCGTTTATATCTTCTTCCTTTACAATCGGTTTGCTTGGGCGTGCGAAGTTCAAAGTAGCTTCAACAATTTTTTCAATCCTTTTTACACCTTCAATTGCAAGGTCAAGATATTTTCGCTCCACACTATCTTCCGCAAATTTTCGTTGTAAGAATTGAAGATTAACACTTATTGCAGAGAGCGGATTTCTTATCTCGTGAGCAATTGCGGCGGACAATCTGCCAAGTGAAGCAAGCTTCTCGGCTTGGAATAATTCCTCCTGAATCTTTTTTTTCTCCGTCAAATCTGAAACTATAACTTGAATTGTGCTTGTGTGAGCGTAAGCAATTAAATTTGCTGTCATCTCAACAAACTTTTCAACCCCATCAAAATCAACCATCGTCGTTTCAAAATTCACAACTCTTTGACCCTCAAAAAGGGGCTGGAAAAATTTTTTATACTTTTCAAAACTTAAATTCAAAATCTCATCCCTTGAACATTTCAATAAATTCTCTGCCTGATTGTTTGCATCAAGAACCATCCAGGTTTCAGGTTGAACTATAAAGATCGGCTTTCCAGCATTTTCAAATAAACTTTTATATTGCTCGTGTGAAATTTGAAGTTCCTCGTTCATTTGTCTAAGCATCTCATTCGCTCGCTCAAGTTCATACATCTTGTCTTCAAGTTTTCTAATTAACACAGTGTTATATTCCCTCAAATACTCTATATCATCACTTATCGGCTCGGGTCTGAAATTACTGTTTGAGTGACTCTTCCGAATGAGATTTTCAACTATGTTGAGAAGAATCTGAATATCAACCGGTTTTATCAGATATGCATCCGCACCAAGTCCAAGCCCGAATTTTTCATCTTCTGGATCGGTATAATTTGCTGTATAAAAAATAAACGGCGTATTTTTCAAATTTCTAATTTTTTTGACCTCCCTACAAAATTGAAATCCATCCATCTTCGGCATCAAAACATCTGAAATTATAAGATCTACATTTTCTTCCTTGAGAATTTCAAGCGCTTCAATTCCGTTTCTTGCAGCCAAAACAACATATCCCATCGTCTCAAAAACTTCTTTCAAAAGTTCAAGGCTTTCCTGGACATCATCAACAATTAAAATTTTCATAACTTTTTGAAGTAAAATTTTAACACATAAAAATATAGGAAATGGCTCGGAAATTATCAATCATTTCTTTTTAAACACAAGCGTGAGCGGAACGCCAACAAAGCCAAAATTCTCACGAATTTTATTTTCAAGAAATCTCCTGTAATGTTCCGGGATGTCATCAGGAAAGTTCGCAAAGAAAGCGAAGACAGGCGGAGAAGTTTTAACCTGCGTTACATATTTAATTTTTATCTCTTTCCCCGAAACCGCAGGTGGTGGCGTCTCCTTGAAAATCGGGAAGAAAACTTTGTTTAATTCGCTTGTTTTAACCCTTTTGTTTCTCTCATCATAAACGACTTTTGCGATATCAAGAACTTTGAAAATTCTCTGTTTTGTTTTCGCAGAAATGAACAAAATCGGAACATAATCAAAAACTTTCAATCTCTCCCTAAGTGCGTGTTCATATTCAAGAGCAGTGTTTGAATCCTTCTCAATCAAATCCCACTTGTTAACCGCTATTACAATTCCCTTTTTCAAATCAGCCGTTTCACCGATTATCCTCAAATCCTGTCTCTCAAGTCCACAGGTTGCATCAAGCATAACAACGGCAACATCACATCTTTCAATCGCTTTCAAAGCCCTTATGGCGCTGTAAAATTCAATGCTCTCTTTAATCTTGCTTCGCTTCCTTAACCCGGCGGTGTCAATCAAAACAAATTCCGTCCCGTTATAAACAAATTTCGTATCAATTGAATCACGGGTTGTCCCGGGTATATCGGTGACAATAATTCTATTCTCACCGATGACTGCGTTGACAAAAGAGGATTTCCCCACATTTGGTTGTCCGACGATCGCAACCTTTATTTGATTTTTATCTTCTTCTGCTTCGCCACCGGTTTCGGGCAAATCTTTTACAACTTCATCAAGGAAATCGCCAATTTTCCTGCCATGAAGAGCTGAGATCGGAAATGGCTCTCCAATTCCAAGTTCATAAAATTGCGTTGAATAAAGCTCCATCTTCTCGTTGTCAATTTTATTCACTGCGAGAACAACTTTCTTTTTCGTCTGTCTTAAAATCTTCGCAATTTCAATATCAAGCGGAGTAACTCCTGAAACCGCATCAACAACGAAAATAATGACATCTGCTTCATCAATTGCTATTTGAACTTGCTCTCTTATAGCTGTCTCAAATATATCATCTGAGTCGGGGACATAACCGCCTGTGTCTATAATTGTGAATCGCTTCCCGTTCCATTCCGCGGTTCCATAATGTCTGTCCCGTGTGACGCCACTTTGTGGGTCAACGATTGCGTCCCTTTCCCCAATTATCCTGTTAAAAAGTGTTGACTTTCCAACATTCGGTCTTCCAACTATTGCAACAATGTTTCTGCCCATTTTTCGGTTAAAAGTTACAGGTTAAATTTAATTTAAAATTAAGAAAGAGGCGCAAGATAACCAAACTTATGGTGTTGTTTTTTTGGGCTTGATTTGCTAAATTTAAATGTCTTTGAGATGATTTTAAAACAAAAGAAAGGGAAAGATGCTCGCCATTGTAAAAATTGGCGGTCACCAGTATAAGGTTAAAGAAGCGGATAAAATTTTCGTTCAGAAACTTGATGCAGAACCCGGAAGCAAGGTTAAATTTTCAAGCGTTCTCATGGTTAAGGAAAATGGAAAAACACTCATTGGAAATCCATTCATCCATGGAGCATTCGTTGAGGCAACGGTTCTTGGTCATGTAAAAGGAGAAAAAATCATCGTCTTCAAGAAAAAACGTCGCAAAGGTTATAAAGTCACAAAAGGGCACAGACAAAATTACACTCAAATTGAAATTAATAAAATCGCAATTGAAAGTTAAATGCCGAAAGTAGATGTAAAGAAAATAATTCAGGAGTTAATTGTTCCAGAGCTTCAGGATATAAAGTCAAATATAAATGAGTTCAGGGCGAAATTTGAGTCAGAGATAAAACGAATTGAGGAAAAATTTGACTCAGAGATAAAACGGCTTGATGGGAAATTTGAC
>CAZQJI010000018.1:15012-32295 GCA_964593475.1 uncultured Bacteroidota bacterium | reverse complement strand
ATTGAGATCAAACGGCTTGATGAAAAAATTGACATTGCGATTCAAATCAGGGAACGGCTCGCTGCACTTGAAACAAAAGTTGCTTCTTTAATAAAGTAAAAACAAAAAAGGAGGTGAATTAAAAATGGCGCATAAAAAAGGTGGTGGTTCTTCACAAAACGGAAGAGATAGTCATTCAAAGCGACTTGGTGTGAAAAAATTCGGCGGTGAATTCGTAAGAGCAGGAAACATAATTGTAAGACAAAGAGGAACGAAATTTAAACCCGGCTTGAATGTTGGAATGGGCAAGGACTATACTTTATTTGCAAAGATTGATGGCGTTGTGAAATTTGAATATTTAACAAAGGACAAACAAGTTGTAAGCGTTTACCCGATTGAAACCAGCGCGAATTGAGCACCTTAAAAATAAACTTTAGGGAGGAATTAAAATGAAAATAACAATTATAGGTGCGGGAAATGTAGGCGCAACAACCGCACAAAGAATCATTGATAACGAACTTGCAAATGAGGTTGTCCTCGTTGATATTGTTGAGGGAATACCGCAGGGGAAAGGTCTTGATATGTATGAATCAACACCGATAACTGGCGTAGATGTTAAAGTCATTGGAACAAATGGTTACGAGGAAACAGCAAACTCTGATATTGTAATCATCACCGCAGGTGTTGCAAGAAAACCCGGCATGAGCAGAGAAGACCTTCTGAACACAAACTTTGGAATCGTAAAAGAAGCAACTTTAAAATCAATTGAGAAATCACCCAACGCAATTATCATCGTTGTAACGAATCCACTTGATGTTATGGCTTACACCGCATGGAAAGTGAGCGGATTTGAAAGACACAGAGTCATCGGAATGGCTGGCGTTCTTGACACGGCAAGATTTAGAACTTTTATCGCTATGGAGCTAAATGTTTCAGTTGAAGATGTCTACGCTTTTGTCCTTGGTGGGCACGGTGATGATATGGTTCCGCTTGTAAGATATACAACGGTTGCGGGAATCCCGATTTCAGAGCTTTTACCGAAAGAAAAGATTGATCAACTCGTAAAACGCACCCGTGAAGGTGGAGCTGAAATCGTAAGTTATCTTAAAACCGGGAGCGCCTACTATGCTCCATCAGCTGCAATAGTTGAAATGGTTGAATCAATTGTAAAAGATAAAAAGAGAATTCTGCCTTGTTCCGTTTTACTTCAGGGTGAATACGGTTTAAATGATGTCTTCGTTGGGGTTCCGGTTAAACTTGGAAGAAAAGGCATTGAAGAGATAATTGAGCTTAAACTCACCGACGAAGAAAGAGAAGCTCTTTACGCTTCAGCTTCAAGAGTTAAAAAGATAATTGACTCACTAAAATTTGATTAAACCGTGAAGCAAAAAAATTTTTTCTGCTTAACATCCACAATTTTAATTTTGCTTTTCATCTCAAGTTGCAAGAAGGAAACCGTAAGCCCGATTGAAACAATACCATCAAATCTTTTTCCTCTTAAAACTGGCAATGTCTGGTTTTACTCTGGTTATGAAATTGACACAGCTGGTGTAAAAATCCCCGGAACCGACTTTTCATCTTCAACTACGATAGTTGGTCAAATTCAATTTGAAGGCAAAAACTCATTTGTTGTGATTGATTCCCTCAAATATCAAAGAGGGACAGAGGTTGACACTTTGCTCATATATCTTGAAGGGAATTACCTGTATGCATGGATTGATCTTACAAACACAGTTGGGATTCCGGGTTTTGAATACCGACGCTGGGTTCCTTTTATAAAAGCTTCTGGAAATTTAAATGAACCATATACGATTTTAAATCCTGACACCACGCTTATTGTCAATCACCAGGGGCAGATGATCCCTTTAAATTTAAGAGTAACCATAACAGGTAATATCAGCACAAAAGAAGAAGTTCAAACCCCGGCTGGAAAATTTGTTGCGTATAAATTTGAAGCCACTGTCACAGGTTCAGCAAGCTTTGGTGGCGTTGTAGTATCAAGTTTTACATCAAAAAATTACATCTGGTTGTCTCCAAATATAGGTCCTATAAAACACGAAACCCCGGCAACACCCGGGGCAAGAGGGATAAGGCGTGAATTATCTGGATATCGTGTAAGTTAAAAAATAAACCCCGAGGGGAAACCTCGGGGTTTTTTTAATTTTCTAAACAAAATCACTCATCTAAAAACTAACTCTTGTGCCAAGCTGAATTTGCCTCTTTGGTCCTGCAGTTGTCGGTTGTCCAAACAACGCCGATTTCGTATTTCCAACATAACCACCAAAGTTTGACCAGTTAAACACATTAAATGCTTCAACCGACAATGTCAATGTGAAACCACGATATTTGAAATCCCTTGACAAACGCAGGTTAACATTTCTCTCGGCAAACACATATTTGAAAATAAATCTCTGCCCGGGGACTCTCCCCGCATTTCTACCTAATCCCGCCGGATAATCATTTCCAATCACACCATCATTGTTATCATCCGTTCCTGCGTACACAAGATAAGGTCTTCCAGTTGCAAATGTCCCCCAACCGCTCAATTTAAAACCAAATGGCAAATCAAATGTACCATTAATTGAAATTCTATGTCTTTCATCAAGCGTGGACGGGGCTTTTTTCAACATATCTGGGCTTGTGTAATATAAATACCCATAATAAATTGTGTTGTCAAATTCATCATATGTCCAAGAAAGCGTATAAGCGACATTCAAGCCCCAAGAACCGGGTTTATAGGGCTTATCAAATGTAAAGTATATGGCATCATACCAAGAATTCCCCGCATCAGTCCAAACTTGTATAGGTCCATATTTGGTAGTCAATCTTGATCTCGCATTCGCATTGTAAGTCGTTATCTCGTTATAACCACGAACTCCCGTATAACTCAAGCTTAAGATAACATCACCAAATCTTTGCCTGAGACCAATGCTATATTGAAATGTCATCGGTGGTTTTAAATCATTAGGAATTAAGAATATCTCTGGAGCTGGAACTCTGCCTTGAGAAATTAAGCTTAACAGTTGATCTCTATTATAATATCTGTCATCCCAAGGAATCTGACCAGCACCAGTTCCAAAATAGAGATAATAGACCTTCCAAGTATATCTCAAAATTTCATCAGAAGCGACATTCCAAACATGCCTATCGTAATAAATTCCAGCGCCACCAAATATGACTGTCTTACCTTCTTTACTTATATCGTATGAAATTCCAAACCTTGGCTGAAATGCTTTCCAATACGGCTTTCTATCTTTACCAGTTGAAAAGTACTTCTCCCCAAAGAATTGAACCAAATCTCTTCTCACAGTGTCAGGAACAGCAAAATCATTATTGATCATGTTCGTTTCATAATCCCATCTTATCCCAAGGTTCAATGTCAAATATGGGGTAACTGTCCAGTCATCCTGGATATAAATTCCAAATTGTGTATTCCATTTCTCAACTGTTGGTGTCCCCACCCCAATCCTTGCTTGATATGGTGCTGTGCTTGTGTCATATCTGAAATAGAATATTGGATGCAGATAAAGTTTTTGATTTGCTTCATATCTCAACCTTTGAATGAAAAACCCAGCTTTGAAAACATGATTTTCCCTTGTGTAAGTTATATCATCATAAAAAGCATAACGATCTTGGAACCAGTTCTGCGGCGCATGAGAGAACGCACCTATATAAGCGCTCGGATAAATCTTCCCAGGTGTCGGGTATGGAGCTATGTTTGCAATCTCCCAATTATAACGCTGGAAATTTATTCTAGCTTCGTTCATCAAGTTTGGCGAAATTATATATTGATGTTTCAAAACATAGTTATAAACTCTATTATAGAAAAGTCGCCCTCTCTCATAAACCGACAATCCACCAATACCCATATAATCCTTGTCATATCTGCCATAATATGTAAAATCAAAGAAATGATTAACTGATGGCTGATATGTTAACCTAGCAACCCCAACATGTCCAGTAAATGGCACATGATATGTCCCCGCATATTGTGAAAATTGTGGTCCAACAACAACAGTTGCGAATTTATCAAGGAAAGTTCCTTCATAAGAAACAAAGAAATGAAATTTGTCTCTTATAATTGGTCCACCCAAGCTTAAACCTGTTTGGCGACGCTTGAATCCAGGTTTCTCTTTTTCAAAAACACCAAGAGCATTTAATTGCCTATCGCGATATGTAAAGAACGCAGTTCCATGAAACTCATTTGTTCCAGTTTTTGAAACCGCAGTCACAACACCACCGCCAGCTTTTGAATACTCTGCTTTGTAAAGTTGTGTTATAACTCTTGCTTCCCTTACAGCATCAAGCGGGAATGGATTACCCCCACTTAAGAATTGCCCTGCAAGACCACCCTCAACTATTTCATTTTTAAATTCTGTCCCTTCAAAATAAAAACCAACCCATGTCGGTTGCATTGCACCACTTCCAAAAGTTGAACCTATTGGTTTCATACCCGGAACAAGAGCTGTAAGTTCAAGAAAATTACGAGTATTTACAGGCAGCTCAGAAATTTGCTGAGGTCTTAGTGGCACTGAAAGCTCGGTCTTTTTAACCTCATAATCAAGTGCTTCAGCAGTAACAACAACTTCCCCAACTTGAATTTCCTTGGGAACAAGGGTGAAATTAACGGTAACTTTCTCACCAACTGTTAACTCAACAATTTTTGTCTGCTTACCATAGCTGACATGAAGAGCACTTATTTCATATCTCCCTGGCGGAACAGATAAAATGTTATAAATTCCTGAAGCCGTCGTAATTGCACCACGGGTGTAACCCGTTTCAACATTTTTCGCGATGACTTCAACATCCGGGATGGGCTTACCCTCGTTATCAACTATTTTACCCGTGACTGATGAGGTATAAGCTCCGCTCCCCTGACCAAATGATAAGTTAAGGAAGATTAAAAGGAAAGAAATGATTATTAAGGCGCGCATGGTCAAATACCATTTTTTGTTTTTGTTAGCGCCAAAAATTTAAGGAGTTACTTTTTAAAAGTCAAGAGAAAATTTAGTAAAAAGAGGAAGGTTAAAAAGTAAATTTAAAAATTTTTAGTGCCGAGGGCGGGACTCGAACCCGCACGGGTTTCCCCACACGCCCCTCAAACGTGCGCGTCTACCAATTCCGCCACCTCGGCATTTTCATTTACAAATATAAAATTTTGAAAACTCAAAATCAAATTTTCTCTATCCTCCCAACAAGATCAAAATCTTTCTTCGTAACCCCATCCTCACTATGTGTTCTCAAAGTCAAACGAACACGATTATACTCAATCAAAATATCAGGATGATGATCAATTTTTTCAGCTTCAAAAGCAACTCTCAA
This sequence comes from uncultured Bacteroidota bacterium, assembly GCA_964593475.1. GTDB lineage: Bacteria > Bacteroidota > Ignavibacteria > Kryptoniales > Kryptoniaceae > Kryptonium. The sequence continues at coordinate 26,994 of CAZQJI010000018.1, read as the reverse complement.
AACAAAAGCCATCGCTTCCTGAAAATTTTTAAACTTAAAATCTTTAACTATTGCATCCCGACTCTCATCATAAAGCCAACCGTTGAAATTTTTAAGATTTGACTCTATATCAACTTTGGTGAGTTTCATTGCATAATTTTTTTAATTTTTTAATCTATCACCTGCTTTAAAAACGATGGCTTATCATTCTCTTCATCTCTGATCTCATCCGCTTTGTTTGTGCTTATGTTCCTACTGATTATAACACCACGACGAATATAAGTTGGGACCTGCAAATTTCTTTCACTATGTTGACTTTTTTCATCAGTATCATAAGTGGAAATTACTTTTTTAGGGCTGGGGGGAGGCGTCTTCTTAGTTGGATAAGTAGTTGAACTAAGCCCTGTGGCTATAACCGTAATCATTAATTCATCGTTCATTGAGTCATCAAGAGCAACTCCATAAATCAAATTGACATCTTCACCTGTTTTTTCAGTTATAACTTTAATCGCCTCATCAACCTCTTTCAATGATACCTTGTTACCAACGACATTGATCAAAACTCCTTTCGCCCCAACGATTGACAGTCCTTCAACAAGTGGATTTGAAATTGCCTTCTGAGCTGCTTCAGTTGCCCTGTGTTCACCCCGACCGACGCCGGTCCCAAGCAAAGCATCACCCATGTCCCGCATAATTGTTTTGACATCGTTAAAATCAACATTTATAATCCCGGGCTTTGTTATTATATCAGTTATACCACGAACAGCATTGTTAAGAACTTCATTACCATATTCAATTGCCGATAAAATTTCGCTACCACCAGCAAGCGACAATAATTTCTGATTGCTGATTACAATGAGCGTATCAACTGATTCTCTCAAATTTTTAAGTCCTTCTTCGGCAATTTTTGCCCTGATTGAACCTTCGTAATTAAACGGCGTGTAGACAATAGCTATAACAAGTGCATCCAAACTTTTTGCTATGTTTGCGACAACAGGAGCTCCACCTGTTCCGGTTCCTTTCCCCATACCTGCGGTAACAAAAACGAGGTCGCTTCCTTCAATAAATTTTGCTATTTCATCCCGGACCTCTTCAACTGCTTTCTGTCCAACTTCAGGTCTTGCACCTGCACCAAGTCCCTTGGTTAAATTTTTACCAGCTTGAATTTTTATCTGTGCTTTGCATTTTGATAGTGATTGAATGTCGGTATTTACTGCGATTAATTCCACATCTGAAATTCCTCTTTTGACAAGGTTATCAATTGCGTTACACCCGCAACCGCCGACCCCGACAACTTTTATCTTCGCACCGATGCTACCAGTTCTTGCTGATGAATCCTCCGCTAATGTAATCACGGCAACCCTCCAATGTTAATTTTTTAGGGAAAAATCGTTTTAAAAAATTCTACAAGCTTTTTTATTTTTTCTTTTAAGCCCTGTCCAGACTGTTGCCTGCCTTTTTGTATCTCGTCAATTTTATATAAAACAAGACCCACAACGGTTGAATAAATTGGATTTTCTATCTCGCTTATAAGCCCACCGGAAAACCTCATCCTATTTGGAATTCCAACTCGCACAGGCATCTCAAACTTCTCAAATACAAGTTTATCTATTCCCTTCAAAAGAGATGTGCCTCCTGTCAAAACTACACCAGCGGATAAATTCCGGGAGTTAACATATTCTTTCAAATGTTTCTCGTAAAGCAAATCAAAAATTTCTTCAACCCTTGGCTGAATTACCTGACATAGCATTATCCTCGTTATCTCAAAAGGTCCTCTCCCGCCCACTCCTTGAACAGGTATAAATTTATCCTCAATAAATTCATCCATATAAGCATAACCTTCGGTCACCTTCAACCTTTCTGCAAGCTCTTTCGGAATCGCAAAAGCTTTCCTTATGTCCATTGTTATTTGATTTCCCGCCATTGGAAGTGAGCCGGTGTATTTGAGCACATTATCTTCAAATATGGAAACATCTGCCGTCCCAGCGCCAATATCAACAAGGATAACTCCAATTTCTTTCTCTTCCTGATCAAGAACAGCGTAAGAAGAAGCAAGTGGCTCAGAGACAAAATCCTCAACTTCATATCCAGCTTTCATAACCGCCTGTCTCAAATTTTCAACTGTGCTCAACTTGGCAAGAATTATATGAACCCTCGCTTCAACCTTTATACCATACATTCCGACAAGGTCCTGGCTCTTTTCAATCTTAACACCATCAACTTTAAATTCCTGTGGCAATACATGGATAATTTCGGTATCGGATGAATGCCTTATATTTCTGGCTTCGTTTATTAAACGAACGACATCATCCTCGGTAATTATATGTTTCGGAGGTCGTGTTGATATTACACTTACACCTTCCATCCCCCTGAGGTCACCGCTTGCAATTCCAACTATAACTTTCTTTACCTTCGCCCCTGATTGATTTTCAACCATACTCATAACTTTGCGTATTGATTCAGCGGTCCTCTCAATGTTAACAACATTGCCTTCCAGCAACAAGCCCTCAGAAGGGACTTTTGCAAGCCCAAGAATATTGACTTTTCCGTTGTCTTCAAGCGATGCAACAAGTGCGCAAATTTTGCTTGTCCCAACATCAAGTCCAACTATTATTTCCGACATGTTCTCCTGCTAATTTTTTGATTTAAACTTTGCATAAATTTTTCCATCATACCTCAAATCAACATAAACTGGCGATGCTTTGCCCTGAACTTCCTGTTCCCAGAAATTTCTCAACGCAACAAGCCTCTTTTCTATGTTATCATTTCCAAGAAAAACTATAACAGCGCTATCTCCCGCCAGAACAACAAATTCACCATTTTTAAGATTAACTTCCGAAATCAAATCATAAACATTTTCCTTCATCGCAAGCCTTATAAACTCATATTGTTTCCTCAATTTCCCGAGCGAATCAGAAAAAACATCAACCGGCTTATAATCAAGATCCAGCAACGGAACAGCAAACACTTTTTTGACCTCGTCATACGGGATTACATAACCTTCATAATCAAGGTAATAAATTTTATCCTGAAAAATTACCATTGCTATTGGATTTCTCTCCACGATTTCAATTATAAGGACATCAGGCAAATTCGTATAAACATTCGCCTGTTTCACAAATCTATGTGATTCAACCCTTCGCCTTACTTCATAAAGATTTATGCCTGTTAATTTCTCACCTGACTTAACACCGCTTAGTTTCAAAATTGTATCATCGGGAATTGTCTCGTTTCCTTTTACGAGAATTTTATTTATCACTCTATTCTCACGCCAGTTCATAGCTCCAAAAATTAACACGAGAAAAATTCCCAAAAAAGCGAAAAACATCCACTTATTTATTTCTCTCTCCGCAAACCTCACTTTTACACCAAACTTTTTATTTCTTCCTCTTTAAATCCGATCAATCTGATCTCAAGTTCAAGCTTAACTCCGAATTTCTCATAAACTTTTGATTGAGCAAGGTTTATTAGCTCAAGAACATCCTTCGCTTTCGCATTTCCTTTATTGATTATGAAGTTTGCGTGTTTTTCAGAGATCTGCGCATCTCCGATTTGAACTCCTTTCAAACCCGCCTGTTCAATTAATCTTCCCGCATAATCACCGGGTGGATTTTTGAAAATGCTCCCTGCGTTCGGGAAATTAACAGGTTGGGATAAATTTCGCTTTATCAAAATTTCACGCCTTATTTTTTTCATCTCTTCAATATCTCCGGATGGAAATTTAAATCTCGCTTGAACCACAACATCATCTGTCAACTTTGATCTCCTGTATCCAAATCCACATTCATCTTTTTTAAGTCGCACGAGATTTAAATTTCTTATAACATCAACATCAACGAGATAATCAGAAATTTCACCGGAGTAAGCACCTGCGTTCATAATAATCGCACCACCCAATGTTCCCGGGATTCCAGCAAGCATTTCAACGCCACGAAATCCATTTTCAATGCAGAAATCAACAAATCTTGCAAGCTTAACACCAGCTCCGGCGATAACGCACTCACCTTCAACTTTGATAAAATTCAAGCCAGCTTCAAGATTTATCACTGCACCCCTGAAACCTTCATCACTTATCAAAACATTGCTCCCATTCCCGAGAATAACGAAATCAATTTCTCTTTCTTTCAAATACCTCAACAGATTCAAAAGTTCATCTACATTCCTTGGCTCAATGTAAATATCCGCAGGTCCACCGATCTTAAATGTTGAATATTTCGCAAGCGGTTCGTTCAGCAAAATTTTCCCTTTGACTATTTCTCTTATTTCCTCAAGATTAATCATCTTTGAACTTTTCGCTCAGTTTGTTGATGAATTCACCGCAAATTTTCGTTATATCACCAGCTCCCATAAATATCACCATATCTCCTTGCTTAACAAGTTTCATAAGATACTCCGGAATTTGCTTTTTATCCTGAACATAATGGACTTCTTTATGTCCAAACTTTCTCGCAGATTCAGCAATCAATTCACCACTTACACCCTCAATCGGTTCTTCCCTTGCCGGATAAACATCCGTTAAAACACACACATCCGCATTGAAAAACGAACGCCCGAAATCCTGATAAAAATCTCTCGTTCTTGAATAAAGATGAGGTTGAAATACTGCGATCACTCTTCTCTTCCATCCCTCCTTCGCTGCTTGCAAAACGGCTTTTATCTCTGTTGGATGATGAGCGTAATCATCAACAACCATAATCCCGTTTATCTCAGCACGAATCTCAAATCTTCTATAAACGCCACGGAATTTTTCAAGCGCTCTCTTTATGTTTGCAAAATCAATTCCAAGCTCCATCCCAACCGCAATCGCTGCAAGCGAATTCTTAACATTATGAATTCCCGGAACCTGTAAATTCACACGACCGAAATTTTTACCTTTGTAAATCAAAGTATATGACGATGTCCTCTCTTTAAACTCTGGCTCAACCGCCTGTATATCCGCCTGCGCATTTAATCCGTAAGTTATGATTCTCTTTTTTATTTGCGGAATTATATCCTGAATCATCGGCTCATCAAGACACAGGACGACAAATCCATAAAATGGAACTCTATTTGCAAAATCAACAAACGCTGATTTCAACTCTTCAACGCTTCCATAACAATCAAGATGTTCCGGTTCAAGCGTTGTGATGACAGCAATTGTCGGGGTAAGTTGAAGGAAAGACCTGTCAAATTCATCAGCTTCAACAACTATAAAATTTCCGTGTCCAAGTCGTGCGTTTGTCCCACCGAGATCACGCAAAACACCACCAACAATCACAGTTGGATCAAATCCACCTTCAATTAACACAAGTCCGACCATTGATGTTGTCGTTGTTTTCCCGTGAGTTCCTGCAATTCCGATACCATATTTCAAACGCATAAGTTCAGCAAGCATCTCCGCACGCCGTATCAACGGGATTTTACGTCTTATGGCTTCCTGAATTTCCGGATTGTCCATCTTAACGGCAGATGAATAAACAACAACATCAACATCATCATCAATATGTTCCGCTGAATGTCCCTCATAAATCTTCGCCCCAAGTTTCTCAAGTCGCTCCGTGATCTCGGACAATTGTTTGTCAGAGCCAGTAACTTTAAAACCTTGATCAAGCAAAATCTCCGCAATTCCACTCATCCCTATTCCTCCAATTCCGACAAAATGTATTTTTCTAACCGTACTGAACATTTCTCTTCTCAGATAATTTTAAAATTGCTTTCGCTATGACATCACCTGCATTCGGATTTGAAAACGCCTTGACTTTTTCTCGCATTTCATTTAACCTTTGCTCATCTTCAATTAATTTAAGAATTTTTCCCTTCAGCTCCGTTTTTAATCTATCATCGGGTATAAGTTCGCTTGCTCCTGTTTCAAATAAAACTCTTGCATTTTCATATTGATGATTAGCAGTTGCAAATGGATAAGGAACAAATATCGCTGGAAGCCCGAAATAAGCTATCTCCGCTATCGTTGTAGCTCCAGCCCTGCAAACTACAAGATCACAGGCAGAGTAAGCATAATCTATTTCATCAATGAACTTAAAAACTTTAACCAGATTTTTACCCTCGCATTTCTCTTTTACTCTATCAAAGTCCAGAGCTCCGGTTTGCCAGATAACTTGAATCCCTCTATCAATGATTTCATCAATTATTTCAAGCATTGCGGTGTTTATAGACCTTGCACCTGCACTTCCACCGAAAACAAACAATGTCTTTTTTCCAGTTTCAAATCCAAAAAATTTCAATGCCTCATCTTTCGGATAAATCTTCAAATTACTTCTCACAGGATTACCCGACAGAAAAACATTATCTTTCCGCTTGAGATATTTTTTCGTCACCTCAAAACTTATATGAACTTCATCAACCAATGGAGCCAGAAGCCGGGTTGTCACGCCCGGATAGCTGTTTTGTTCCTGAATCAAAGTCGGAATTCCAAGCAAAGAAGCAACGAAAACCACCGGACCGCTTACATAACCACCTGTTCCAACGACGACATCGGGTTTAAATTTTTTCACAAGCAAAAAAGATTGAATCAAACTCACAATGACTTTAAAAGGAAAAATTAAATTTTTAACATCAAAAGAACGCACAAATCCCGAAATCCAGATTGATGCAAATTTATATCCTGCTTTTGGCACAACTCTTTCTTCAATTTTACCTTTCGTCCCGACGAAAAGTATCTTTGCATCAGGTTCAATTTTCTTAATAGAATCAGCGATCGCTATTGCCGGGAAAATATGTCCACCTGTTCCACCACCTGAGATCATTACCCTTACCATTTTCAATGTTTAATTTGCTTTGAGATGTTAAGCAAAATCCCGACACCCGCACAATTTACAACCATCGCAGTGCCACCATAACTCATAAAAGGAAGAGGTATTCCAGTCGGTGGCAAAATTCCAGAAACAACCGCAATATGAACAACAGCTGTTAAAAAAATTCCAAAAGTGATTCCACCTGCAAGAATCTTCCCGAATTCATCAGGCGCATACTTTGCAATTCTAATCCCACGAGAAAAAATCACAAAGAAAGCCAAAATCAACAGAAACGACCCGATAAACCCATGCTCTTCTCCGAAAATTGAAAATATGTAATCATCATAAGCAAGCGGTAAATAAAGTTCTCGCTGTTTGCTATGCCCGAGCCCAACTCCAAATAAACCGCCATTCCCGAGTCCAATTAGTGATTGAATGGCTTGATGCTTCACATTTTTTCCCGCACTTTCAAGACCAAGATAAGCAAGCAGTCGCTGAAAACGATACGGTTCAATAATTAACATCAAAATTGCAACAGGCAATCCTAAACTTAACCCGACCGCAAGATGTTTTACATTTACTCCCCCGAGAAACATCATAATTATTCCAACCGAGAAAACTATAAACGCCATTGTAAAACTCTTTTGGAGAACTATCAAACCCGACACAGTTAATGTAACGGCAAATAATGGAAGGAAACCAAATTTAAAACTTCGCACTCTAAAAATATTTTTTTCAATCAAATATGCCAGATAAATCGTAAGACCCAGCTTCGCAAATTCCGAAACCTGAAGGCTCAAAGGACCGATGACAAGCCATCTTTTTGCAGTGCCTTTACCAATGAACAAAACAAGAACAAGCAAAATTAAACTCAACACAAAAATATAAAAAGCCCAATCTCTCAATTTTTTATAATCAACAAAAACAATGAAGAACACCATCACCGCAAAACCAAGCAAAACACGGAGAACATGATTTTCAAGAAAATAAACGATAGAGTTATACTTCAAATTCGCAATATAAACCGTTGAGCTGAAGACAAGTAAAATCCCGATAAGCATCAATGCTGTAACAAAAGTTAAAAGAACCCCATCAATATGTTGCTCTGACGCTTTCATCACAATTGCATCACAAGTTTTTTGAAAACTTCTCCCCTGTGTTCAAAATCTTCAAACATATCAAAACTTGCACATGCCGGCGAAAGTAGAACAACATCACCTGGCTTGGCTTCTTCATATGCTCTCTTGACCGCTTCCTCCATTGAGTCCACTTTGATAACTTTTGTTAAGTTTTTGAACTCGTTATAAATTTTTTCCCTTGACTCACCTATCGCAAGAATAAGTTTAACTTTTTTGCGCACAAGCTCATAAACTTTTGAATAATCATTTCCCTTGTCCCTTCCGCCAGCTATTAAAATAATTGGCTCATCAAAACTTTCAAGCGCATACCAGAGAGAATTCACATTTGTCGCCTTTGAATCATTAATAAACTTTACACCATTTATCTCACGCACAAACTCAAGCCGATGCGAAACCCCCTCAAAACTCATCAAACTCTCCCTTATTATTTCGTCCTTGACCTCCATAGCTCTTGCTGCAAGAGCAGCTGCAAGAGAGTTGTAAACATTATGAATTCCCCTTAACTTGAGTTCGCCCATTTTGAGAATTCTCTCTTCTTTGTTTTTTAATTTCAAAACCAGATAATCATCTTCAATGAAACCACCACAGGATAACCTCTCCAAAACACTGAAAGGCATTTTAACCACATCAAGTTGCTCAACATACGGCTGGACTATCTCATCATCGTAATTGTAAACTGCGAAATCATCGCTTTTTTGATTTTTAAAAATTCTGAACTTTGAAAGAATGTAATCTCCAAATGATGCATATCTATCAAGATGATCCGGCGTTATGTTAAGAAGAACTGAAACCTTAGGTCTGAAACTTTCAATATGATCAAGCTGAAAACTGCTAACTTCTAAAACCACAACACTTTTCTCATCCGCATCAAGAACATAATCAGAAAATGGACTCCCTATGTTTCCCGCAACTATTGTCTTAAAACCGGCTGTCTTGAAAATATGACCTATCAAACTTGTCGTCGTCGTCTTACCGTTTGTCCCTGTGACAGCAACAATGGGTGCTTTACAAAACCACGATGCAACCTCAATCTCACTTAACACCCTCAAACCTTTTGCAATCGCTCTTCTAACAATTTCAGAATTTGATGGAACTCCTGGACTGATCACCATAAAATCGCAATCAAAAACACTTTCACTGTGTCCTCCGAATTCATATTTAATTCCAAACTGATCAAGCTCTTGAAGTGTGAACTTAACATGTTTTATCTCTTCTGGCTTTTTCACATCGCTTAAAAAGACATCCGCACCAAGTTTTTTTAAAAGTTTTGCGACCGCAAGACCACTTCTTGCTCCACCTATTACACTAATTTTTCTGCCTTTGATATTTTCCCTAAACTCGCTCATAAAATTTTTCACCTGATTTTAAATGTAACCAAACTCAAAATCGCGAAAATTATCGCGACAATGTAAAACCTTATGACTATTTTCGGTTCCGCCCAACCAAGAAGTTCAAAATGATGATGAATTGGAGCCATTTTGAAAACCCTTTTACCTTCGCCATATTTTCGCTTTGTGTATTTGAAATAAAGACGTTGAATTATCACACTCAATGTTTCAATAACAAAAACCCCGCCGAAAACGGGGAGAAGAAGTTCTTTTTTTATCATAACCGAAACAGCTCCAATTATCCCGCCCAGGGCAAGCGAACCAGTATCTCCCATAAAGACCTGCGCTGGATAAGCATTAAACCACAAAAAACCAAGCGACGCACCAACAAGCGCAGAAAGAAAAACAGCAAGCTCGCCAGAACCACGAAGATAAATTATGCTCAAATATCTGCTGAATTCAATATGCCCAGATACATAAGCCATAATCGTCAATGTCAAAGCAGAAATCCCAACCGTTCCTATCGCAAGACCATCAAGCCCGTCCGTTAAATTCACGGCATTTGATGTCGCAGTTATTATGAAGACTATCACAGGAATGTAAATCCACCAGTAAACATAATCCCAGTTCAAATTTTTTATAAATGGCAAAGTCGTTATCGTCTCAATCCCATCAAATTCTGGCGAATTGTAAAGTACAATGCCAACAATCAGACCTATGCTGATCTGACCTATCAACTTATATCTTGCTATCAAACCTTTCGGATACTTTTTCACAACTTTCAAATAATCATCAATAAATCCAACCACACCAAGCCAGATTGTAACGAGAATAATCAACCAAATATACATATTCTTCAAATCGCCCCACAGGAGAACAGGAACAAGTATACCAAGATGAATTATCAATCCACCCATCGTCGGAGTCCCTGCCTTCGCCTTATGTCTTTCGGGTCCATCTTCCCTTATTGTTTCTCCAATTTGATGTTCTTTTAACTTATTGATTATCTTTGGTCCAAGCCAAAAGCAGATAATTAAAGAAGTCAAAACGGCAAGACCACTTCTAAAAGTTATAAATCTAAATGCGTCAAATCCCGGCGGTGCGTATAACTTGTTTATCCAGTCAAAAAGATAATATAGCATTAATGCGCACCCCTGATTTTATTTATAAGTTTTTCAACAACTTCCTCCATCGCAACTCCTCTTGAACCTTTAACGAGAACAACATCGCCCTTTCCAATCATCTCAAAAAGATGATACACAAGCATATCTTTATCATCAAAGTGAATTGCATGATTAATTCCGCTCAAAGCAACTTCATAAGCAAAACGCATAGCATTCCCGTATGTTAATAGATAATCAATCTTAAATTCCACAACCTTCTGACCTATCTCTCTATGAGCGATCTCCGTGTAATCACCGAGTTCAAGCATATCTCCAAGGACAGCAATTTTTTTGCCCGAACATTTCATCTGCTTTAAAGTTTTAAGCGATGCTATTACAGAATCAGGATTTGCATTGTATGTATCATTTATTATCGTTATCCCTTTGACTTTTAAAACTTCCATTCGTTTTGAAAATGGTTTGTAAGATTGCAACGCTTTTTTTATAAGCGAGGGCGAAACTCCAAATTTCAATCCCACCGCAAACGCAGAAATTGCATTCATAACAATGTGTTCGCCGGGAATTTTTAACTTTAAAACTTGCTCTTTACCGTTGAACTTGACTTTAAACTTATACCTTGCGAAATCATCAACATCAAGAATCTCACCTCTGACATCCGCTCCTTCTGAAAATCCAAATGTGATTTTATCTTTAAACCTTTCTCCCATTTCCCGCACATAAACATCGTCAAAATTAACAAATACAAAACCGTTATTCTCAAAAAGATGATCAAAAAGCGAACCTTCTTCTTTTGCGACACCTTTAATGTCTTTGAAAAACTCTATATGCTCCCTCCCGATGTTTGTTATCAAACCATAATTCGGCTCTGCGATCTCACACAAATACCTGATTTCTCCAAAATGATTCGTCCCGAATTCAAGCACTGCAACCTGATGCGATTTCCTCAACTTAAAAAGCGTCAAAGGAACTCCAATTTGATTGTTGAGATTTCCTTCCGATTTTAAAACTTTATACTTCTGCCCTAAAACCTCAGCGATCATCTCTTTCGTTGTCGTCTTCCCGTTGCTTCCCGCAATAGCAATAATTGGAATGTTAAAATCTTTCCTGTAAACATTCGCAAGTTTTCCAAGTGCTTTTAATGTATCATCAACAGCGACCAAAATTTTGGTTTTAAATTTATCCATGTTCATCTTGAACCAATCATAACTCACAACACAAGCGACAGCGCCCTTTTTAAACGCAGAGCTTACGAAATCATGTCCATTAAATTTTTCCCCTTTTATAGCAAAAAATATCTCACCCTGTTTGATTTTCCTTGAATCAGTTGAAACTCCGCTGATTTTCTTCTTTTCAATTTTATCAAGGTTTAACTCTCCAACAAAACCCATTTTTCTTATGTGTTCAATTGTAATCAAGATACTTTGCTCTTTGTTTTGAAAAATTCAAGGACGACTTGACTGTCGCTAAATGGAACTTTAACATCTCTTATCACCTGATATTCCTCGTGACCTTTGCCTGCAATTAAAACGATATCCCCTTTTTGAGCCATTTCAAGCGCATGCTCAATCGCTTCTTTTCTATCAACAAAGATGTAATAAACCGAGTCCCTCTTAACACCTTCAAGTATATCGGAAATAATTTTCTCCGGGTCCTCAAATCTCGGATTATCAGATGTTATAAT
>CAZQJI010000018.1:4526-14912 GCA_964593475.1 uncultured Bacteroidota bacterium | reverse complement strand
TATCGGAAATAATTTTCTCCGGGTCCTCAAATCTCGGATTATCAGATGTTATAATCGTTATATCGCTCTTTTCAGTTGAAATTCTTCCCATTATCGGTCTTTTACCTTTATCCCTGTCACCGCCACATCCAAAAACCGTTATAAGCTTCCCACCGCCTGCTTGTTCTTTCAATCTCAAAATAGTGTCAATGCATTTTTCAAGTGCATCTGGCGTATGTGCATAGTCAATTATAACTGTATAACCATCCGGTGAGATAATTTTTTCAAATCTTCCTTTGACATTTTCAACTCTTTCAATCCCTTTTTTTATATCTTCATGTTCAACTCCAAGGACGAAGCCAACTGCAACGGCGGACAAAATGTTATAAACATTGAACTCACCAATCAGCTTTGAATTTATCTCAAGCGATTTTTCCGTCGGTGTTTGAACGATTAAACTTGTCCCGTCAAAACTGAACTTAACATCCTTAACCTTTACATCCGCTCTATCACTTTTCCCGTATGACAATTTACTCGCTTTCGTATCTGCAACAATTCTTTCCCCATATGGGTCATCAATATTGTAAATTGCATATGCGTTTTGATTTAAAGAGTCAAACAGAATTTTCTTCGCCTGAAAATACGCTTCAAATGTTTGATGAAAATCAAGATGATCCTGCGTTAAATTCGTGAAAACCCCGACATCAAATTCAATTCCGTAAACTCTATCAAGAGCAAGCGCATGTGATGAAACTTCCATTACACACGCACCAAATCCTTTATCAACCATCTTCTTCAAAAATCTGTTTATATCAAGTGATTCAGGGGTCGTCTGCCCCGCTGGAATTATCTCATCCCCAATCACATAATTTATTGTTCCAATTAAACCTGTTTTCAATCCGGCAGTTTCAAGGATTGACTTTATCAAATGCGTCGTCGTGGTTTTGCCGTTTGTCCCGGTGACTCCGACAATTTTCAATTTTTTTGATGGAAAGTCATAAAACGCAGATGAAATTAAAGCAAGCGCTTTTCTTGAATCTTTCACGACAATTTTCGCAACGCCTCTTTCAATGAAATATCCATCATTAATTATCTCATCATTTTCAAGCACAACCGCAACAGCGCCTGCAAGCACCGCCTCTGGAATAAACCTGTGTCCATCAACATTTAAACCTTTTATCGCCACAAATAAATCTCCATCATTTACCACACGAGAATCGTATGCAATTCCTTTTATCTCAATATCTTCATCGCCGACAAATTTCACCACCTTGATATGTTTCAGCAATTCCCCGAGTTTCATCTTTCAGCCCGAATTTCTTTTAAATTATCACGACAATAAAGAACGCACTCCATTCCGTTACTCACTCTTGTCCCCGGCTTCGGAACTTGTTCAACGACCAAACCCGAGCCAACGATCTTAACTTTTAAATTAAGCGTGGAAATTTTAGCAAGAGCGGAACGAACACTTAAATTTCTTAAATCAGGCATTTGCTCTTCTTTTACTTTTTTTCCCTTTTTAGTTTCAATCGGATTTATCCGTTCAAGATTTACATTTTGATTTTCAGCGATTTTCAAGGATGTTTCCGGCGAAATTCCAACTGGTGATAATTTAATTAGCTGTTCCGCAATTCTTTTAAAAACTGGCGCAGCAACAATTCCACCCGCATAATTTTTCTTCGGCGATTCAAGCATAACAAAACAAACAAATTTTGGATTTTCAACCGGGAAAAAACCAACAAATGATGCCCTGTAATGCGATTTTGAATAAAAACCAAACTCATACATCTGTGCAGTCCCGGTTTTACCTGCAATTCTTAATCCATCAACCTTCGCTTGAACTCCCGTGCCATCATTCACAACATCTTCAAGTATTGATGTTAAAATTTTGGCTGTCCTCTGTGAAATAACCCTTCTTACCGTAACAACCGGAAAACTTTTAACAACCTTTCCTTCTGAATCCAATATCTCTTTCACAATCCTTGGCTGAACCAGAATTCCACCATTTGCTATAGCTGCATAAGCCATCGCTATCTGAATTGGTGTCGCTCTAAGTTCATACCCGAAAGACATAAAAATTTTCGTCGCTGGCGACCATTTGTCAGGCGTTTTTAACTCACCTTTGGACTCAGCCGGCAAAGTTATCCCCGTGTAAGAACCAAAGCCAAAATTTTTTATATGTCTGTAAAACTCAACCTCATCAAGCCCAAAACTTAACTTCGCCATCCCTATATTACTTGAATACTTTAAAACTTCCCTGAAACTCAAGATATTGTTCGGCTTATAATCAATCACCTTAACACCACGAATAAAACTTTTACCACCTTCAACATCAACTTTTGAATTTAACTTCGTTGTATCTTTTTCAAGCAGAAGCGATGCCGGAACAATTTTAAAAGTTGAGCCAGGCTCAAAAGCGTCAATAATTGCTTTGTTTTTGAAACTTTCAACATCATAAACCCAGTAATTATTAGGATTAAAATTTGGGTAATTCGCAAGTCCAAGTATATCCCCACTCCATGGGTCAACAACCACAACAACGCCACTTTCAGCTTCAAATTCCTTCACCGCCTTCTCAAGTTCCGTTTCTATTATCGTCTGAATTCCCACATCAATTGTGAGTTTTAAACTATAACCATCAATTGGCTCTTTTTTTTCAAATTTAACTTCGGCTCTCACCTCACCAAGTGCATCCCTTGTTAATTTCATAAAACCATTTTTCCCCTTTAAAATCTCATCAAATTCAAGTTCAACTCCCATCAACGCTTTCCCATCGCTGTTAACCGCACCAAGGATATGACTTGCAAGTTTATCATATGGATAAAAACGCTTGAATTTCTCAATCTTTACAATTCCTCTGTAAATTTCTTTTTCTCTTCTTGTTTTTAATCCACTTAAAAACAAATTAAACTTTTCAATTGACTCCGATGAGACATCTTTCACAAGCCAGACAAATCTTTTTTCTCTATTTCTCAATTTTTCAAGATAATATCGTCTCTCTCCGCCAAATATCTTCGCAAGATTTTCAGCAACTTCGTTTAAATTAGCCCCAACTTTTTTCAAATAATACAGATCTGCTCCAACATCTGCACTTATGATGTTTGTCGTTAGAATTTTACCTTCTCTATCAAAAATCAAACCACGCTTCGCCGGTAAATCTACCGTTGTGTAATACTGAACATTTGAAATGGATGCGTAATACGGATGATCAATAATTTGAACCTTGGCAAGTTTCAGAACAATGATCACAAGAAAAAAAGTGAATAGATAAAACAAAAAATTCAACCGCACATAAAACAGATTTGAAAACTTTCTCGCATCGCTATTTTTAACCTCAAAACTCATCTTCTTATTTCAATTTCTTTCGGATTTTTCTTCGGGAAAACAAGTCCGAGCTTTTGAGTTGCATACGGCACAATATAATTTACCGACATAAGTTTCTCATATCTTGCCTCAAGAAGTAATTTTTCCATCTTCAATTGTTCAAGCTTTTTCTCAAGCTTTACAATCTCATCGGCTCGCCTATCAACCACAAATGAATTCCATATATATGCAATTCCCAGAACTCCAACCAGAATCAAAAACAACAGAACTTTAATTCCGCTTATTCTTCCCTTTTTATCCCTCATTCCAACTCCATAATTTTTTCACAAGCCCTCAATTTTGCACTCCTTGCTCGTGGATTTGCGCTTATTTCTTCCTCTCCCGGGACAACGGGTTTTTTAGTTAAAATTTTAACAATCTGAACTTTTCCACATTTACACTCACTCACATCAGGCGGACAAATACACTTCTTCTCGTTGCTTTTAAAAAAATTTTTCACAATTCTATCTTCAAGAGAATGATAAGAGATAACGACGATTCTTCCACCTTTCTCAAGAAGATCAATCGCGGATTCAAGCCCGGCTTCTAAATTTTCAAGTTCTTTATTAACTGCAATCCTTAAACTCTGGAAAACTCTTGCAAGAACTTTCAACCTGTATCTTTTGCCCACAACTTTATCAACAATCTTGACAAGTTCTCCCGTTGTCTCTATTCTTTTTCTTTGCCTGTATCTTACTATCTCCCGTGCTATAGCTTTTGCCCTTGGCTCTTCTCCATACTTGAAAATTATATCAGCAATCTCCT
Organism: uncultured Bacteroidota bacterium; assembly: GCA_964593475.1. Lineage (GTDB taxonomy): Bacteria > Bacteroidota > Ignavibacteria > Kryptoniales > Kryptoniaceae > Kryptonium. The sequence continues at coordinate 10,805 of CAZQJI010000018.1, read as the reverse complement.
TCTCTGAACTTTCGTTCAAAATGTCGCTTGCGGTTAAATCCGCTCTTCTGTCCATTCTCATATCAAGCTTTTCATCAAACCTGTAACTGAAACCACCACCTTTATCAAGTTGATAAGACGAAACGCCAAGGTCAAGCAAAAAACCGGTTATCTTTTTTATCCCAAGTTCTTCCAAACTCTCCTTAACAGTCGCATAGCTTTTATTAAGAATCAAAATTCTATCTCCATAACTTTTCAATCTTTCCTGCGCTATCTTCACAATCTCCGGGTCAATATCAAAACCAATCACCCTTGCATTTGTTCTCTTCAAAATTTCCTCACTATGTCCACCAGCTCCAATTGTCCCATCAACATAAATTCCATCTCTTCGTGTTATCAAATACTTCATCGTCTCTTCAAGTAAAACCGGTATGTGTAAAATTTTTTCCGTCATTTCATACCCAAAATTTTTTCTGCGATGCTTTCATAACTTTCAGGTTGCGTGTTAACATATTCCTCAAAAACACTTGGATTCCATATCTCAATCCTGTCAAGCGCACCGATTATTAAAGCTTCCTTATCTATCTTTGCAAACTCAAGAAGATTTTTCGGTATCATAATCCTTGATTGATTGTCAAGTGTAACCTCAACAGCCCACATCAGCAAAATCCTCACAAGCAAGCGATGTTGCGGATTGAATGTGTTCAGCTCCTTTAATTTCTTTTCAAGTTTTTCCCATTCGTCAAGCGGAAAAAGAAATAAACAGGTTTCAGTTCCTCTCGTTATCACAAAAGTTTCATTCGCCTCCGGCGAAAGATATTTGCGCATGCGAGCGGGGATGCTAACTCTTCCTTTTTCATCCACTGCGTATATGTAACTTCCTTTAAAAGATGACATAAAAAAATTTTTTATTTTACCACAATTCACCACAATCTACCACTGCACTTTAAATATATGCTTTTAAATATATTTGTCAAGGCGATGGCTAAAAATAAACACCTAAAAGCGTTATTTCATATTTACAAATCCCTCTTGTCTAAGCACAAAGCACCGCTCTTGATTTTTGAACAAATGTTCAGTATATTTGGGCAAGGATGAAAACAAATCCGGTGAGATAACTTTGAAACAAACTTTGACAAAAAAGCAAAATCAGGTTCTTGATTTTATAAAAGATTACACGCTGAAAAATCAAAAACCGCCGACAATTCGGGAAATCTGCAAAAAATTTAATTTCAAATCCACAAATGCGGTTTATTCAATCTTAAAAACACTTGAAAAAAAGGGCTACATCCAAAAACCAAATTCAAAAGCACGAAACATAATCATAAATGACCTCAAAATAAATCCCACAAAAAACGAATTCATTGAAATACCAATAATCTCAAACTTTAACGCAAAAAATCCATTTGCAATGTTCACACAATTAAATGGAACATTAAAACTTGATCCGAAAAATTTCCAAATCCCATCCCCATCTTTTGCAGTTGAAGTCACCGATGATGGAATGCAAAAAAACGGAATCTTCAAAGGCGACATTGCGATAGTCGTTCAAAAAGCAAATCCGAAAAATGACAGCATTGTCTTTGCAGTTGTTGGAAATGAGGGTTTAATAAGACAATTTAAAATTGAAAATGGAGAGATCAATTTAATTCCATCAAGTAGAGGTTATGAAACGCTCAAATTTAAAGAAGGAGATGAAAATTTATGGATTGGTGGCGAAGTGTCCTGGATCATCAGAAAATTGAGTTACTAACTCCTCAAGCAACCCAAAAAATTTAACGAGATTTTGCCTGACCGATGTTGAGTATCTAAATTTCAAGACCAGCTTTGTTTCTTTTCCTCTTTTCTCAAATTTTAAAATTGAACCTCTTGAAAAAACATCAACTATCTCTCTGAAAATTTCCGAATTCATAATTTCATCCCTCAGAACAACAACCACATTTTCCCTCCCGACCTCAACCCGTTGAATTTCGGTTTTCTCAGCAAGACATTTTATCTTTGAAATCAAAATCAAATTTTCAACTTCTTCAGGAATTTTCCCGAATCTATCCTCCATCTCTTCTTTTATTCCCTCAATTTCATCAATATCTTCCGCATCATACAATCTCTGATAATAATTGAACCTTTCCGAGTCAAGGTCAATATAATAATCTGGGATAAAGGCATTCACATCTGCTGAGACAATTGCGTCAAATTTTTTCTTGATTTTTTTCTCATTTTTAAAAATATCTTTGAACTCTTGCTCTTTAAGTTCTTCCATCGCCTCTTCAAGTATCCTGCAATAAAGATCAAATCCGATTGAATTGATAAATCCGGTTTGCTCCTTCCCAAACAAATTCCCGATTCCGCGGATTTCCATATCCTTTAACGCAAGGTTCAACCCAGAACCAAGTTCTGTAAATTCCTCAATTGCAGATAATCGCCGAATTGCATTTGTCCCGATAGATTCAACCGGTGGTATCAAAAGATAAGCATATGCCTGCCTATTTGAACGTCCAACCCTTCCACGAAGTTGATAAATTTCTGCAAGCCCAAATGTATGAGCATTGTAAATAAAAATCGTATTAACATTTGGTATATCAATCCCCGCTTCAATTATTTTAGTTGAGATTAGAATATCAAACTTTTGCTCTAAAAACTTCAACATCACTTTCTCAATTGCAGATGGTTTCATTTTACCGTGAACAATATCAAATTTCACATCTGGTGCGATCTCCTTTAAAAACTTTGCAATATCCTCAATCTCTGCGATTTTATCAACGACAAAATAAACCTGTCCTCCACGGCTTATCTCAAAATAAATTGCATTCCTGACGATATCTTTAAATTTCGGTGAATCAACGCTTATAATCTTTGTGATAATTGGCAAACGGTTTGGTGGTGGTGTGTTAATTATAGACATATCTCTTGCCCCCATAAGCGAAAAGTAAAGTGTCCTCGGAATAGGTGTTGCGCTCAAAGTTAATGTATCCACATTCACCTTAACCTTTCTTAACTTCTCCTTCGCTTCAACCCCGAATCTATGTTCTTCATCAATTATCAACAGACCGAGATCTTTAAATCTGATATCATTTGCAAGTAATCTATGCGTTCCAATGATTATATCAACTTCACCATTTCTTAAATCTTCAATTATCTTCGCTTGTTTTGATTTAGGGACCAATCTTGATAGAACTTCAATTCGGACAGGATAATTTTTCAATCTCTCTGAAAAAGTTTTATAATGCTGATGTGCAAGTATCGTCGTTGGAACGAGAACTGCGACTTGTTTTTTGTCAAGAACTGCTTTAAAAGACGCCCTTATCGCAACTTCTGTTTTCCCGAACCCAACATCCCCGCAAATTAATCTATCCATCGGTTTATCGCTTTCCATATCTTGCTTTACTTCAATTGTCGCTTTCCTTTGATCTGGCGTGTCCTCATAAATAAATGATGCTTCCATTTCCTTTTGCAGGTAATTATCCGGTGAAAACTTAAAACCTTTCACAAAACTTCGCTTCGCATAAAGCCAGATCAAATCTCTTGCGATTCTTTTAATGCTATCTTTCGTTCGCTCTTTTAACTTTTCCCATTCCCCTGAGCCGAGTTTGTTTAATTTCGGGACAACACCTTCTTCACCACGATATTTTTTTATCCTGTTGATGTAATTTAAATTAACATACAAAACCCCATCATCTGCATACTCAAGCCGAACTGCTTCCTGCTCAACGCCGTTAACTTTTATCTTTTGAAGCCCCGCAAATCTTCCAATCCCATAATCAACATGGACGACAAAATCGCCCGGTTTGAGCATATCAAGTTCGTGTAAAGTTATACCTTTGAATTTTCGGTATTTGAGAAAATTGCGGGATTTTATCCTGTTGAAAATTTCATGCTCTGTTAAAACTGCCACTTTATCACGCACTAAAATAAAACCGAAATTCAATGCTTTCGCTTCAAAACTTACTCTCTCCGTTTTTTCAAACCCGATTGTCTCCTCAAGAAGATCTCTCATCCTTTCCATTTGCTCTGCCCCTTCACACAGCAAAAAGACATCAAATCCACTATTCAACAACCGCAAAACTTCTTCCGAGAATAAAGTTATACTGCTGTTGAAAAACGGCTGACTTTTTGAAGACCAATCTATTATCCCCTCTTTCAATGTCCCTGCTTCTAACCTTAAAACATTTATAAATTTTTTAAACCTGCGCCCTTCAAAAATATCCTCATCAAGCGACTGAACAACAAGATTGCTATCCTCAACAACGCAAACTGAATCATCAATCATCTCATAAACTTTGACCATTTCCAGCTTTACATCGGATGCGAAATTTTTCTCAAGTATTAATTTTGGAACTATCACTGCTCTATTTAAACTTCTCAGTGACCTTTGGGTGAAGATATCAAATTCTCTGATTGAAGCAATTTCATCGTCAAAAAACTCAATTCTCAGGGGAAATTCACCTGTAAAACCGAAAACATCAACTATGCTTCCCCTTACGCTGTAATCACCCCTTGATTCAACATATTTTTTCCTCTCAAATCCATTTTTTACCAGATAAGACAACAATCTTTCATAACCAACGCTCTCACCAACAGATAGGACAAATGAAAATGTGTTAAGTTCTTTGCTTAACGGTATTTCTTCATCCAGTTGATTCAAAGAAGTTATAAAAACCTTTCGCCCTTCCATATATTCGTAAGCGAACTTCAACCTTAAAACATCAATATCGTCAGCGAGCATATCTTCATCAGGTATAAACTCAAAAACATTTTCTTCTCCAACTATCAAATTCAAATCATCAGCGATCTTTCGCCCGAATTCTTCATCCTGAACTATAACTATGACTTTATCATTTGTCCTTCTGAAAGCATATGAAACTATGAAGCTGAAAAGTGAGCCAGCGACATTTTTAAGATTTATTCTCTCTTCATCACTTGCAAAAAACCTGTCAAGCTCACCGAACTTATCTATTTGGAAAATCCTTTCAATAAACCTCATATTTTAAAAATTCAAATTAAAGTTTTCCCTTCAATTGCTGCTCTTACAAAACCGTCTGCTTTTCTCAATCTCTCACGCGCTTCTTCAGCAGAACAACCTGTCTTTATCATAACAATTGCCGTCTTTGCATGCCCACCTGCTTCTTTCAAATATCTCTCTGCCGTCTCATAATCTACACCGGTGACGATCATAACAACTCGTTTTGCTCTCTCTTTTAATTTTTCGCTCGTCATCTGAAGATCAACCATCAAATTCTCATAAACTTTGCCGATCCGTATCATTGCGGTTGTTGAAATCATATTCAAAATTAACTTTTGAGCTGTTCCGGACTTCATCCTCGTTGAACCCATTATAACTTCTGGTCCGACCTCCGGACAAATCGCAACATCAACAAAAGGATAATTGAACTGATTTCTTGGATTTGTAGTTATGAAAATTGTCTTTGCTCCAAGCTCCTTTGCTCTTCTCACAGCCCCAACAACATATGGAGTTCTCCTGCTTGCTGCGATCCCGCAGACGACATCATTTTCATTTACATTTTTCGCCTCAATATCTCTTGCACCGTCTTCTTCTCTATCCTCTGCTCCTTCCTGGGCTCTAAAAACCGCTTGAGGTCCACCAGCTATAATTCCCTGAACCATTTCAGGATCAGTCCCAAAAGTCGGGGGACATTCAGCTGCATCAAGTATTCCCAAACGACCGCTCGTTCCAGCACCAACATAAATCAATCTCCCACCCCGCTTAAATGCTTGAACCACAAGTTCAACTGCTTGAGCTATATAAGGAATTTCTTTTTCAACCGCATAAGGAACTTTTTTGTCCTCATCGTTTATTATCTTCAAAATTTCAATTGTTGATTTTGAATCAATGTCCATGCTTGCTGGATTCCTTTGCTCAGTAGTTAAGTTCAAAAGTTCATCAAAAAGTTCTTTCCCGGATTTTGCCATTTTATACCTGCTTTGTTGTTAATTTAACAAGAACAACTTTTTTATCTTCTAAATTCACTTTGTTTTCACCTTTAAAATCTAATTCAATGACTTCAATTGCGGAGACAAGTTTTGTTTTCATTGCTGATTCAATTTCATTTTTAATATCGCCACCTTTAAAAGCAACAAGGCAACCAGAGTGAAGATAATGTTTTTCACCAATTTTATCCAAGAAATTTTTGTGGAAATTTGAGGGATTTAAAAAATCAATGCTCCACTTGACAAGTTTTTTAAGTTCTGCAACGGAACGACAGATGACATAGTCAAATTTGGCTTTATAATTTTCGCTTTTTGAAATTTCCTCGGCTCTTCCCCAGATAGCAGTTGTATTTT
>CAZQJI010000018.1:0-4426 GCA_964593475.1 uncultured Bacteroidota bacterium | reverse complement strand
TAATTTTCGCTTTTTGAAATTTCCTCGGCTCTTCCCCAGATAGCAGTTGTATTTTTAAGATTTAATTCTTTTATGATTTGTGTTACCGCTTCAATTTTTTTCTTTGTTCCATCAAGAAGGACAAAGTTTGAATTATCATTTACGATCGCCCAGGGAATCCCCGGTAATCCTCCACCTGTTCCGAGATCAAGAATTAAAGAATTAGGTTCAATTTCAAATTTAAACAATGGTGAAATGCAATGAAGTATATGTTTCCCCAGGATGTCGTGTTCTTTTCTTGAGATTAGATTGACCCTTTTATTAAACTCCCGCAAAAGCTTGGCATATTCTTCAATCAGGGAAACTTTTTCCTCGCTAAGGTTCAAACCGTTTAATTTGCATATCTCAACAAATTCACCGATCTCCATCTTTGATTCAAATTTTTGCTTGAAAGCATCAAACAGCCCACATCAAAAGTGTTTCACGTGAAACACTTTAACCCTTTAAATAGACCATCAGAACAGATATATCAGCTGGCGAAACCCCTGAAATTCTTGATGCCTGACCTATTGACCTTGGTCTTACTTTCATAAGTTTTTCCCGTGCCTCGCTTGATAGCGACTTCACTTTAGTGTAATCAAAGTCCTCGGGAATCTCCATTGCCTCATATTTCTCAAACTTCTCAATCTCCTCAAGTTGCCTCTGAATATAACCCTCATATTTAATCTCAATTTCAACCTGTCTCAAAACATCTTTTCTTCTCAAAACTTTTTGCAAAATGGTATCCGATTTGAAAGTTTCAAGTTCAAACAGCTCGCTTATATTCACCTCAGGACGTTTTATCAGCTGGTCAAGTTTTTCGTTCTGTTCAAGTGGTTTTGAACCTATCCTCTCAAGATAAGAATTTACCTCTGATGGCTTCACGGTTCTATTCTTGACAAAATAAAGCGCCTCTTTTATCATTTCCTCTTTTTCAAGGAGTCGCTGATAAACATCGCTCGGGATCAAGCCAAACTTGTAACCGTATTTCATCAATCTTCTATCTGCATTATCCTGCCTCAACATTAAGCGATATTCAGCCCTTGATGTGAACATCCTGTAAGGTTCATCAATGATTTTGTTAACCAGATCATCAATTAAAACCCCGATATAAGCTTCGCTTCTTTTTAAAATAAATTCATCTTCGCCTTTTATCTTAAGAGCTGCATTTATCCCGGCAATTATGCCCTGCGCAGCTGCCTCTTCATATCCAGATGTCCCGTTAATTTGACCTGCGAAATATAGCCCCTCAACAAGCTTTGTCTCAAGCGTAAGCTTTAATTGATGCGGTGGGAAGAAATCATATTCAACCGCATAACCGGGGCGAAGCATCTTCACATTTTCAAGCCCAGGGATTGTCTTCAAACCAGCAAGTTGAATTTCAACCGGCAAACTTGTTGAAAATCCATTTACATACATAACATGGGTATTCCTTCCCTCTGGTTCAAGAAATATCTGATGTCTTTCCTTATCCCTGAAGCGATAAACTTTATCCTCAATTGAAGGACAATATCTTGGACCACGACCCTTGATCAGTCCCGTGAAAAGTGGCGAACGATCAAATCCCTTCTCAAGGATTTTGTGTGTCTCTTCATTTGTGTAAGTCAAATAACAAGGAATTTGATCTTTTATTATCTCTTTTGTTTGGAAAGAGAATGGTTCTGCGTCTGGATCGCCGGGTTCAACCTGAACTTTTGAATAATCAACGGTTCTTGCATCAATTCTTGGCGGAGTTCCTGTTTTCAATCTTCCACTGACAAAACCGAGTTTCACAAGCGACTCGGTCAAACCAGTTGCAGCCGGTTCACCAAATCTACCGCCAACTCTGCTGACAAGTCCGGTGTACATTTTCCCGTTTAAAAATGTCCCGGCAGCGATAATCAACGCCTTACACGCAATTTTTATATCAAGTCCTGTTCTTATACCGACGACTTTGCCATTTTCAACGAAGATCTCCGTCACAACATCTTGCATTATGTCAAGCCCTTCCTGTGCTTCAACCCTTTTTCTTGCTTCTATTGAATAAAGTTCCCTATCGTTTTGAGTTCTCAATGACCAAACAGCTGGACCTTTTGACTTATTCAGGATTCTATATTGAATTGCGGTTGCATCAGCGATTTTTCCTATTTCACCACCTAAAGCATCAATTTCTCTTACAAGATGACCTTTGGCAGTACCACCTACAGCTGGATTACAAGACATACGCCCGATTGCAGTTATATCCATCGTCATAAGAAGTGTCTTCATTCCCATTCTTGCGGAAGCAAGCGCTGCTTCAATTCCGGCATGACCTCCGCCAACGACTATGACATCATAAACTTCATCTATTGTTGGATTTATTATCATCTGTTCGCAAATAAATTTTGTTTTCAAAATGTTTCACGTGAAACACTTTTTACTTACCAATGCAAAACTTTGAAAAGATATTGTTTAAAATATCATCTGTTGTCACCTCACCGATTATCTCACCCAAATGATTAAGCCCTGCCCTCAAATCAACAGCCACAAGATCACCGCTCATTCCCTCTTCAAGTGACCTTAACGCATACTGCAAACTTTGCTTTGCCTTCAACAGTGCATCTCTATGTCTCACATTTGTAATGACAACGCTCGCATCAGTTCTATTTGTTCCGAGAAACGATTGTTCAACCATAAGTTTTTTGAGTTTATCAAGCCCCTGACCTGTTAAAGCAGAAATATAGACAACCGGAAAATCACCAAGGATTTTTTCATTCTTGATTTGTTTGCCATTGAGAAGATCTACTTTATTGAAAACAACGATGCACTTTTTAAGCTCATTTACAGCAAGATTTAAAACACGATGATAAATTCTTATATCCTCCTCATCAATATCATCGGTTGAATCTATGACAAGAAGTATCATATCCGATTTCTTAAGTTGCTCTTCAGCTCTTTTTACCCCTTCCTGCTCAATAATATCATAAGTTTCTCTCAAGCCAGCAGTGTCAATAACTCTAAAGAGAACACCCTCAATGTTCAAACTCTCTTCAATTATATCACGAGTTGTCCCGGGGATATCGCTTACGATAGCTCTATTTTCATTTAACAAAGCGTTCAACAAACTTGATTTCCCGGCATTCGGCTTCCCGGCTATCACAACTTTAATCCCTTCGCGATAAATTTTCCCGAATTTAAATGTTTCAATCAATTCATCAATTTCAGAAATAGCATCTTTGATCTTTTTTGCAAGCTCAGGTTTATCAACAAATTCAAGGTCTTCATCGGCGAAATCAAGCTCAAGTTCAACAAGTGAACAAAGATTTATAAGATCATCACGCATCTTTTTAATTTTATTGGAGATAGAACCTTCAAGTTGAGAAAGTGAACTCTGATAAGCTAAATCTGTTGCAGACCTTATAAGATCAGCTACGGCTTCGGCTTGAGATAAGTCAATCTTTCCGTTCAAAAAAGCTCTCTTTGTAAATTCCCCGGGTTGAGCAAGCCGAGCACCTGCCTCAAGAATTGTTTCAAGAACCTTTCTCGTGACAAAGATCCCGCCATGACAGCTTATCTCAACTGTGTCCTCGCCAGTATATGAATGTGGGGCTCTAAAAACAGTTGCAACTACATAATCAACAACCCTTCCTGATGCGTCAACTATTTTTCCATAATGTGCGGTATGCGTTTTTACTTCTTCAAGCTTCCTTTTCCCTTTGAAGACCTTATCCGCAATTTTTATCGCATCTTTTCCGCTTATCCTTATCACCGAAATTCCTGCCTCCCCTATCGCAGTTGAAATCGCTGCAATTGTATCCTCAAGATACCTCATCTCAGAACAAGTATTAAAAATTTTGTGGTATGTTTTTTGTTTCAATTTAAAAAAGAAGACCGATAAATCAAAATGAACTAACTGGTCAAAATTTGACTTTTTGGTCAAAATGTATTATATTTGGTCAAGTTTAAACAAAAGGAAAAATTGAAAATTGGCTAAATCAAAAAGACGTGAAATAATCAAGGGAAGACACAAACAGGAAATAATGGAATCGGCAATTCGCCTTTTCGGGATAAAAGGTTATAAAAACACTACAATTGAAGAAATAGCTGAAGAAGCCCAATTCAGCAAGGGCGCAATTTATTCCTATTTTGAAAGCAAGAAACAATTATTTGATGAAATTTTGAAATCGCTCTTTGATAAAATTGAATCTTTCGCCATTGAAGCAAAAAATATAAAAAGCGATGCAAGGGAAAAGTTAAAAGCTTACGCACTTAACATAATGAACTATTTTCTCAATGAAGGCAAATACTCATTCAATGTTATGATGCAAGCAATAATGCAAATGGAATCAGAAGAAAAAGAAGAGACAAGAAATTATGTTATAGGACGACTTCACCAGATCTCAAAAATTTTAACAGATATAATCAAGTCAGATATAAGAAATGGACGAGT
>CAZQJI010000017.1:30097-38139 GCA_964593475.1 uncultured Bacteroidota bacterium | reverse complement strand
AATCTATCACACATTTCAAACTGACAATTTTTCTGCATCGGAAAATCCAAATAAAAGAAATTCACATTTCTACGGCGCAAAATTAACTTTTGATGGCTCAATCTGGCTTGCTGACCTTAACACTGGAATTGAATTTCAAAAAAATCATCTTGATATTTCACCATCAAACGATTCAATTCAAAATCAATTTCTGAAATCAATCTCAAAATCTATTACTTCAATTTCAACTTTTTTAAAATCCGAGTTAAATTTTGGCTTGTTTGCTCCAGTATCTTTCGTGCGAGTTGAAATTTTATCAGATAAAATCATCTCAAATTACGGCGCTGGGCTCAGTTTAAACCTTGACAGGTTAAAATTTTACGCAGGTGGTTCACATTCCACAAGATTTCCAACTCTAATTGAACAAAGCATAATTTCTTCATCTGAACCTGAAAAACACAGGGTTTACGAAATTGGCGCTGAATTCCATGATAAAAACTTTACACTAAACATAAGAGTTCAAAACAGGAAAATGTCAAATTACATCATTTTCAAAGATTCATCGTTTTACCGAACCCACATAAGCCGAACTTTTCTTGAGATGAATTCAAACCTGAAAATCTGGAAACTTACGCTTGAACTACATCCATCTGTAATACTCAACAAAATAACAAAACCGTATCCGAGGTATTCCCTCTATGGAGAATTTTTCTTTGAAGGGAAACCAACGAGGACGCTAAATTTGAAGGCGGGAGTAAGAGCAAGATTTTCAGATAAATTTTATGGATTTAAATTCATTAACTCCGCATTTATCTTTTCTGAAAACACCACAGAACTCAAAAAATTTGGAGTGATTGATCTATTCGTAAGCGGTAAAATCAAAAATGTTTCAATTTTCTTGACACTTGCAAACGCAACAAACGAAAAATATATGACATCCGCATTTTATCCGATGCAGAATAGAAGTTTAAGGTTTGGCGTGGTATGGACATTCTTTGATTAACGCCAGATGCTCCTCGTCCATTCATCCCAGAGAGGAGTTATAAGCCGATAATCTCCAAATCCCGTCTCATCCACAAAGATAAATCTTCTGTTAATTTCGTAATAATACCATATCTCGTATGGTTTGCTGTCAATGTCAAACGGGTGTCTATCAACACTGCTTGGCGGTCCAAAGATTATATAAACCATCCCCATATCTGTCTTCCACCCTTCAATGTAATGCCCGAAATGTTCATTTGCATATTTAACTCTGCCGTAATATTCTTCCATAAGTTCATTTTTCAGAGTGTTCGGGGTCGGATCTTTTTTGCGCCAGAATTCAAGAAATCTTTTCTCCTTCTCAGCATCATCCTGAGCCGATTTTATATAGTTCAATTCTTCCGGTTTTGCAATGTAAACAAGTTGTTCAATCGCCTTGTCAAGATCAGAAATTAACTCTGGAATTTCATGCCATCTTACCATAAAACTTTTCTGCGAAACAGAATAATAATCACGATTTGAAGCCATTCTACCTTCAACGAAAATTATATAATCTCCAAAACCAAGATGCGGTTGAGATATTTCAAGTATGACTGAATTCCTCCCCGGCTTTATAAACTCAGTAAAAGAACCGGTGTAAACCTGAACCTGTTTCTTCTTTGTCAAACGATCTATCCTGTATGTGATGTTAAGAGAATCTTCAAGCGTGGTGTTGTTGTAAACTTCAAAGAAAAGATAAAAACCTTTATTCGCTGTTGAAGTTATCGTATTTGAGACATTGGGCACTATCGTTTTCACACCGTCTTCAACTTTAACAGATGAAACCATCATCAAGTCGCTAATTGCCAGCGGACTCCTTGAGAAATCCTTTACACTCACCAACCCCTCTTTTTTAAAACCTCGTTTCGTGTCAAGATCAACAACCTGAACAGAGATTTTGTAATCCCCAAATGGAAGATTCAAAAATGCCTGTGATATATCCCAGAACGCTTTTGAAATCGTTTGTTCAAAGTTATTTGCGATAACTTTTTGTGTCCATGATTTTTCGGTCACATATTTACCTTTAGCAGTTGAGACATTGAGTGTCACCTCATAACTTGCGGAATAATGATCATCTTCTTTGACAAATTGCAGGAACTCATACGGAACTTGAACATAGACATCAACTCTACTTTGAGATAACCCCTGACCAAAATCCCCGGCGAAATTTAAGGCAGTAAAATAAAATTGTGGCAATGAATAACTTCTTGGAACGCTCGTTTCAACCTGAGCAAATGCCCGGATGCCGATAGATATTAACGCTAAAATTAAAATTGATTTTCTCATCTTTTCTCCACCCGACTTTAAAATCGGATTTTTAATTTTGTTTCCAAAAATTTTTAACAAAAAGTTTTTTCCGTTTGTTTCGTAATTGCTCTTCCAATTAAATCATACTCAAAATAATCATAAATTTCAACTTCACAAAATTCACCAATTTTCAAATCACCTCCATCAATCAAAACTTCAAGGTCAATTTCAGGTGCATCCCATTGTGTCCTTCCAACGAAATAATCTCCTTCTTTTCTATCAACCAGAACCTTTAATCTCTTCCCGAGCAACTTCTCGTTTTTCTCAAGAATTATATCCCGTTGAACATTCATCAGCAAAGCCATTCTTCTTTCCTTCTCATCCGGCGGTATTGGGTCACCAAGTTCAAACGCAGGTGTTCCATCTTCCTGCGAATAAGTGAAAACACCAAGTCGGTCAAACTTAAAACTCGCAACGAAATCAATCAATTCTTCAAAATCACTTTGCGTCTCACCCGGATAACCAACTATTAAACTTGTCCTTATCGCAACTTCAGGGACTTTATCCCTTATCATCTTGAGAAGTTCAATCGTCTTTTGTTTCGTTATCCCACGCCTCATTGATTTTAAAATTTTGTCCGAGATGTGCTGAATCGGTATATCAATGTATTTACAAATTTTTGGATTTTGCGCCATAACATCAAGGACTTCAACGGGAAATTTTGCAGGATAAGCATACATAAGCCGAATCCACTCAATCCCATCAATTTCGGAAAGTCGCATCAAAAGTTCAGCAAGTTTCCTTTTTCCGTATATATCAAGCCCGTAATAAGTTGTATCCTGCGCTATGATTATTAACTCCTTAACACCACGCCATGCGAGTTTCCTTGCTTCTTTTATTATATCTTCCATCGGACGACTTACATATTTACCACGAATTATAGGTATTGCGCAAAACGAACACGGATTATCACAACCTTCGGCAATTTTCAAATATGCGAAATGTTTCGGCGTGAGAATTTCCCTTTCACCAAGCAATTCATACTTATAATCAATTCCAAGCTCATTTAAAATCTCATTAAATTTTTCAACTCCGAAAAATTTATCAACCTCGGGGATTTCTTTTTCAAGTTCATCTTTGTATCTCTCCGAGAGACAACCCATCACATAGACGCTTTCAACCTTGCCTTTCTCTTTAAGTTCAACCGCTTCAAAAATTTTTTCAATTGACTCCTGCTTTGCGCTTTCAATGAAACCACAGGTATTTATCAGGATGACCTGGGCTTTCTCCGGTTTTTCAACAATTTGAAATTTATCTTTAAGTCCGGCTATCAGGATTTCCGAATCAACGAGATTTTTCGGGCATCCAAGCGTGAGAATGTGAATTTTCTTCTTTCTGTTTTCCACATCAATTGAATTTTTATTTTAAAAATGCAATATAAAGATAAACGAGCGGGGCGACATAAATCAAACTATCAAATCTGTCAAAAACACCACCATGACCCGGGATTATACTTGACGAGTCCTTAACACCAACATCTCTTTTTATCAACGACTCAACGAGATCCCCAAGTTGCCCGAAGATCCCGACGATTAAACCAATTACAAAAGCATCAAGATTTGTTAAGTATTTAAGCACTGTAAATTTTGCAATAAATGATGTAATGAAAGCAAAGATCAAACCTCCGATGAAACCTTCAACTGTCTTCTTCGGGCTAACCCTTTGATAAAGTTTTCTTTTCCCGAGCGATTTCCCGACAAAATACGCAGCAGTATCACAAATCCAGATGGTTGCAAAAATTGAAATTATGAAAATTCCCATATCATCATAACTGCGCCATTTTATCTCCCGCAATCCAATCAGGGTCCCGAGCAATAATCCGATGTAGAAAACCGGAAATAAAGTCGTCGCAAAATTTGAAATTGCAGACCATCCAGCAAATTTCGGTTTTCTGAAAAGTTCAACAAGACCAGCTAAAAGAGTTGTTAAGATAAACAAAGGGATGAAATAAATGTGTTTCCCCAGATAAAAAACAATGTCAATGAAAATAATGGCAAGAATTCCGATGGGAAAAATCGGGGAAAAGTTTTTAATTTTCACAAGTTGATAATATTCAATTGTAGCAAGCAATGAAATCAACAGGACGAAACTAAAGAAAAACAATCCACCGTAAAAAACAAACAAAAGAATAAGCGGAATTCCGATTACTGCGATGACAACACGAGTGGAAAGATTATCCAATTTTCTCACCAGATTTATTATTCATACAGATTTTCATCACGATAGCGTAAATCCTCAATTATTTTCATAGCGATATCCTTTTGATCTTTCGGGACAAGGACTTTGACAATTCCAAATCCAACGGTCATAAAATACGAATGATCCTTGGTTGAAAAGACAACACACGGAACACCGGCGCTTTCAATGTTTGCTTTCAACATTTCAGCTTCATACTCATACTGAGTTGTATAAACAACAACCCATCCTTCATCATATTGCCTGTGGTTTCCTTCTTTACAATATATTTTCCCATCAACTTCAATTCCACATTCACCACACACAGGTTTCCCGCACACAACACATACTCCGACAGCCATTCTATCAAGATGCTCTTCACATTCAATCTCGTCTTCAGGTCCGAAAATCCTTGAGATGAAAATTTTACCGCATTCGGAACAATAAATAGAGCCGGGTTCAATTTCCGCACCACAATAAACGCAAATTTCCGGCTTATCATCAATCAGATTTATATTGCAGTCCGGGCAAACCGTAACTCCATCC
The DNA here is from genome assembly GCA_964593475.1 of uncultured Bacteroidota bacterium. Lineage (GTDB taxonomy): Bacteria > Bacteroidota > Ignavibacteria > Kryptoniales > Kryptoniaceae > Kryptonium. Next base: position 33,111 of record CAZQJI010000017.1, on the reverse strand, counting down.
GGATATGTAAAACCACAAAGAGGACACTTCGGCATTTTTAATTTGAAGTTTGATTTTTGTCAACATATAAAATTTCAAAAGCATAAATTGAGCTCACAAAAACAGCGATTGAGAAGAAACCAACCATAAGCACAGAACCAATTGAACCGGAGACAATTCCTTCTTTTCCGAGAGCGTAATAAAAATACGCAGCGGTGAAATTATTTACAAAATGCGCCGTCATTGCAAGAAATATACTACCGGATTTATAAACGAGATATCCAAAATAAACACCAAGCGCTACCAACGGAATGAAACTAAACGGGTTTGCATGATACATGGCAAAGATTATCCCGGTGATTATAAACCCAAGTTTGTAATTGCTCGCTTTCGTAAGGTTATATTGCACAAGCCCACGAAAAAGGAGTTCTTCACAAATTGCAGGAGTTAAAGCGACAACAAGAACAACAAAAATGAATTCAATCGGTGATTTTGCTGAGATTAAAATTGAATAAGTTCGCTCCATCATTTTCCGCAATGTCTCAAAAATAGGCGAAAGTTTTTGAATCGGTATCAACATATCCTGAACATAGAGATAAACCTGAGCAATGCTTTGAAGCGAAAGTGTCCCGACAACGGCAAGCAAAATTTCAAATAACTTCGGTTTTTTTAATTTGAAAATTTCCCTGTAATTAACCTCTTGCCACCTTGCAAAAAATAAAGTCGGGACGAAAATAAAGAGAAATTGAGAGAGTATCGTCATAAATCTAAAGCCCTGAACATTTCCCTCTCCCAATCCACCAAAAATAAGAAATGTCAAACCAGCACCAAAAAATTGATAAAGCACAAAGACCGTCCCAAGCGCTATCAAAGTCATCGCAATCGGAGATGACCTAATTGAAGATCTCGTTGTTGCTTCATCCTGATTAAATTTTTCACCTTCAAAATCGGTTTTAAATTCCTGGCTCATGGTTTAATTAAATTTTGCTTTTAATCATTGCTACAAGAAGAGGTATCATAATTTCGTGATGTCCTGTTATCATAAAACCTTGACCTCCGCCCTGAGTGGGACGCTGAACCACATTAACAGTCGGTCTGTAATGACGAATCATATCAAAATTTGCAGTCGTAAATCCGAAAGCATTGAAACCAAGATTACGAACAACAGTTAAAGCTTTGAGAAAAACTTCGGGCATAATCACGGCAGAACCGACATTGACAACAACTCCATCGCTGTCAAGTTTGGTGAGAACATTGCACAGAATTTTAAAATCTCTGAAACTCATCTCGCCCGTGACAGAACCATCCATCGTCGGTTGCTGATGAACTATGTCTGTCCCGATTGCAGCATGAACCGTAACAGGTATATTCAAATTGTAAAAGTTTGCAAGAACGCTATAATCTTTATTTGGAGCATTTACATCGTTTAATTGTTTTCCAAGAGCTTCGCCATAACCGAGGTCTGAATTTTTGCAATAATGTTCAAGCGTAAGATTTATAAAATCTCCCGTCTCCTTTGCCATTCCAAAGCTACCGTCCATTATGTTTTCAGCGACATCTTCGGATGTTTGACCGAAAAGAGCTGTCTCAACATCGTGTATCGCTGTTGCACTGTTCATAGCAAGTGCTTTTATAATCCCAATCCTTCCGAGCTCAATCAAAAGAGGCGCAAGCCCGACCTTTATAACATGAGCACCTATGAGAAAGACGACAAGTTTATCTTTTTTGTAAGCATTCACAATTTTATCAACAAGGATTTTCAAATCCTTTGCGACCAAAATCTCAGGTAAAGAATCAATGAAATCGGAAAAACTTTGCGTTTTCGGGTCAAAAACTTTTGCAAATTCAGCTGTATTAACTTTACTTTTTCTGTTTTTGATTGAAATCGTTTTTACCTTCGTCAAGTCAATTTTATCATATTTTGACTTCATCAATCAAGTTTTGATTTTATGTTTTCAATCCCTTCAAATTCTCTCAACTCCCCGACGATATTTCCGATAGGTATTTCGGCACTCATCTTAACCGGAACCTTTTTATCATCGTTTGTAATCCAGAGCAGGAATCTACCCTTTGCTTTGAAAAGTCCGCCTTCAACGATCAACGGCTCAACAACCACGCACTTGAACTTTCCAGCCTTAACTTTGACAATTTGCTCACCAAGGTATTTTATCTCAAGAGGATAAGTGCGATTTTTATAGAAATTTTCAAGTTTTACTCTCTCACCAACTCTTTTACCCGAATAATCCTGCGTCCTCGCATAATAAAAAGCAGAGAAGACATCTTGAGCGTATTGCGGAATCGGAAAAATGCCCTCAGATGTCCTTGCTATTAAATTAACATGATCAAACTCAGCGTAAAAATCAAATTTATATCCACCTTCCCTTATGTGCTGTTCAAATCTCCACGGATAAATGCCTTCAACATCAATATAACTTTCATATCTATCATCAACTTTGTAAAAAATAGAGAAAAAAGGCAATGACCTGACCCGAAACACCGCACGATAACATTTTCGCCCGTTGTAATCAACTATCTCTGGGATTGAAATTTCTGCTTCTCCAACCTTGACAAATTGATATTTGACATCATAAACAAGTCGTTCTCCAACTTTAAAAGCATTATGCTCAATTTTCCTGCTGTTGAATTGGATTATCCTTTCATCCTGCTTGAAGATAAACGAGCATAAGAGAATTAAAGCCAGAATCAAATTTTTATACATTAACACCAACCTTTTCTTTTATTGCCCTTAAAACATCATCAATGTTTATCATATCCATACAATCAAAAAATTTACATCTTTTGCCGACACACTTTTCACATTCAAAGGGGACATTCGGGACGAAAATCGCCTTATTTTCAGTATAAGGTCCCCACCTTCTCGGGCTCATAACTTTTATCGGCGGATAAAAACCGACAACGGGGGTCCCGACCGCACCGGCAATATGAATTGGTCCGGTTGAATTTGAAACGAAAACAGAAGCAAGTTTTATCAACGCAGAAAGTTCTTTCAAATTTAACAAGCCAGAAAAATCATA
>CAZQJI010000017.1:24057-29997 GCA_964593475.1 uncultured Bacteroidota bacterium | reverse complement strand
TGAAAATGAAAGAGTTGATTGAAGTTTTAAACAGGGTAAGGGGAAAAATTGAAAAGTTCAGAAATCTCCTTCAACAAAACGAAATGCTGACACGATATGCTTTAATTGATCCGATACTCCGTGCCCTTGGCTGGGACACAGAAAACCCGGATGATGTCATTCCCGAATTATCAACGCCACAGGGTCGCCCCGACTATGCACTGCGCTACAACAATGAAAAGATTGTGATGATAGAGGCGAAATCACTTAACACCGATTTAAGCCGGGCACGAGATGATGGATTTCGCTATTGCTGGCAAAATAGAGTTCCTTATTTTATGATAACCGATGGGGATATCTGGGAGTTATACGATATGCGTGAGATGGGGGGAAAGCAAATTTTCAGAGTCAAAATAAGCGATGGAAATCTCGGCGATATTGCAAGAAAACTTTTATCACTCTGGCATCCCGCAATACCTTATTTTGAAATTGCCCCCGATTCAATAATCCCGATGCAGACAGATTATGCAGGGACAAAACCTTCCGCAAACATCATCACGCTGGCTGATTTAAGCAAAAAAGATTTAAGATTTAAAAAGTTAAATGTGACTTTGATTTTCCCCGATGGCGTGAGAATACAACAGGTCAATCGCTGGCAACATCTTTTATACGAAGTCGCTCGCTGGGCACTTCCAAAATTAGAAAATCAGGGGAAACTACCGCTTGAAAAATTAATTCAAGGAATCAAGGGAAAGATGATAAAACCTAAAAAATTAAACACCTGGTTCATTGAAACGAATTTTAGTTCCAATGACTGCGTGAGAAATTCAATCCGCATATTGAACGAGGCAAATGTTAACCCAAATGAAGTATTGATTGAAGGTGAAATCAGATAACCTTTCTGGTTATCAAACAAAAAAGAGGTAAAACAATGGAGGAAAAGAACCTTAACTTGCCAGAGGAAATTTGCAGGGAAATTGAAAATTTGATTAAAACCGCAAATTTAACCCCTGAAGAGAAGATAAAATTGTGGAGCGATGTCGCTGAGTTTATATCCAAATGGATTGAGATGAACATTGAGCATCACGAAGGGGGATAAAAAAAGAAGGGGCTCATAAAGAGCCCCTTTAAAACTTAATCTTCGGCTTTACCCTGCAAAAACTTCTCAGCAAGTTTAACATCTTCCTCGCTACCGATGAATAACGGCGTTCTTTGATGCAAACTCGTCGGCTTTATGTCAAGTATGTTCTGGAATCCGTTGCTTGCCCTTCCACCTGCTTTTTCAACTACATAAGCAAGTGGTGCTGCTTCGTAAATTAATCTTAACTTTCCCTCCGGATTTTTTGAATCACCCGGATACATAAAAATTCCGCCGTAAAGAAGCGTCCTGTGAAAATCCGCAACAAGCGTTCCAACATATCTTAACTTGTAAGGTCTCCCCGTTGCTTTATCCTCCGCTTTGAGATAATTGATAAACTTTTTCATATTCTCGTCCCATCTCTCGTAATAACCTTCATTTACGCTGTAAATATCCCCTTTTTTCGGAATCCGTATATTTTCGTGGGACAGAAGAAATTCACCGATGCTTGGATCAAGTGTGAAGCCATGAACACCATTGCCAGTTGTATAGACAAGAATTGTACTTGAGCCATAAACCACATAACCGGCTGCGACGAGATTTCTCCCGGGTTGCAAAACATCTTCTTCAGTTCCCTTCCCCGACTGTGTAACTCTTCTGAAAATCCCGAAAATTGAGCCAATTGAGACATTCACATCAATGTTTGAACTCCCATCAAGTGGATCAAACACAAGAACATATTTACCCTTTGCAAGTTCATCTGGAATTTCAATTAAGCCCTTGCTTTCTTCGCTTGCCATAACACAAAGATGACCTCCCTTTTGCATCACATTGATAAAAATTTCATTCGCAAACTCATCAAGTTTTTGAACGACATCCCCTGAGACATTAACTTTACCTGTTGAACCTATTATGTCAACGAGTCCCGCTTTTGAAACCTCACGCCAGACGATTTTCGCCGCAAGTGCAATATCTGTCAAAAGCTTTGAAAACTCACCCGTTGCCCCGGGGATTTCGTGTTCTTTTTCAATGATAAATCGTTCAATTGTTACTATCCTCTGCATTTTTAATCCCTCCTTAATTTTTAAATTTTACTTGTGTTAATTTTTTCTCGGCTAAGCGATTCCTTTTGGGAATGATTTAACCTTTGTCTCCTGATAAAGCGACCATCTTGTGCCTTCTTTCCTTATACTGCAATTGATAAAGTCGGTAGTAAATTCCTTTCTTTTCAAGCAATTCTTTGTGTGTCCCGATCTCACGAACCTCACCTTTGTGAAGGACAATTATTTTGTCAGAATTTTGAATCGTTGATAACCTGTGCGCAATGATTATAGCAGTTCTGTTCTCAAGGAGTTTTTCAATCGCATTTTGAATTATTCTCTCCGTTTCAACATCAACGCTTGAAGTTGCTTCATCAAGCACAAGGATTTTCGGGTCGTAAACCAGAGCCCTCACAAAAGAAATCAATTGTCTTTGTCCAACAGAAAAATTAGAGCCCCTCTCATGGACTTTCTCAAAATATCCATTCGGAAGTTTTTCAATGAACTTATCTGCACCAATTAAACGAGATGCTTCAATAACCTTTTCAAACGGGATACTTTCATTTCCAAGCGTGATATTTGTCAGAATATCACCTGAAAAAAGCATAACATCTTGTAAAACAACTGCGATGTGCTTTCTCAAATCTTTTTCGTCAATGTCTTTTATATCTATTCCATCAATTAAAATTTGACCTTTTTGAACTTCGTAAAATTTGCTTATCAAATTTATGATTGTGCTCTTACCCGAGCCCGTTGCTCCGACAATTGCAACTTTTTCACCTGCATTTATTTTAAAAGAAACATTTTTCAAAATCCAGTCCTCATTGCTTATCGCCTCGCCATCGTCTCGGTATGCGAACCACACATTTTTAAATTCAATTTCACCACGAACATTTTCAAGTTTGACTGGCTTTTCAGGTTTGCTTATAAAAACTTTCGTATCAAGAAGTTTGAAAATTCTTTCAGCGGAAGCCATCGCAGTTTGAAAGATGTTATACTTTTCGGACAAATCCCGCACCGGTCTGAAAAACATTTCAGTGTATTGAATAAAGGAAATCAAAACTCCAATCGTCACCGTTCCTTTTATAACCTCACCACCGCCATACCAGATTATTAATGCCACGCCAATTGCACTTATAAGTTCAACTGCTGGGAAGAAAACAGCGTAATAAAAAATTGACTTTATGTTCGCATCTCTATATTTTGCGTTTATCTCATCAAACTTTTTAAACTCCTCATTCTCCCTGTTGAAAATCTGAACCACACTTATACCTGAAAAATGCTCCTGCAAAAAAGCGTTAATTTTAGCTATCAATGTCCTGACCTCTCTATATGCCTCCCTTGCCTTCTTTCTAAATAGAAAAGTCGCATAAAAAAGCAATGGCAAAACACTTAAAGTAACAAGCGAAAGCTCAAAACTTAACTTAAACATAAAATAAAGTATCCCGATAATCGTAAATATGTCCCCGAAGACAAGAACAATCCCTGATGAATACATCTCGTTCAAAGATTCAACATCATTTGTCACACGAGTTACGAGTCGCCCGGTTGGATTTTTATCAAAAAATCTCAAAGCAAGCCGTTGCAGATGCTGGAAAATCTCCATACGCAAATCAAATATCGTCTTCTGTCCTATCCATTCAGTTGTATAACTCAAAAGATACTGCAAGATACCCTGAAGTAGTAAAAGTCCAAAAAGCAAAAATGCTAAATTAGTAAGTCCCTTAAAATTTGACTTCAAAATATAATCATCTATCGCAAATTTCGTTATATAAGGTCGCAATGGGTTTAAAACCGCAAGTATAAGGACAAGAAAAACTGAAACAGCAACCTGTTTCCAGTAAGGTTTAACATATTTCAAAAGTCGTTTCATCAATCTTGAATCATATGCTTTACCAAGTATTTCATCTTCCCTGAAATCGTGCATAAAATAGAAATAATCTTTGTTTCACATTTTTTCAAGTTCTTCTTCAAGTATTTGCTTCTGATAAAGATCGGCATAAAGACCACCAAGCTGGAGGAGCTCATCATGATGACCAATTTCAACGATTTCTCCATCATCAATCACAACTATAAAATCCGCATCTTTTACAGCGGTTATACGATGTGATATTATTATCGTCGTTCTTCCTTTTCTGAATTCTCTCAAATTTTTTAAGATCATTTCCTCTGTATGAGCATCAACGGATGAAAAAGCATCATCAAGTATCAAAATTTTCGGGTCTTTTATCAACGCTCTCGCAATCCCGACTCTCTGCTTTTGCCCACCTGACAGAGTTATCCCCCTTTCACCAACGATCGTATCAAACTTATTCGGGAAATCCATTACATCATCGTAAATGTGAGCAAGTTTCGCAACTTCAATAATCTTTTCATCGCTTACGCCATCAACCCCGAACTTTATATTATTTTTCACCGTATCCGAAAAAAGAAAAACATCCTGCTGAACATAACCTATACTTTCCCTCAAAACTTTAAGAGGAATCTTCTTAACATTTACACCGTCAATTAAAACTTCGCCTTTATCAGGATCAAATAATCGCGGGATTAAATTCACAAGTGTTGTCTTACCGCTACCCGTGTAACCAACTATTCCAACTGTTTGTCCTTGCTTTATCTCAAGATTTATCCCTTTCAAAACATAATCCTCAGAATCAGGATATTTAAACCAAACATCTCTGAAAACAATCTCACCTTTTATCTCCGTGATTGAGTAATCCGTCTCATCCGTATCTTTAATTTGAGGTTCAACTCTCATAACCTCAAGCAATCTATCCATTGACGCAGAAGCTCTTTGAGTCAAATTAACAATCCAGCCAAAAGCGATCATCGGCCAGATCAAATAGCCAAGATAAATTAAAAATGATGTTATCTGTCCAAGCGTCATCGTTCCCTTTATAACCTGATAACCACCATACCAGACGACGAGGATAATTGAAATTCCCGTTATCAAAATCATCAGCGGATATGTCAAAGATTGAACTTTGATGAGTTTTATATTTTTAAAAAGATATTCAAGTGTTAACTTTCTGAATTTCTCCACCTCGTAATCTTCCCTGACATACGCTTTGATAACTCTTATTCCAGAGATATTCTCCTGTGCTGCTGTTGTGATAACTCCAAAATGTTCCTGTATATCCTCATATCTTTCGTGGACAATTTTACCGACTTTATAAACGAGAAGAGAGATCAAAGGCAATGGAATTAATGTTATCAAAGTAAGTTTTAAATTCATTGAGAACATAATCGCAAGAATAACGACAAACTCAATCGCCGTCTCAACCGAATACATTATCCCCGGTCCGAGGAAATTCCTGACCGCAGGGATATCGTTCGTGGCATAAGCCATTATGTCGCCAATTTTTTTATCCCTGAAATAAAGATAGTGTAATCCCTGAACATGCCGATAAAAGTCATTCCTCATATCATATTCAATCCTGCGTGAAGCAACGATTATCGTTTGCCTTGTGAAAAATGAAGCTATTCCACTCAAAAGTGTTGAGCCAAGGACAAGTGAAGCAAAAAAGAGTAGTTTCTCTCCCGTAACCCCGGCTTTTAAACTATCAACAGCACGACCGATTAAAATCGGTATGAAAACATAAAAAACTTCGCTTATCAAAATCGCCAGAATTCCAGAGAAAATTAACCTCCTGTATTTCAAAATATATGGCTTAAGTTCAAGTAGCGATTTCATAACCCGTGGGATGAAAAATTTTAGATGTCAAATCCAAACGAATTTCTCACTTTGCATTAACCTTTATAGTTGCTTCATTCGCCGAGAATCCAACTTTCCTATGTGTCCCATCACAGAATGGTTTATTCTGCGAGCCACCGCATCTGCAC
>CAZQJI010000017.1:15323-23957 GCA_964593475.1 uncultured Bacteroidota bacterium | reverse complement strand
TTTCCTATGTGTCCCATCACAGAATGGTTTATTCTGCGAGCCACCGCATCTGCACAGGGCGATTGTCTTTTTATCTATTGTTTCAGTTCCAGAATCCCGCTCAACTTCAAATGTTCCGCCCGAAATTTCAATCAAATACGGTCCGTTTTTGCTTGCTTTTATTTTAATCATTTTTTACTCCGCACTTTTTGTTAAACTTAACAAAATAAGGAAATTTTTGCAAATTGAGTTTATAAAGTAAAAAAGCCCGGGAATTAAACCCGGGCTCCGGAATTAGAACCAGTGATGTCTTATGCGATTTTCCTCATCTGTCAAGTTCAGTATCGCAAGATGTATAATCTCATCTTGATAAATAAGCCCTGCACAGGCATAATCATCATTTTTAAACCTTATATCATCACCAAGCCCGACCGATTTCGTAATTTGCCAATTGTAATTCTTAAAATCAGCAATTAAGTCGTCAATTGTTTTATATCCCTTTAAATTTGTTCCTTTCTCTGCTTCAAAGACGGCACTTAACACATATCCTGCGATAAATCCATCGTGATAAACTTTATAAGCGCTCTTCAAAGAGACATAATCAATACCCGCTATTCTTTCGTTTATCAGGACAATTATACCGTTTTGCCCTTCTTCATACTTGAAAGCATTGAAATAATCACTTCTTTTATCTTCAAAGGCACTATAAGCGTCATCAATTGCGTATGTTTTTGACCTTACTCCTGCTGAAGAAAGCACATAAGCCACCTGATCCCAGACCTCTTCCTGGCGTGCACGAAAACCTCCCCTAGCTTTTAAAGATTCAGTGACAGATGACATTTTCTTTGCCCTTACTTGAAGCGGAATGATAAACTGGTGCTTTATAAACTCTCTTGAGCGATAGCTCCAGCGTCCCTGCTCAACACAGCTTACGGGAATAAATGTTTCAGATTTTTCCTTGATTAAAACTGTCGTGTTAAGGGTTCTGTTTTGTTTCGCACCCACAAGTTCTTCTCCATCAAGCATAAGAATCGGGACATCTGCAAAATTTTCAACTTTCAGTTCATTCACAACGCCCCCTTCGCTCACTTCGGTAATTTTAACGAGTTTCTTAGACAATGCCTCATCAAGTGTAAGATATTTAACCTTACCATCGTTCAAGGCAAAAATCGGATATACGGTCATATTCTCATACTGCTTCGGCTTGCCAATGCGAACCTGGCTGAAGAAATCAATTTTTTGCATGGTGAATTTCCCCCTGAATTTTTTGTTTAACTTAAAAATTTTAAAAAAGATTTTTCTCCGGATTTCAAATTTCTAATTTTTTGGCTACCTCCCGAAAGTTTATTTTAAAACTTCGCAAAAGAATAACAAGTTGAGATTTCAAAAGGTTTCAAAAATAAAAAGGTCGCCGGGAGGCAACGGCGACCGCAGGTAAAGAATGAGGGAGGGTCATCATGCGCCGGCTAATTCAAGAAGGTGTGTCCACCTTCGGTCAACCTCTTTCTGAATCTCATCTATTAAATGTTGATTCTCCGGCTTGAATAAGTGTGAAAATCTTCCCTGAACCTTTAACCACTCAACAACTGGCTTTTTCTCACGCGGTTTATAATTGATTTTATATTTTCCGTTTTCAACCTCGTAAAGTGGCCAAACACAGGTTTCAACAGCAAGCTTTGCTATTTCAATGCCTTTCTCAGCTGGATATTTCCAACCCAATGTGCATGGGGCAAGTATGTTTATAAATTTGGGTCCCTTGATTGATAGAGCTTTTTCAACTTTCATATTCAAATCTTTCCAATTATGAACCGACGCCTGAGCAACATACGGGATTCCGTGTGCAGCCATTATTTGAGTTAAATCCTTTGGAAATTGTTTCTTTCCAAACTCAACAGTGCCAACAGGAGTTGTTGATGTCTGTGCACCGAATGGAGTTGCGCTTGAGCGTTGGATTCCCGTGTTCATATAAGCTTCATTATTATAACAAATGTAAAGGACATCATGACCGCGCTCCGCCATTCCAGAAAGCGCCTGAAATCCAATATCATAAGTTCCACCGTCACCGCCAAATGCAATTATTTTTATCTCCTCATCAATTTTTCCCTTCTTTTTCAAGGATTTATAAGCTGCTTCAACTCCACTCATCACCGCTGCGATATTTTCAAAAGCAACATGGATATACGGGACCTTCCACGCGGTATATGGAAAAATCGTTGACACAACCTCCATACATCCCGTTGCAAAACCAACGACACAAGGATAGTTAACGGAAAGCGTTACCTGTCTTAACGCAACGGCTGGCAAACAACCGGCGCAAGCTCTATGACCAGCGGTGAATTTAACTTCACGCTGTGATAATTCCTTCAAATTCGCCATTTTAACTTCCCGATGTTAATTTTTGATTTTGAATTCTTTCTTTCGTTCAACATAATCTTCTTCACCACGAACTCCAATATAACGAGGTAAGTTTGGAACTTCGCCTGTGATTTTAACTTTTTCAAGTTCTAAGAAAACCTTTTCAATATCTTTTGGGCTTATATCTCTTCCACCCAGTCCGTAAATATAATTTACAACTGGCAAACCCGCTACTTTCGTCCCTTGCAAAACCGCCTTAACATCAAGACAAACTGGTCCACAAACCGAACCAAAAGCAATTGCTCTGTCCAACACTCCGACAACAGAAGCATTTGAAAGATACTCTCTGACCTCATCTCGCGGGAAGGGTCTGTAAACCCTTATTTTTAAAGATCCAGCTTTTATACCACGCAATCTCAATCCATCAACAACTTCTTTTATAGTTCCAGCTGTTGAACCCAAAGAGACCAAAACGATCTCGGCATCGTCAATTTCATACGGCTCAACATAGGTATATTTTCTACCGCTAATCTTGTAGTATTCTTCGTCAATCTCTCTTATAAGTTTATAAGCAATTTCCATCGCCTCTGCTTGTGCTCTTTTATGCTCAAAGTAATAATCCTGCAGGTCAAGCGGACCAAATGTGACGGGATTTTTAACATCAAGAAGTTTATACTTTGGATTGTATTCGCCGATAAAACTTTTTACAATTTCATCATCAAGGACTTCAACTCTTTCCATCGTGTGGCTTATTATAAATCCATCCATCGTAACCATAACGGGAAGCAAAATTTCCGGATGTTCGGCAACTCTTACGGCGATGATCGTATTGTCGTAAGCTTCCTGCGAATTTTCGGAAAAAATTTGTATCCATCCTGAATCACGAGCTCCCATTGTGTCGGAGTGGTCGCCGTGAATGTTTATCGGTGCGCTCAAAGCCCTGTTTATAACTGCCATTACAATTGGCAATCTCAAACCAGCAGCTATGTAAAGAACTTCCCACATCAGAGCAAGACCCTGGGAACTTGTGGCGGTCATAGCTCTTACACCAGCTGCACTTGCACCAACAACCGCGCTCAATGCACTATGTTCGGACTCAACAAGTATCATCTCAGTATCAACGAGACCATCTGCGACAAATTCCGTAAATTTGTGCATCAATTCAGTTTGCGGTGTTATAGGATAAGCAGCTACGACATCGGGATTAATCTGTCTCATTGCTTCTGCAACCGCCTCATTCCCTGTTAATGCTTTAACTTTCATTTTTCACGCCTCCCAAAATTTTTTGATTATTGATGTTCAAGAACCATTGTTATCGCTTTACTTTTATCCGGACAAACCTCAGCACATATTCCACACCCTTTGCAATGGTCATAATCAAAACCAACAAGTTTTCCGTCTTCAACTAAAATTGAATTATCAGGACAGTAAATCCAGCAGATCAAACAGTCATTGCATTTTGATTTATCAATGACCGGTTTAAAAGTTCTCCATGAGCCAGTTTTATATTTAACCGCGCTTCCTGGCTCATCAATTATAGCCCCAACCGGAAGCTCAAACCATTTTTTTAATTCGCTCATTCTCCTTTTACCTCCTCAAATGCTTTTTTTATTGCTCTGACATTTCCTTCAACGACTTTTTCATTAAATTTTCTACTGAACTTCTTAACTATGTTTTTCAAAAGCGTATCAAGATCAAGCACACCTGTAACTTTTATCAACGCCCCAAGCATAACGGTGTTGGGTATAGGTCTTCCAATTGTATCAAGGGCTATCTTTGTAGCATTAACAGTATAAATTTTTCCCTTTTTTATCCCGAATTTTTCGCGTACTTCTTTTGGACTTAATTCAGTGTTAATTATCAAAATTCCATCATCCGGCATTCCCTCCGTCACATCAACTGCTTCAAGAAGCGTCGGATCAAGAACGATAACAACTTGCGGATTTTCAATTCCACTGTGAATTCTTATCGGCTTGTCATCAATTCGCGTAAAGCCCTTAACAGGTGCTCCCATTCTCTCAGGTCCGTATTCAGGGAAACCCTGCGCATATTTCCCTTCCTCAATTGCTGTTTCAGCAAAAAGCATGGCTGCTGTCTTCGCACCCTGTCCTCCGCGTCCATGCCATCTTATTTCAAGCATTTATCCGAAACAAATTTTTGTTTTGAATTCAATTTAATAAAACATATAAAAATCGTGCCAGAAAAATCAAATTGAAAATCAAGAATTTTTGGAATGAAAATGTCTCAAAAATCCCCCTGAAAATGGCAATGGTGACAAAGTGAAACAATTACTGCTGGATTGATCTCAAGAGTTCAAAATATCTTTTTATCAAAGCTTCATAATCTCTGTGATAATTTTCTCGTATTGACTTGAGAAGTTCCTGGAAAATTTTCTCTTTCTCCTCTTGCAAATTAAGTTCTGCCGGGCTTTGCCTCGTTATGTTCTGCCCCGGTCTTGACTCACGCTGTTTTTCAAAATCGCGCTCGTGAATTGATCTTTGCGCATCAAGAAGCCGGGACAAAATCCTTTCCTGTTTTCTTATCGTTTCTTCTGTTAAGTTATTTGATTCAAGATCAGAGACAACCTCTTTCATCTCATCAGCAATCCTGTTCAAATCACCGAGTATTTTGCTTCTGTTACCTGAAACTTCCGCTTCTTTCATAAGTTCTTGAAGTGATTTTCGTATAAGTTCCTGTTGTGCTGCTAACCTCGCCATTTCCGCTTGTTGTTCAAGTGAAAGCTGTTGCATTAACTCCTGCGTTGCTTGATTTAAACCAAGTTGTTGCATTGCAAGTTGATTTAATTGTTGAAGCAAAAACTGTAAACCTCCACCCGCCCCTCCCTGCATCATCGCTTGCATAGCGTTTCCGAGCTGAATTATCGCTTTGTTAAGTGAATTCATCGCATCGCTTTGAAATTTTGAAGCCCCAGCATTATCTCTGGCAGAAAGCGACTCAATAGCCCTGTGCATGTTCATAAGTGCAGAGCCAATTTCACGACCCATGTCCGGCGTGATCGCAAATGTTTTTTGTGAAAGCTCAATTAAAGAGTTCGCAACTGAATTTAATCCCGAAAGTAAATCCATTTGCTCACGCGCAAGATCACGCAATTTTGACGAACCAGATGAAGAATTTTGTGTCTCCTGCTTCACCTCTTCCTGCTCCTTTGAGAGTGCAAGCAAATCCTTTTGTATTTTTTGCATCTGCGAGATTATCTGACGCTGTTGATTCTGCATCAACTGCTGTTGAAGCGATTGTAAACCACTTTGCATTTGCATTAATCCCTGCGCGATATCAAACTGCATTTGAGTTGCCTCTTTCATATCTCCAGACATTATCCGCTCCCCTGCTTTCTCAAACTTCCCTTCAAAATCTTTTTTTCTCATCTCATTTATGATTTTATCAAGCGAATCAATTGGCATCTCATCTTTAAACTCCTGCATTTTCTCCTTCAAGACCTTGAGATTCTCTTCAATTCCCCTTGCTTCATCTTTCAAACTTCTTTGTTCATCACTTAACTCTTTAAGTTTTGCTCTGTCTTCGGGATTTGTCTGTGCGGTTCTCTTCCTCAAATCTTCCTGCCTGTTCAACAGATTCTCGGTCTGCTTTAAAATCTCGTTTAATTTCTGCTCAACTTGAATTCTTTTTAAAAGGTTCAAAGTTCTTTCTATGCTCCGTCTGAAATTCTCTTCTGAAAATTGAAACTTCTCAAGCGCCTGTCTTATCATCTCCGGGTTTAAATTCTGCATCGCCTGCTCAAACCTCTTCATCAATTCCCTCAGCTCAGGTATGTCAAGTTGATTCAGAAGTTTTTGAAGTTCAAGATATTTTTCAAGCGTCTCAGGTGAAAGAAGTTTATTTTCTTCCATCTTTTGCACAAGTTCCTGAAGCTTCTGGCTTGTTTCGTTTATCTTGTTTCTTAACTCTTCATATTGCTTTGCTATGTTTTGTATTTTTTGTTGTGTTTGCCAATCAGCTTTCAAATTCCCTTTCTTCAAATCCTGCTCAATTTGCTCCATTTCTTTTCTCAACTTTTTCGCTACCTCAAAAACATCTTTTATATCCTGATAAATTTCACTCTGCGACATCTCAACCTGAGCCAGGATCTCCTGAAGCGATGGAAATCTCACAGTGTAAATTTCTGTCCTTGACGATTTCGGACCACTTACAAAATCGTTATCAAAAACCTCAAGATAATAACTCACCACATCATCGGGTGAGAGCTCAAGTTCAGACAAATCCCAGAGATACGAAACTTCCTGCTCCTTCAAATTTTTATCAACCGGAATTTCAATATATTTGAATTCATCATCAGGTCTTGCATATCTTGAGAAACTCAATCTATAAGCAAGTTTCAACTTTGTCAAACCGAAATCATCGCTTATCTTGGCAAGAATTCCAATCTGCATATCTCTTGTCAAATCAACATTTTTATCCGGTCTTAAAATCTGAACCTTTGGAAATTCATCAGCAAGCACGCTGATTTTATATTCAACTGGCTGTTCGTTCTTCAATCCATCTTTGCTCCTCAACTCAATGTGATAAGTTCCGTTTTTCAAAACTTTAAATTGTCCCTTTGCATTTGTTCCATAAACTGAAAGATTTACAAATGAACTATCATTAAAAATTAACTTCGCAGAATCAAGTGATTTGTTTGAGAGAATTTCAAATTTAGCTATCGTCCCGGCGATCGCGGTTATATCACCGGAGTTATCTTCAAGATACATCGGCTCAAACTTTGTGTAGCTTGGATAAACAAGTTGAACTTTCAAGAACTTAACAACCGGTCTATCAATAACATCAATCTTAAATTTATCCGTTCTCAAATCTTTAACCTTTACAAAATACTCAATTGGAGTTCTCAAATTGTAAATTTCATATTCAAATTTTCCTCTTTGAATATCGCTTTTGACTTTTTTAATCTCAAAATCCCTGACCCCGGCTTCTGAAAGATACAATTCCACTTCGCCCGGCGCTGGAAGATTCGGCTTCTGCGGTATTGCCCGAATTTCTATCTTAACATTAGCTCCCTTTGCAACCGTTGTATCCCCGGGATAAACCTCAAGAATGTAATCACCCGGCTTCAAAAATTTTTTATCGTAATTCAAAATCCGAACATAAGAAGCCCTGAAATCAGGCAAAAGAATCAAACTCGCACAGAAAATCAAAAACACAGAAAAAGAAAGCAAAAGATTTCTTCCCGACTTTGAACTATCAACTTTATGCCATTCAACTTTTAAAACATCTTTTGCAAGCTGAATAAAAGCGTGTTCAATTAATTCTTCCGAATATCCTTTAATTTTTTTTGCTTTTTGCTCATAAATCTGTAATGCGTCAATCAATTTATCCCCGACATCGGGGTATTTTCTCCAGACAAATTTCGCAAGTTCAAAATCGCTTTTTGATTTTACAATTCCAAAAAATCTTAAAATATACAGCAGAACATAAAAAAGAAAACTTAACACAGAAACCAGCGATGCAATATAAAAAATCAATTTCCTCTCAGCTGGTGGGAGATAAAATTCGGATTCAATCACACCCGCAAAAACCCAGAGCAAAATCACAAAAATAAGCCAGTGTGAAGACCTTATCTTTAAATCTTCAAAATCAAGAGCTCTTCTCAAACGCCCGAGATTTGATTTTATCTGCCGATATATTTCGTTCATAATCCAGATCAAAATTTAATTTGTCAAAGCCCAGACGACGATATTTGTCCCAAACCTTAAAGCTTCCTGTCTTTTTTCCTCAGGATCGTGATGAACTTCTGGGTCAGCCCAGCCATCGCTCGGATTTGATTCATAAGTGTAAAGAACGACGAGCCGTCCATTGTGAAAAATCCCAAACGCCTGCGGTGGTTTGTTATCATGTTCGTGAGTTTTAGGAGTTCCGTTTGGAAAGTTGAAATAACAATTGAAAAGCCCGTAAGAGAAAGGCAATTCAACAAGTTCTTTATCAGGAAAAACTTTTTTTATCTCCCTTCTGAAGGATTTATCCATACCGTAGTCGTCATCAGCATAAAGGAAACCACCACTTTCAAGATACTTTCTCAATCTCTTCGCCTCATCTTCGTTAAAATTTATATTCCCGTGCCCGGTCATAAAGAGAAATGGATAAGAAAAAATGTTATCACTGCCGACATCAACAAACTCATAAACGGGAACGACATCTATATTTGTGTTTTCTTTTATGAATTTCAAAAGATTGGCCTCCGCTGATGGATCGTTATACCAATCCCCGCCACCCCGATATTTTAATCGTCCGATTTTAAAAGCACTTTTTAATTGATAAACTTCTTGCGCA
>CAZQJI010000017.1:0-15223 GCA_964593475.1 uncultured Bacteroidota bacterium | reverse complement strand
ATATTTTAATCGTCCGATTTTAAAAGCACTTTTTAATTGATAAACTTCTTGCGCAGTTGAATAACGATTTATCTCAACCAGCGAAAGAAAAATCGCAATTAGAAAAACGGCAAGAATTTGAATCGCTGTCTTCTTCATTTTTTCAACTTCTTTTTTGTCTTCAGGAGAAATTTAGGAAAGTTTATACGAATAAACAAAAACTTCTCCCCCTGTTAAATCTTCCGAATTTACTTTCAATTAATTAAAATCTTCTACGCATTCTCTCCCTTTGCATTTCCCTGATCGTGTTCATAAACTCACGCCTGAAATTTCGCTCAAAGACAATAACCTGTGCGATCTGCTGTTCTGTGAGGATTTCCTTTAACTCATTATAAAAGTTCACACGGAGTTCATATTCCTTTTTTTCAAGTTCAATCAAATCTTTGATCGCTTTGTCATAACCTTCTCCATCGCCCTTTCTCAACTTTGCTTCAAGTTCATTCGTAATTCTATCTCTTTCAATTTCAATCGCGTCAATCTCGTTTGAAAATTTTGTGTATCTGTTTAAAAACTTAACAGAGGTTTGCTCATCAAGTTTTAAAATTTCAAGGAGGCGAACCTTTTTAAATTCAAGAACTCTTTCCCTCCATCGTTGACCCATAAAGCCCTGTGAAAAAGAGACAGCAACAAATAAAATGAGCAAGCCGAATGTCAAAATTGTTCTTTTCATCGCAAGAATTAAAATTTATTTGAAATCCGATTTAAAACCTCTTCAATGTCAATGTCTTGATAATTGTAATTCTCTCCCTCAAATTCAGGGATCTGATATTTTTCATAAAGGTATGAAATTGCTCTTTCCAGTGTTTCGCTGTTAACATCTGAAAATTCAGCTGGTTTGACAAAAACGCCTGATGTTTCAAAAACAGAAGCGACATAAAAATCTTCCTGTTTCAACTGCAAATTTGAAAACAAAATTCCGAACAAAAATCCAATTATCAAGACGGCAAGCGATGGAGCAAGGAGAACTGGTTTTAAAGAAAAAACAAAACCAGAACCCGCACGCTCGGAAATTTTCTTTTTAACACGAGGAAGAAAATTTGCCCAGTAAAATTCTGATGGCTCTTCAAACTTATAATCTTTCAAAATCGGGACAACCTCTGTTATGCCAATATATTCGGCCCTGCAACTTTCACATTCAGCGAGATGCTTTTCAATTTCTTCTGATCTAATTTTCCCCGTTGCGAAATCAACGAGATTATTTTTAACTTCCCTGCATTTCATCTTTGATAAATTTTTGTATTTTTTTAACAGCGTGAAAATAGTTTGCTTTCAATGTTCCAACTGGCTTGTTAAGTATTTTTGAAATCTCTTCGTAATCCAGGTTCTCAAAAAAACGCATCACAAAAACTGTCCTCTGCTTTGCTGGAAGTTTCTCAACCGCTCTTTCAATCAAGTTTCTCTCCTCCTTGTCAAATAACTCCTGCTCTGGCGTCTGACCCAACTTTAAAAGGTTTGCTATTTCATCAATCGGTATAAATTCTTTGATCTTCTTCTTTCTTAAAACATTGTTACACTCATTTATGGTTATCCTGTAAATCCAGGTGAACAAACTTGATTCGCCTTTAAAATCATTAAGGGAGTTAAAAAGTTTGATGAAAACTTCCTGTGCGACATCATCTGCATCGTCGTGATTGGAGAGTATCTTTCTCGCAAGCGAATAAACTTTCCTCTGGTATCTTCTGACGATTTCATCAAAAGCGGATATATTTCCATTTTTGAACTCATTTACAAGTTCTATATCAGATTTGTTGAGCATTCGCTCAAATCAGATAATTTTAAACAAAGAGCGGGGCGGTTTAAACCGCCCCGGGTTTTCACTTAAAACACAACATAAGGAACACCCCAGACCGAAACTGAAACAGGTGCTGAATCATCATAAAGCGATTCTTTTGAGATCGCATGCAACATCGCATTGAAAGAACCACGATGCAGATGAACTTTAATCTCTGCTTCATAAACTTCCTCATTCCCGCTCTGCGATACCATCTTGAAAAGTTTTCTTGCCCTGTGGAATCCAAATCTGTCAACTCCAAAAGTCATAGCAACTATATCAGTATCCGGAGTTGCACTTTGAACTGTGACAGTGAACTTAACAGGTTGCGATGGATTAAACGAAGGAACTCCATCACGATGCCCCAGAAATCCGGGACGATAAAATGTGTTCAACGGGTCTGTAACCTCAACGACATTTCCATTTGGTAATGTAAGCGATATTTTCTTGATCGTTATGCTTGAATTTGCGGTGCCACCCTGCACAAGCGAGACCGCCCAGATTCTCCACTTCTTCGCTCTTGTTGTATCAGCATTTTCTTTTTTAACAACCTGAATTTTGCGCTTGAAAACCTCGGTTAATGGCTTCGTTATAATCGTATCGGGCGTTGTATTGCCCTGAGTATAGGTTGCAGCAATTCTCAAATCAGATTCAACAGTTCTTGTAACTGTTACAACCACAAGCGTATCATTTACTTGCTCATATTCATAATCTTTAATGACTCTTTTAACAATTCTTCCCCATCTTATAGGATAAATTTCTTTTGGGAAAGAGCCGGAATCAAAGTTTGGCGGAAGCAGTGTTCCATCGTTCAATGCAACATCAACAGAAGCAATAAAGTCATCGTTTTCAATGATTTGTTTTATAGTTTCCTTATCGGCGTTTGAAAGTGAAGATGTGATCTCGCTTTCCTTTGTGCAACCGTAAATTAAAAGGGCAACTCCAAGAGTTAAAATCAGAATAAAAAGTTTCGTCTTCATGGCTAATTCTATCTTTTGTTTTTGTTTGACTTCACTAATTTGATGCTTGCGTTCAAAATTTGGTTTAATCAGTAATTTTATCAAGTGCATTTTTTATTTTCCTGTATGTTTCGGGGAGAAGCTCGGAGATCACCTTTGTTTCCGATATGACGGGCATAAAGTTCGTATCCCCGTTCCAGCGTGGGACTATATGGAAGTGGATGTGTTCTGCAATTCCAGCACCGCTTACCCTCCCGAGATTTGCGCCGATGTTGAAGCCGTGAGGTTTGAGCGAAATCTCAAGCGCACGAACTCCTTTTTTTATAACCCGCATTATCTCAAGCATCTCTTCATCCGTCAAACTTGAAAAATCAGGCGTATGCTTATACGGAACAACCATTATATGACCTGAATTATACGGAAAAAGATTCATAATGATATAGCAACTTTCCCCACGAAAGAGAATAAGATTTTTTTCATCGTCATTTGCCTTCGCTTTCTCACAAAATAAACATTCTTTTTCTTCATTTTCTTTTTCATTTGAGAAACTCTCAATATACTTGGCCCTCCAGGGTGCCCAAAGCCGATCCATTGAAATAATTCAATTTGTTTTTACACTTCGTTTTAAAATAAGCCAAAAAAACGAAAAATAAAACTTCAAATAAATTAACCCCCTTTGAATCAGCGACATAGAGTTTAAATTCCTTGTGAAATTGAATTGATTATTATCTCTGCGGTTGCAAGATTCGTTGCAAGTGGCACATTGTAAACATCACAAACTCGCATTAATGTCTTTATGTCAGGGTCGTGAGGATGTGGCTCAAGCGGATCGTGAAGAAATATAACAATATCACATTTACCTTTGACGACAAGAGATGCTATTTCAACATCACCGCCATATGGTCCAGAGTGATATGCCTTTACTTTCAAACCGGTTTTCTCACGGACAAGTTTTGCAGTCGTCCCGGTGCCAATTAAATTAAACTTTTCAAGTTTTCTTTTGTTTTGCGTCGCAAAAGCAACCATGTCAGCTTTTTTCCTATCGTGCGCTATCAACGCTATCGTCTTTCGTTTCATCTTTCTCCTTTTTTCTTTTCAAGAAAACGAACCAAACAGGTGATTCAATAATTATTGCAAGGAATATAACCGATGTATCGCGAATTGCTTTTAATTTTGATGTCATCTCTTTTCCGATTAAAATCACATCTGCTATGAATCCGCCAACTTGCAGAGAAACGAAAAAAAGAACAAGCAAAAAAATTAAAACGAGAACTGATGATTTAATTCCACCGCTCTTGTTCTGCCTGTAAGCAAGAATTGTAAAGACAGTGACATGAACAAGGTATAAAACGACATTTACCAATCCCAGAATTTCCTCAAATTTCAACTTCACAAGATTCTTATTTTTAACTTTTTAAAGGCAAAACGACATTTTCAATGCCGTTTAAGCCAACTGGGGCAAGTGTTAAAAATGGTTCGCCGTATTTGCGACCTATCATTTCACCAAAAAAACGTGCACGTGCTATAAGATATTCCCTGAAGTCAGGCGTGCTTAAAAGTGTTTCTATTGCGTTAATTTTTACATTCGGGTTAAAAAATTGCGATTTATAACATTCAATCACTTTTAATTTTTTCTCAAAAACATCCGTTATATCAATTATCAAATTGGGCGTGAATTGTTGATAAAAATACTGAACATAAAAGAAAATTTTCTTCGGGCGATGCGGTTCCTGAATTTTTCCGTTCAACTTTGTTTTGAACTTAACAAGTCCGGATAAATACCACGCTTCACGAACAAGTTTGCTTGTGTTTTCATGATCAGGGTGTCTTTCAATCCAGTATGGAGCAAAAATTATCTCTGGTTTGTATTTTCTTATAATTTTTATCAACTCAATTTTATTTTCCATCGTGACCTCAATTCCGCCATCGGGCAACTCAAGATTTTCCCTTACGCTTACTCCCATAAGTTTTGCTGCTTCCTTTGCTTCACTCTCCCTTATCTTCTCATTTCCACGGGTCCCAAGTTCGCCCCTCGTCAAATCAAGAATTCCAACCGGGTAATTCTTTTGAGTAAGTTTTATTATCGTTCCACTGCAACTTAATTCTATATCATCCGGATGAGCAGCTATTGCAAGAGCGTAAAGTTTCATATATTTGAAGCGATTTTGTTTTCTAAATAATTGTGAACTTTACAGATATCCTGTGTGTGTTCCCGAGTTCAGAGTTAAACTTTGCAAATGAATAATCAATGTCAAGCCGATTAAATTTTAAACCTGTCCCAAGTGTAAATTCCCTGTTCTCGGTTAGACCGGTGCGAATTGAAATTATTTCTTTGAATGTATATTCAGCGCCGATGTTGAAGTCAACACTTAAAAAATCTGTCCCGGCGAATGCAGTCCTTTTTCTTCCTTCAAATCTCAAGATTAAATCAATTGCAGGTGTGAATTTGCCCCAGAATATTTGAAATTCTCTGCTTATCCCAGTTGAAAGGGATGGAGCGATAAGTTCATTCCGCCCCGTATTCCACGCTACAAGCGTTGAAGTTGCGTCCTTTAAAACCGCACCAATTGAAAAATTTGAAATTTTATATTTAACCGCAAAATCAAAACCAATCCCAATTCCGCTGTTTTTCTCAATCTTTCTGTAAATAAACTTAACATTTCCACCGATTGAAAACTTTTCATCTAAAATTTTCCCGAGCGAGATCAGCCCAACCCAATCTGAAGAAGAAACAAAAGAAAAACGCTCCGGATCAAGCCGATCAACATCAGGGTCAAAAATTCCATTCCCGTTGTTGTCAGAAAATGCGTTTTCTGTGAACGGGATGTCATCAACACCGATGCGTATCATTGAAACAGCAAGTGAATATGAATTGTTCGGTTTAAAGGCGAAACCGATATAATCGTAATTTATAATTCCAGCGAATCTTTCATCGTGCATTAAAATTATCTGGGAGTTTGAGACCTCTGCAAGACCTGCGGGATTCCAGTATCCAGCGGTCACATCATTTGCGATGCTCGTAAATGCTCCGCCCATTCCAAGGGCTCGCCCACCAACTCCGATGGAAAGAAAATCACCAGCGTATTTTGAAAATTTAAAATTGCCTGAAACCGCACCCGCGGTCAAAGTTAAAATCAAAAATATCAAACTAATCAATCGGCTTTGCGCCAAGATTTTCAACAAGGGACCTGACAAATGGTGATTCATTCATCAACTTTTTTAATTTTAAATCCGGGCTATACTTCACAACATCCTCTTTAAATTTCTCAACATCGCAAATCCCGATTTCAATTTCAAATTCAACATTAAACAACTCCTTTAATTTCTCTCTGATAAAAGCCCTGTTTTTCTTTATCCATTCAAAATGGATATCGTTTAAGACACCGATTTTAAGTTTCTCATCTTTGAGCTCAATCGGATAAGATAACCTTAAAGCAGTCGCAAGATTTAAATTAAAATTTTGCGCAAGGTTTGAAATCTCATCCCATCTATCACGGATTGAGTTTAAAATTTTTTCTGGATTTTCAATTTTATTTTTGGGTTCGTCGGTCTTTGGCGATGTTCTGGTTTTGTAATCAGCAAGCGGGTCTTTAAGAAGAATATCAATCACTGAAATATCATCTGTTTGAAGTGAATGTGTTTCGCTTTTCGTCTCTTCTTTCTTTTCTCTGTTTTGCGCCGGTTGCGTTTTCATCTGCTCCGATTTATTTCCCCCCTCCGGGGGATTATTAAAATTTTCGGAGTTCAACCTCCTTTCAAGTTCCTCAATCTTTGAGATAAGTTCCTGAATCTTAACCGTGCTGTCCATACTCGCAAGTTGGGTCATCACCATCTCAAGTTTTAATCTCGGCTGTGGAGACCATTTGATCGTTATCTCTGCATCGTTTACAATTTTAAGCATTCTTAAAACATCTGACTCAGTAAATCGTTTTGATTCCTCAAGATAGCGTTTTTTGTAATACTCCGTGGCTTCAATTAATTCATCCGATGCCGTCGTTATAGCCACGAGGATATTTCGCAGATGTTCTGACAAACCGCTTAAAAATTCCTGAAAATCGTATCCCTGCTTTACAATCGTGTCAACAAGTTCAAACCCCGCCCGTATGTTTTTATCTTTGACTATCTCCGTAACCTTGAAGAAGATTTCCTGATCAATGATGTTTAAAGCGTTTACAACATCTTCTATTTTTATCTTTTCACCGCAGAAAGAGACAACCTGATCAAATATACTTAAAGCGTCCCTTAAAGAACCATTTGCCTTTTTCGCAATTGTGAACAAAGAATCATCATCAATTTGAATTTTGTCTTGCTGTGCAATTAATTTGAGTCGCTCAATTATTCTCTGGATTTCAATTCTTCTGAAATCAAATCTCTGACATCTTGATAAAATTGTCGGCGGAACTCTATGCGGTTCTGTGGTTGCGAAGATGAAAAGGATATGCGGTGGAGGTTCTTCAAGCGTTTTAAGAAGAGCGTTAAACGCCTCTTTCGTTAACATATGGACTTCATCAATTATATAAACTTTATATTTTGCCTTTGTCGGTGTGTATCTCACTGATTCCCGAAGGTCACGGATTTCATCAATTCCTCTGTTTGATGCACCGTCAATCTCAAGGACATCAATGCTTCTTCCATTTGAAATTTCAACGCACATTTCACACTCATTGCATGGTTCATAATCTTTTGGATTTAAACAGTTGATCGCTTTGGCGAGGATTCTTGCTACCGTTGTCTTCCCGACACCTCTTGGACCTGCGAAGATATAAGCATGAGCAACTCTACCGAGTTTAAGTGAATTTAAAAGCGTTGCCGTGACATGCTCTTGACCTACGACTTCGCTGAACTTTGTTGGTCTCCACTTTCGTGCGGTTACAAGATAAGTCATACCGAATGATCCTTTTTTATTTTGAGACAATATAATAAAAAGCGGTTGAAAAATTCAACTTGCTTGATTTTTTTGCACTTTAACTTTATTTTTAACCTGTCAAACGAATCAAGGTTCTGAACAATGTTTACAGGCATAATAGAGGAAATAGGGAAAGTTAAATCAATCTCGCAAAAGGGCAAAGCGAGAATTTTGACAATCACATCAAAAAAATTGTTAAGTGAAATAAAAATTGGTGATAGCGTCAGCGTAAACGGCGTTTGTCTGACAGCTTTTGAAAAGTTAAACGATTCATTTAAAGTTGAAGCAGTTGAAGAAACGATCAAAAAGACAAATTTAGGCGATTTAAAAGTCGGCGATTTCGTCAACCTTGAACTCGCTCTAAAAATTGGAGAGCGTTTAGGCGGTCACATCGTCCAGGGTCATGTTGATACAACAGGGATAATTGAAAGCATTAAAAAACTTCAAAACAGCTGGATTTTTGAGATAAAATTTCCCCCTGAATTCAGAAAATATCTCATTCCGACGGGTTCAATCGCTGTTGATGGAATAAGTTTAACGGTTGCTGATGTCAATCGTGATAGATTTAAAGTTTCAATAATTCCATTTACATGGGAAAACACGAACATTAAATTCAAAAAGGTTGGCGACAGGGTAAATCTTGAGTTTGATTTTTGGGGCAAGTATGTTGAAAATTTTTTAAAACAATAAAAGAGGAAAATTATGGCAAGGAGGATAAAATACTGGATAGAGGATAACGGAAAAAATTTTTTAAGTGATGATGAATGGGAAGAGATAATGAAATTGCAGCGATGGTATAATTCTGAATTCGTCTGGACAGCTGGAAAGATAAATTTCAAAAGATTTGCCGTCTTCCCGAACTGGGAAAATGTTGAGCTTATGATCTGGGCTGGTGAAAAAGAGCCGGTGAAAAATATAATTTCAAAGAAATTTGATTTGCTTCTCTCTTCAGGAATGAATGAAGTTGAAGCGCTTGAAACACTTGAAAAAGAGGGTTTGATTGTTTTAAAGCGTGGTGGATACATTGACAATTCAATAGCAAGTGGAATAACGAGGATAGGCGGAAATGAATTTAACGCTTATCTTTTGTGTGAATTTCTCCTCAAAGCATCTATAATCGCAACAGGTGCTGAAATAACTGTATATGACGAGGGGGAATTCATCAAAAGTGGTCTTGTGAAAATGAAAGCCGGCAATGTCTATGTCTATAAAACTGAGCGAATTTCTGATGAAAAATGGGGTGAGATGAGAAGGCATAAAAAAGTTTTCTCAATAGTTGACCCGTCAAAATACGCAAATTACCCACGCCTTAAAAATGTTATCCCGAATTATAACTCGCTTAACAAAAAAGACAAACTTGCGATTTTACACGACTGGAACTGGCTCGGCTACGGCGATCCATACGATTTTGATGGAGATGATCTCACAGGATATGATTTGAATAAAAAAACACGAGCAATTGTCTTTGTATAAACAAAACCTTGATGAAAAATGAAAAGATTTTTGATCATACTTTTTATCTTAAATCAGCTCTACTCGCACGATTACTGGCTTCATCCACGCAAATTTATCCTATCAAAAGGAGATACTCTCGTTGTTCATCTTTTCGTCGGAGATAAACTTAACAGAGAAATTGAGCGTGAGTTTCAGAAAAATATGACAAGAAGATTTGAACTGATCACAGATGAAAGGCGATTTAACTTGATTGATGAGTCCAAAGATGGTGAAGTTCCAGTGTTAACAAAAAAAGTTGATTTTGAAGGACTCGGCTTGATCCTTATGGAAAGGGACTTCGCATATATAGAGTTGAAACCTGAGGAATTTTCGGAGTATCTTGAACACGAAAATTTAGATGATGTTAAAAAAATCTGGGAGAAAACGGGAAAAAGAAAAGTTGAAAAGGAAAGATACAGCAGATTTCT
The DNA here is from genome assembly GCA_964593475.1 of uncultured Bacteroidota bacterium. Classification (GTDB taxonomy): domain Bacteria; phylum Bacteroidota; class Ignavibacteria; order Kryptoniales; family Kryptoniaceae; genus Kryptonium. The sequence continues at coordinate 5,626 of CAZQJI010000017.1, read as the reverse complement.
GAAATCGCTTATCGTCTCCGGGGGCAATTTCAAAGGTGAAGTTTATAAGAAAGTTTTTGGATTAAAACTTGAGATAGTTCTGCTTAAAAATCCGTATGAGTTAAGCGTCGGCGATAGTATAGAGGCGAAAATTTTATTTGACGGTAAACCATTGCCAGATAAAATCGTGATGATTTACAATCAAGATTTGAAAGAAGGCAAATTCACGGAGCAAAAAGTTAAGACAGATAAAGATGGCATCGTTAAGTTTAAACTAACTTCAGATGGGTTCTGGCTCATCCGTCTGGTTCATCTTTTGCCATGCAACGGGTGCAAAGATGTAAACTGGGAAAGTTTCTGGGCATCTTTCAGCTTTGAGATACGAAAATAGAAATCATTTGATTTTAACTTTTCTCGCCGGCTCTTGCTTCGGCTTTTCCTCAAGCAATTTATCAGCAATTGCAATTCCTGCATCAATAATGGACCTTATCGCAAGCAAAAATTCTTTATTTGCCTGAATAAAATGTTTTTTCGTCTCGTTTAACTCCGGCGGTAATGATTCAAGTATTGCTGAAAAATCAGGAAGCGGTATATAATACTTCGGCATCTGTTTTTCTTTTTCCTCCGGCATTTTTAACCCTCCTTTGTTTTTTCAAATTCAATTGTTAAGATCCCGTCTTTCAAACTTGCTTCTTTAAATTTTGCGGATGCAAGAGTGTATGGAAGAAATATGTTTCTTTTGTAATTTGAAAGTTCAATTATCAATTCATCATTTTTGATCCAGATGTTGATGTCTTTCTTTGTGAAAAAGGGCATTTTCAACTCAAGAAAGTATCTCCCATTTAACTCTTTAATCTGAATTGGCTTGCCCTCATAATAAACTTTTGTCGGATCTTCTTTGCCATAGAGATTAAGTGCAAATTTTAAAAGTTTATCAATCCCTGTTATTTCATCGTCGTGAAGGAAGGAGATCTTTATCGGAATCGGTGAAAACGCTTCTTTTACGGTTTCAATATGCCTCGCTTGGGTTTGCTTCCATTTTTTGAAGTGTTTGTCTTCAATTTCTTCGGGAAAAACTTTATTCACAACAACAAGGTCAACGGGAAAATCAAAAAGGCACAAATATGTGTATGCCCTTTGAGATTCTTTGATGACCATTTTTTCAGCGTTTACGACAACCCTAACGGAAGATTTTTTAACATCTGTTAGGATTTTCTTCGTATGTTCAATTTTTTTGTAAAGTTCTTCAACCTGTGCATAAACATCGTCTGATGGAAGAGGGAATTTGGCGACTTTTTCAGCAACGGGTCTTATGGTTTTCACAAGTTTTCTCTCAAGCGGGAAAAATTTTTCCATATACCAGCTTACGATGTCCGGGAAACTTAACATTCTAATTGTGCTTGCAGTTGGAGCGCAATCAATTATTATTACATCATAACTTTTCTGATCGTGGTATTGTGCTATCTTAAGCAAACTGAACAATTCCTCAAGCCCGGGGAAAATTGCGAACTCCTCAGCTATAAATTTATCAAAGCCCTGATAAGATAAAAATTTGACTATGAAACCTTGAATTTTGTCCCAGTTTAATCTCAATTCCTCATTTACATCAAGTTCCTGTGCGTAAAGTTTATCTGCAATTTTAATCGGATATTTCCCGATTTTCCTTCCGAATGAATCACTCAAGCTGTGTGCCGGGTCTGTGCTTATGACGATTGTCTTATAACCAAGTTCGGCGCATAAAACTGCTGTTGCGGATGAAACTGTTGTCTTTCCAACGCCTCCTTTTCCTGTGTAAATTAAAATTCGCATACGCCCGATAAAATTTTCTTTTTCAACTTTAAATTAATCCGAATTCACCTCAAAGTCAAAAATTTTCTGACTTAACCGTGACTTAACAGGAAACATTTTTTTGTTTTTGTCGGAATTTTTGATTAACTTTGAATACAAAAAATTAAAAACAAAAATCTATTTGAACGCAAACAATGTATTCAGTTCTCGTTGCGATTGAGATAATTATTGCGGTTTTGCTTATAATTGCGGTTTTACTACAAGCTGGAAGAGGTGGAGGGCTTGCCGGTGCATTTGGCGGAGCTGGATTTGGAACTGTCTTCGGAATAAGAAGAACAGCGGATTTCCTCAGCAAAGCAACCATAACTCTTGGCGCAATTTTCCTTTTGCTTGCAATCATAATCAATCTTTTCTTCCTTCCGGGGAAAACGCCCGAAAGCGTTCGTGAAAGCGTAATACAACAAAGAGCTAAAACTGTTCCACCTGTAACTGTCCCTGCTCCCCAACCGGGACAATCTCAACCTGCTGCAACTCCGCAGGAGCAGAAATAGGTAAACGTGATTTATCGTGAAGATATGTTTTATGGTTTTGATTCTAAATTAAAATCTATGAGGGTTTCGTGGAATCACATATGCTTGGTCTCATAAGCGAAGCACTTGAGTTTTTATATGTTCTTTTACCGGTTGTTTCATTGACCGTTCTTGCCTATAGATTAACCTCTGAAACCGGGAAGAGGACGGGTTCATCTCTTTTATTCTTTTCCGCAGTTTTCTATTTAATCGCAACTTATGAGTCGTTTTACATCACAGCTAAATTCGGGACCATTACAGGTGCTGAACTTATAATTTTGCAATTCATTTACCTGATCGCCGGTTTTCTGCTGGTTTCAGGGGTTTTATCCCTTTACAATTTCTTTGTCAGGATAACTTCAACCGGCGGTTTAAAAACAACTTTGAAGAAAACATTTTTTATCCTTTTTATTTACCCTGTCTTGCTTGCTCCATATTTTTTGACCCAATCGTATGAGAAAATCATTTACCTTTTCACGGACTTGTTTTATGTGTTAATTCAACTGCAATTTTTCTTCGCCTATTTCATACTTGGTGATATAATGCTTACAAACAAACCGGTTTGTGAAAAATCACCGAAGCGGAGCAAACAGATAAAATTTGTTTCGTTTTATTATCTAATTGAGCCAATCATATGGTTGTGGAGTTTAAAGTCAAATATTCCGGTTGCAACTCTGGACAAGATATTTCTTGCAACAGAGATAGCGGGGACATTTGTTTCGGGGTTTCTCACTTTTAACATACTTCATATTTTGGTTTCGCATTCTCCTTTAATTCTTGAAAAGTTCAGCTCAAAATATCTTGCGATCGTCAAAACTTCGTTAATCAGGCGATTTACGGCGATGGCTGTTTTCGCCGGAATTGCAGTTATTCTGGTTGGGACATTTTCAGCAGGTGTGCTCTTCCAGATCCAGGAAAATGTCTTCTTTAACAAAGTCAAAAAGGATGCCGAGATAATAAAAGTTTTTGCAAAGGAAAGTGAAAGAGAAATTGAAAGCTTGTCAATGCGTGTTAAATTGCTGACAAAGGAAGATTTGAGAAGTGATAAAATCAGGGATACTTTAAAAAGTTTGATGGAAAGATATGGTGAGCTTGTATCAAAATTTTTCCTATTTGACGAAAAAGGCAGAATTTTCCATTCACACCCCGGAGCGGTTGAGATTCAAATACCTTATAAAAATTTTTCTCCGGATAACTCAAGCAAATCTCTTTTTATCAAAGGCGAAAACGGACACTATCATCTATATGTGTTTTATCCAAGATTTGAAACAAGTAAAAATTTTTCGGGCGGAATCGGGGTTGAAATAAATTTTGATAATCTCAGGGAAAATTTAAAAAGAGCGCTTGAATCACCAGCAAATATTTATTTTATTGATCAGTCAAATGTCATTATCTCTTCTGACTCTGAAAAACAGCTCGGGAAAAACTTTATCCAGCATTTAAATTCCATAGTTGATCAGCCGGAATCAATTCTCTCAATTATTAAGGGGATAGAGCAAGCGAAGACATCAGAGAGTTTCTCAGCAAGGGTATATAGAAATTCAAGGCGGACGATTTTTGCGGTCTCAATAACTCCTGTAATTTTCAACGGGAATAGATTTACGATTTGTGATTATCATTTTCTTGAAGATTTTTCACTATTTGAAGTTTTACCGAGATCTGCCCTGCTTTGGTTGATATTGAGTTCGCTTGGCATAGTTATAAGTGTTGTGACGGTGCTTTATCTTAACTTTAAATTTTCCGAGCATCTTGAATATGAAATTGAGAAAAGGACAATTGAACTTTTGAAGTCGGAAGAGAAATACAGGTCAATAGTTGAGAACCCATTTTTCGGGGCTTATTTGATGGATGCTTCTGGATTTAAATTTGTGAATGATAAATTTTGTGAAATCTTCGGATACACGAAAGATGAAATTTTAAATCTGAAAGATTATTCTGTTCTGATACATCCCGATGATAGAGAGAGGTTAAATCAACAGTTGAGAAAAAGGTTAAAAGGAGAATTTGAAATCAACAAATGGAGTGCGAAAGGATTAAGGAAAGATGGTCAGGTTATTTTCATTGAGGGTTATACGAAAAGGGTTGAATATGAGGGGAAACCAGCAGCGCAGGGTATGATTATAGATGTGACAGAAGAAGTTAAAAGAAGGGAAGCGCTTCAGCAGTCCCAGAAACTTGAGGCGTTGGGAACACTCGCAAGTGGAATAGCACACGATTTTAATAATATATTGCAGATAATAATCGGTGCAGGACAACTCCTCGGGATGAAAATTAAAGACCACGAATATGAGAAATGGATCAATACTATAACATCAACTGCTTTGCGTGGTGCTGAACTTGCAAAGCGACTTCTTACATTCGCCAGGAAGAAACCAACCGGTGAGGTGAAACCAATTAACCTCCATCACTTAATTGAGGACTCTGTAAAAGTTTTCAAAGAGACATTCCCGAGAAATATTGAGATATCCTGCGAACTCGGGGCAAATAATTTCATTATTCTTGGTGAAGAAGCGCAAGTTCAACAGATAATTTTTAATCTTGCTGTCAATGCCAAAGATGCGATGCCAGATGGTGGAAAGTTAATTTTTAAAACTGAAAACAGGTTTGGAAATGGATTTGATGCAAAGCCAGGAGTTGAGTATATTGTTATGCAAGTAATTGATACAGGAATCGGGATGACGGAAGAGGTCAAAAGGAGATTATTTGAGCCGTTCTTCACAACTAAACCACCAGGAAAGGGAACGGGTCTTGGGCTTTCAACTGTCTATGGAATTGTGAAGTCATACGATGGCTTTATAAAAGTTTATAGTGAAGTTGGAAAAGGGACAAAGTTTTTAATTTATCTGCCTGTTTATAAAGAAGAAATAAAAACGGAATCGGAGTTGAAAATAGAGTTGAAAAAAACCGAAACATTGTTGTTAATTGATGACGAAGAGGAAATAAGAATTGCCGGGAAAGAACTTCTTGAGGCGGAAGGGTTTAAAGTTTACACCGCTGGAGATGGTCTTGAGGGGCTAAACATTTATAAAGAACATAAAGACGAGATTGACCTTGTAATTCTTGACCTGAATATGCCAAAGATGAGTGGTAAAGAAACCCTCGCTCAGCTTCTTTTGATAAATCCAGAGGTGAAAGTTATAATTGCAACCGGCTATATCACGGAGTCAGAAAAAGAAGAAATCAGTGGCGTCGCCGGATTCATTGAGAAGCCGTTTGATATAAGAAAACTTTTGAAAATGATCGCAGATTTGATTTAATGTCATTTCATCAATATAGCTTTTCTCGTCATC
>CAZQJI010000016.1:34161-38474 GCA_964593475.1 uncultured Bacteroidota bacterium | reverse complement strand
ATAAAGGTTGCGGAGTTTATCACCGTTAATGAGCTTGCGAATTTGCTCGGGGTTTCAGCAAGCGAGATAATCAAAAAATGTCTCGGCTTGGGACTTGTTGTTTCAATAAATCAGCGTCTTGATTTTGATACTATAACTTTAATTGCAAGCGATTATGGATTTGAAGTTGAAAGAGCAGAAGAATATCTTGAAGATATAATTGAAGAGGAACCAGATCGTCCTGAAGACCTTGAGCCAAGACCTCCGGTTGTCACAATAATGGGTCATGTTGATCATGGAAAAACAACACTCCTTGATTACATAAGACAAAGTAATATCGTTGCTGGTGAAGCTGGCGGGATAACCCAGCATATAGGTGCTTATCAGGTCACGCTTCCAAACGGGAAACAGATTACATTTATTGATACTCCCGGTCACGAAGCATTTACCGCTATGAGAGCACGTGGGGCGCAGGTTACGGATATAGTTGTCCTTGTGGTTGCTGCTGACGATGCGGTTATGCCACAAACGGTTGAAGCGATAAACCACGCCCTTGCGGCGAATGTCCCAATTATCGTCGCAATAAATAAGATAGACAAACCCGAAGCCAATCCAGATAAAATTAAACAACAACTTGCAGAGCGAGGAATTCTTGTTGAAGATTGGGGCGGTAAATATCAATGTGTTGAGATTTCAGCAAAATATGGAAAAAATGTTGATCTACTGCTTGAGAAAATCCTTCTTGAAGCTGAACTCATGGATCTAAAAGCAAATCCGAAAAAAAGAGCTCGTGGTGTAGTCATTGAATCAAAACTTGACAAAGGACGTGGTCCTGTTGGAACTGTTCTCGTCCAAAATGGAACTTTAAAAATAGGTGATCCGTTCGTCGCTGGAACTACATTCGGAAGAGTAAGAGGTATGTTTGATGAAAGAGGAAATAGAGTTGAAGTCGCAAAGCCATCAACCCCGGTGCAAGTTATAGGATTTGATGAACTTCCGGAAGCGGGTGACTCTTTCGTCGTTGTTGAAGATGAAAAGAAAGCAAGAGAAATAGCGAACAAGAGAGCACAACTGAAAAGAGAACAAACATTCAGGCAATTGAAAGCCATTTCTCTTAACAAACTTTCAGAGCAAATTAAAGAAGGTAAAGTTAAAGAACTGCCTTTGATCATAAAGGCAGATGTAAATGGTTCTGTTGAAGCGTTGAGCGATTCTTTGATGAAGCTTTCAACAGACGAAGTCAAAGTGAGAATAATACACAAAGCAGTTGGAGCAATAAGCGAATCTGATGTTTTGCTTGCTCAAGCATCCGGTGCGATAATCATTGGCTTTAATGTCAGACCAACTTCAGGTGCGAAGAAACTTGCAGAAAATGAAAATGTTGAAATACGACTCTATAACATAATTTACAATGTGATTGAAGATGTTAAGAAGGCGCTTGAAGGTATGCTTGAACCTGAAAAGAGAGAAGAATTTCTCGGGACAGCAGAGGTCAGAGAAACATTCAAAATTTCAAAAGTTGGAACAGTCGCAGGTTGCTTTGTAACGGAAGGTAAAATTCCGAGAAATGCATATGCCAGATTGATCAGAAATGGAGTCGTGATATACGAAGGTAAAATTGCATCGCTTAAGAGATTTAAAGATGATGTCAAAGAAGTTGAAGCAGGTCTTGAATGTGGAATTGCTCTTGAAAATTACAACGATATAAAAGTCGGCGATATAATTGAAGCATACAACATTCTTGAAGTGAAAAGAAAACTTGAAGAGGTGAAAAAGCAATAAATTTCTTTAACTTAAAGCGAGGATTTGGAAATGAGCACGATAAGAGCTGAGAGAGTTGCTTCCTTGATCAAAGAGGAGGTTTCAGATATAATTTCAAAAGTTCTTGAACATGAAAGCGTTGGCTTCTGGACTGTAACGAATGTTAGAGTAAGCCCGGATTTGAGATATGCAAAAATTTACATCAGCATCTACGGTGATAAGGTGACACAGCAAAATACGATCAGAAAAATTGAATCCATGAAAAAAACTATAAGACAACGGCTTGGTTCAAGGTTGAGTTTAAGATTTGTCCCTGAAATTGAATTTTATCTTGATGATACGCTTGAACATGTTGACAGAATAAACGCTCTTTTGAAACAAATTGAAGACATGGAAAAGAACAACAGAAAAGGTGATGACACTGGCTCAGAGGATAAGACAGGGTGATATCATACTTGTAAATAAACCTGCTGGATGGACATCTTATAAAGTTGTTGATAAAATAAAGCGATGGTTTAAGGTAAAAAAAGCAGGTCATGCTGGAACACTTGATCCATTTGCGGAGGGGCTTTTGATAATTGCAACGGGAAAGAAAACAAAAGAACTTTCAAAGATCACAGAACTTGATAAGGAATATGAAGGAGTTATGGAACTTGGAGCGGTAACACCAAGTTACGACCCCGAAACTGAAATTATTGAGAGAAAGCCAGTTGATGGAATTACCGAGGAAATTATAAGAGAAAATGTCAAAAACTTTATCGGGGAAATTGAACAGATACCGCCGATGTATTCTGCTGTTAAACACAAAGGGAAACCACTTTACAAACTTGCTCGCAAGGGTATTGAAATAGAAAGAAAGCCGAAAAAGGTTAAAATTTTTGATTTTCAAATCCTTGAAGTTAAACTTCCAGAGGTGCGCTTCCGTGTCAGATGTTCAAAGGGAACTTATGTGAGAACACTTGTTCACGATTTCGGACAAAAACTCGGTTGTGGTGCTTATTTGAAGTCGCTCGTGAGAACGAGAATAGGGAATTATAAACTTGAAGATGCTTTTACGATTGATGAGTTAAAGAAAATTTCACTTGAGGGAAAAGATGGAGATAGTGCGAAATATACAGAAAATTAGCAGAGATTTAAATTCAGTTGTGACGGTTGGTGTCTTTGATGGAGTTCATATTGCACATCGTGAAATTTTGAAACGAATGGAAGAGGAAAAGAAAAAAACGGGCGCAAGAACTCTACTTGTGACATTTGATCCACATCCTCAGGAGATTCTTCGTCCAGGAGAAAAATTTCAGATTCTGACGACGATTGATGAAAGAATTGAGCTTTTGAAAGAGTATGAACTTGACATCGTCTTCGTCGTTAATTTTACGCTTGAGTTTTCAAACATTTCTGCCGAGGAATTTTGTAAAGATATAATGCTTGAGAAAATTGGATTGAAAAAAGTAATCGTCGGTTATAATCACGCTTTCGGAAAAAATCGTGAGGGAAATCCGGAAAAATTAAAAGAATTTGGCAAAAAATACGGGTTTGATGTTGAAATCATCCCGCAACTTCTGGTTGAAAATATACCCGTCAGCAGTTCAAAAGTGAGAGCGATTTTAGACAATGGCGATGTAAAACTTGCATCTAAATTGCTCGGAAGATATTATTTTATAAATGGAATAGTTGTCAAAGGAAGCGGTCGTGGTAAAGAACTTGGAATACCGACCGCAAACATTGAACCGAATTCAAGAAGAAAATTAATCCCGAAGAACGGAGTTTATGTCGTCAGAGTTACGATTGATAGAAAAAATTATTACGGAGTTATGAACATCGGTTATAGACCGACATTTGAACTTGACAGCGAAAGAGTTATGGAAGTGCATATATTTGACTTTGATGAGGAAATTTATTTCAAGCATATTAAGGTTGAATTTATAGAGAGATTGCGTGATGAGATGAAGTTTTCTTCTCCGAGGGAACTTGTTGAGCAAATCAAAAGGGACAAAGAGGAGGCGCTTGAGATCATAGAGAAAGAGTTTAAAGTTGAAACTTTAAAGTAGTTAAAAACAAAAATAAATCGGGAGATATGCCATTGACAAGTGAACAGAAAAGGGAACTCGTCAAAAAATACGGGAAGCATGAAAAGGATACTGGCTCACCAGAGGTCCAAATCGCAATCCTTACAGCCAGAATTAATCAGCTTTCTGAACATTTTGAAAAACATCCAAAAGATAAGCATTCAAGGATGGGATTGATGAAGATGATTGGAAAGAGAAGACGGCTTTTGAGATATCTTGAAAGGACGAATTATGAAAGTTACAAACGAATTCTTGAAGAACTTGATTTAAGAAAATAAAAATTAAGGTTGGTGGTGTTGTTATGTCGTATTTTAAAAAAGAAATTGAAATAGGCGGGCGAATTCTCTCTTTTGAAATAGGGAAGTATGCAAAGCAAGCGGATGGCGCAGTTATGGTAAGATATGCTGATACGATGGTCCTTGCAACCGCAGTTGCAGAGGAAGAGCAGAAAGAGGATATTGATTTTATGCCTCTTTCAGTTGAATATCGTGAGAAGACATCTGCTGC
>CAZQJI010000016.1:30016-34061 GCA_964593475.1 uncultured Bacteroidota bacterium | reverse complement strand
ACGATATCTCAACTTGAAAAGAGCGATCTTGATCTTGTTGTCGCAGGAACGATTGACTCAATCGTTATGGTTGAAGGTGAAGCGAAGGAGATCTCCGAAAAAGATATGGTTGAGGCAATAAAATTTGCTCACGAATACATAAAAAAGATTTGTGAAGTTCAGCTTGAAATTGCAAGGGAGATCGGGAAACCCAAACGCCAGATCGTCAAGGAAGAAATCCCGGAGAGGATTTTAAATGATGTCAAAGAACTTGCTGAACCAAGAATTAAAGAACTTAACAGAACTCCGCTCAAAAAACTTGAACGAGCGGAAAGAATGGAGCTGATTTTACAGGAGACAATTGAAGCATTAAAGCAAAGATATTCATCGGAACTTGTTCAGGATGAAAACGGAAATCAGATCCCGTTAATCTCACTTTACCCAAAGCTTGAATTCTGGGTTAAACAAGTAGTTGAAGAAATTGAGCGACTTGATATGAGATATATGGTTTTGAAAGAGGGCAGAAGAATTGACGGTCGTGGTTTGAATGATATAAGACCTATAACTGCTGAAGTTGGGGTTTTGCCGAGAACGCATGGTTCTGCTTTATTTACACGTGGTGAAACTCAATCGCTTGCCACGGTCACGCTTGGAACTAAAATGGATGAGCAGTTGATTGATGGACTTTTGCCTGAATATACGAAAAGATTTATGCTTCATTACAATTTCCCGCCGTTCTCGGTTGGTGAAGTTGCTCCGTTCAGGGGTCCAAGCAGGAGAGAAATTGGACACGGAAATCTCGCTGAAAGAGCTTTGAAAAATTTAATTCCACCCGAGGAAGAATTCCCGTATACGATAAGAGTTGTCTCGGATATCCTTGAGTCAAACGGTTCATCTTCTATGGCTACGGTTTGTTCCGGGACGCTTGCTCTTATGGATGGTGGAGTTCCATTGAAAAAGCATGTCGCGGGTATAGCCATGGGGCTTGTCAAAGAAGGTGATGAAGTTGCGATTTTAACGGACATACTCGGGAACGAGGATCGGCTTGGTGATATGGATTTCAAAGTTGCGGGAACGCGTGATGGTATAACCGCATTTCAGATGGATATAAAGATAAGCGGTATAAGTTATGAGATCTTTGAGCGCGCTCTTGAACAGGCAAGAGAAGCGAGGATGAAAATACTTGACATACTTGAACAAACCATCCCGAAACCAAGACCTGAAGTTTCACCTTATGCACCGCGTCTTATGACAACGAGAATACCTGTTGAAATGATCGGCTGGGTTATAGGTCCTGCGGGAAAAAACATTAAAATGATGAAGCAGGAATTCGGCACCGAAGTTTTTATTGAAGACGATGGTTTGGTTTGGATAAGTGGTCCGAATAAGGAAGCTTGTGAAAAGGCAAAGCAAATGGTTGAACAACTTGCGGAAGTCCCTGAGGTCGGGAAAGTTTATAAAGGTATCGTGAGGAAAATTGCGGATTTTGGAGCTTTTGTTGAAATTTTGCCCGGTAAAATTGGACTTCTTCACATCTCTGAAATTGATCACAGGAGAATAGAAAAAGTTTCAGATGTTTTGAAAGTTGGTGATGAAGTTGAAGTTCAAATATTGACAGTTGATGACATGGGTAGATTTACATTGAGCCGGAAGTCCCTCATCCCGAAGCAGGAAACCCAGCAGAGGCAGCAAAGACAACAAACAACCACACCTAATAAAACAAAAAGATAAAATCTGTGGGTTTTCCATAAACCCACAGGTTTCTTTTTAATTTAAATTCTTCTTCTTAAATCTCCTTCCTCAACCTTTAACTGCGCTTATTAACCCGGATACTCAAGTGCTTGTTCTTCCCCCTTTAAAACTCTTAAAGCACCGAAAGCAAGCGCTCGCATTTCGTCTTCACCGGGAAAAACAAAAACAGGAGCAATGAATGAAACCCTTTCACTTATCCAATCAACAAGTATCTTTGAATTTGCAAGCCCACCTGTTAAAACAATTGCATCAACTTTACCCTTTAAAACCGTAGCCATAGCTCCAATTTCCTTTGCAATCTGATATGCCATTGCTTCATAAACTTCTCTTGCATATTCATCACCTGATTTTATCCTTCGCTCAACTTCGTTTGCGTCGTTTGTTCCTAAATATGCAACAAGTCCACCTTTGCCCATCACCATTTTCCTTATTTCCTGTTCTGTATATTTACCTGAAAAGCAAAGTGTTATAAAAGGTTGTAATGGAAGCCCGCCTGTTCTCTCTGGTGAAAATGGACCGTCACTGCTTGCATCATTTGCGTCAATTATTCTCCCACCTTTTACGGGGCAAACGGAGATTCCACCGCCGAGATGTGCGATGACAAAATTTGCATCTTCAAGTTTTTTCCCAATTTTTTTGCTTGCGATTCTTGCCGTTGCGTGAATATTTAAAGCGTGAGATAAACTTCTTCTTTGAATTAAAGGATGTCCCGAATATCTTGCAAGAGGTTCAAACTCATCAACCGAGACAGGATCAACTATAAACGCTTCAATGCCACCGAGTTTCGCAATTTCATAAGCAAGAGCACAACCAAGGTTTGATGGATGTTCCCCCTGAAAATTATTCCTTGCATCTTCAAGCATCTTTTCGTTTATACGATATGTCCCGCCTCGCACGGGTCTTAACAAACCACCAATCCCGACGACCGCCGAAAAATCAGATGGCTTTAAATTTTTCTCTTTTAGAAAATTAAGAATTATTTTCAATCTAAAGTCAAACTGTTCCCATAGTGTTTTAAATTTTGAGAGTTCTTCTGGTGAATGTTTCAGAACTTTTTGCTCAATTTGTTCCTCGTTTTCAAAAATCGCTACTTTAGTTGATGTTGAACCCGGATTTACGACGAGAATTTTCATTGTTTAAAACCTGAATGTGTTTTTAATCTGTGCTTCTTGAATAATTCAAAAAGCATTGTTAATTTAAGAAACAAAAACAATTTCCTTCAATCAATTGCTTGTAAACAAAAGATACGAAATTCAATCTAAACTCGGACAGGGCGCTGTCGGTGAAGTTTTCAAAGCATATGATCTACACTTGGAAAAAATCATCACCATTAAAATCTCAAAACAGAATCCGCTGGCGGAGGATAAACTCATAAAAGAGTTCAAAATAACTTCACAATTTGAACATCCAAATATCATTTCCGTTCTTAATTTCGGCATCGTGAGAATATGTGATGTTGAAAATTATATCGGCAGGAAATTTATCGTTTTTGAATACTGCGATACTTCTGACATCATTAATCTTTCCTCAAAGTTTGATTTTAAAAAGAAGATAGAAATCATCAGCCAGATTGCTCACGCAATTTATGTAATCCACAAAGCGGGCTATATTCATCACGATATCAAACCTGAAAATATACTTTATGATTCAAAAAATGACCTGGTTAAGATTACTGATCTCGGTCTTGCAATTGAACTTGAAGAGATAAGATCCGGGAAGGCACCAGCCGGGACACTGCTTTACATTGCCCCGGAAATTTTGCGTGGAGAAAGATACGATTATCGGGCGGATATTTATTCGTTTGGAATTTTAATTTACCATCTTTTGAAAGGTCGCCCGCCTTTTGAATCAGAAAATCCAGTTGAAATTGTAAAGTGGCATCTTTCTCAAAAGGAAATTGCTGATGAAGAAATTGACACAGAAATTGCAAAACTTTTGAATTCAATGCTCAACCCCGACCCCAAGCAAAGACCAAGAAATATGCTTGAGGTGTTAAACAGATTAAAAAATTTTGTTGATGATTTTAAAATCCCGAATAATTTTAAAATCAGAAAACCTATCGGAAAAAATGAAGCGATTAAAAAAGCAACTGAAATTTTAAACGATGTGAAGAACTCACCTCAGGAAGTTAAAACTGTTTTGATATCCGGAGCAGATGGTCTTGGAAAGACAAGTTTGACCAGATATATAAATGTTGAAGCGAAAGCGCTCGGATTTGAAACAATTGTTGTAAACGAAATAAATATTCCAGAAATTACAAATTTCCTCATAAACTCGCCATTTGCTTTCAATCTGACTCCGGAGTTGAGATTGC
>CAZQJI010000016.1:18973-29916 GCA_964593475.1 uncultured Bacteroidota bacterium | reverse complement strand
AATTTCCTCATAAACTCGCCATTTGCTTTCAATCTGACTCCGGAGTTGAGATTGCAAATTGAAAAATTCAAAGACATAAACACAATTAATCCGCACATTGCTATTGAATTTTCAAAATTTTTAAGAGATTTAATTTTCAACGCATCTTCTGATTTCCCGGTTGCAATTTTCTTTGATGGTTTAAATCCAAATGAGTTAAATGTTGATGTTTTTCTTAAATCATTTTTTCAATTTGATGAGTCATCTCAGGTTAATCTTGCAATTTTCATAACTTGTGATGATGTTAATTTTTATGCTTCTTTTATCAAAAAATTTGAAACAATTTACCTTCGCCCGCTCAATGTTGACGAACTTAAAGAATACATTTTGATGAATTTTGAACTTGATAATGAAACCGCAACTAAATTTGCCGAGATTTTTGCTGAATACACAGGTGGTATATCTGCGGTTGTTGAAATTTTCTCAAGTTATCTCTCAAAAATAGAAACTGGCTTGCTCCCCAACTCTCAAATAGAAATGATAAAATTTGAAGAGATACTCAATCGGATAAACTTGTTATCAAAAGCGCAGAGAAAAATACTTGACATTTTAAGTTTGGAACAGGAAGCGATTGAAATAAAAATTTTAAGCGAGTTTTTTTGTGAGAACATCTCACCGCATCTGGATGAACTCCAACGGCTTGGATTCGTAAAAATTGAAAACGGGAAAATTTCAATAGCATACAAAGTCCTTAAAAACTATATTAACGAAACGATAGATTTAGAAACACGCCGAAAAATTCACCTGAACTATGCTATAATTTATCTCAACCAATCAAACTGGGAAGAAATCGCAGATAAAATTTTGTATCACTTTGCAAAGGCAAAAGATAGGGTTGGGGTTGAAAAATTTGCGGAGAAAGGAATTGAAAAATTGATTTTGAGAAATGAGTTCAAAAAAGCAATTGATCTTTGCATTGAAGTTTTTGAACTTTTACCTGATTATTTGAAAGAGTCATTTACGATAAAACTTGCGGATTTAAACTTAAAAGTCGGAAATTACGCCGAAACAATAAATATACTTTCCGAATCCGAGGATTTACAGGGTCTTGAACTGAAATCGCAGGCATATTTTCACCTCGGCAATACAGAGGAGGCGGTGGAGATATTGAAGCGTGCATTTAAGAGTGCTGAAACACTTTACGAGAAAGTTCGGATTGCGGTAAAAATTTCACAAATTTACGCTTCAAGCGGAGAGATTGAAAATGCGTTTTGGATATTAAAGTCATTTGAGAACGAAATGATAATAAAATTACTTTTGAAAACCGAGACACTTGGTGATTTTTACGCCGGGCTTGGGATAATCTCTCAAATGAAAGGAATTGAAAAAGACGCCAAAAGATATTTTGAATTAAGTTTGGAACAAAGGTTGTCTGGAAAAGATAATCTCAAGGTGATCGCCGGATATAATAACATCGCCAATTTTTACAGCATAACCGGTCAACATGACGAGGCGATAAAATACTGGAAAAAGGCGCTTGAGATTTCGGAAACGATTGGAGATATAGTTCAAAACGCCCGCATATACAATAACATCGGGATAAGTTGTTTTAAAAGGCGAAATTTTGATAAAGCGATTGAAAATTATCAGAAAGCACTTTCAATATACCGAACAATAAATGATGTCCTGGGAATTGCTGATGTTTTGGGGAATATCGCTGAAGTTATGATTGAAGAGTTTAAACTTGGTGAAGCGTATGAGAACATAAGTGAAGCCCGAAAGTTGCATGAATTAGCAAGAAATCTGGACGGAATTTGTGAGATGGATTTTTTACTTCTTTCTCTTTACCTGAACGCTGGCAATGTGAAAAATGCTGAGTTGGTTATCAACAAGATAAACATGGAATGCGCTAATCTACCCAAACATTTGCTTGATTTTGAACTTGCTATTTTTGAAATGAAAAAGAAAAATTTTGATGTTGCGGAATCAATCTTAACTGAACTTGAAAAGAGCGAATTTATAAGGCGGGATAGGGAATTATACTTGAAAATTTTGATTTCTATGCTCAAATTAAATTATGTATCTGGAAAAGTTAGCATACTGGAAAATTTTTCATCAATGCTTGAACTTGCAAATGACAAAATTTCAAGGTCAATGATTTATTTCCTGGTGGCTCTTCTATACGAGGACAAAGATAAGACGCTTTCGTTCAGATATTTGAACGAATCTATAAATGAACTCGGTGATGAATTTGCGGAGTTTAAATGGAAAATTTATCTTAAAATTGCAGAAT
This sequence comes from uncultured Bacteroidota bacterium, assembly GCA_964593475.1. Lineage (GTDB taxonomy): Bacteria > Bacteroidota > Ignavibacteria > Kryptoniales > Kryptoniaceae > Kryptonium. Next base: position 27,644 of record CAZQJI010000016.1, on the reverse strand, counting down.
ATTACAAGAGCAGAGGTATTGATGTCAAGTTTCTTCAATATTTCGGGCAGAGTTTGTTGAGTTTTGAGGGATTGATAAAAAGGATAAAACTTCCCGAATTTGTGAGAACATATGTTGAAGATATTGAGAACGAAAAATTCTATGATTTGATGAAAAAATTAAATGTTTGATGATGAACGCAAAATTCAAAATATTTCTTGCTGGCACAAGCAAAGCGACGCTTGAAGATTTAAAGAAGTTTATACCTGTTGAAGAAGGTTATTTTGACATTTCTTTGATCACATCTTATAATTCAATGAAAAGATTTTTATCACGCAATCCCGACCTATTGGTTTGTGTGATTGCAAATCGTGGTGATGAGATCTTGCTTGATTTAGGGATTGAGAATTTGCAACCACAGAATATCGCTTGTGTTGATTATGTTAAGTCATATAATCTTGCGGTTAAATTAATCAAGTCCGGTATATCATCTTATTTTTCAATGCCTGATGAGAGCACATCTTTTTCCGATTTTATAAAAGAAAGAGCTCTTGAATGGAGGAGAAAATCAGATATTGATAAACTTTTTAACATAAGAAAGGAACAGTTTGACTTCAGCAAGTTTATCGGGAATTCGCCAAAGATGCAGGAAGTTATGTCGCTTGTTAAGAAAGCGATTGAGCACAAAGATTTGACGGTTTTGATAACTGGGGAAACTGGGACAGGCAAGAATCTTCTCGCTCGTATCATACATCAAAACACATACTCTGAGATAAGACCTTATCTTGAGATAAATTGTGCTTCTTTGCCAGCGACTCTTCTTGAGTCGGAGTTATTCGGACATGAAAAAGGTGCTTTCACAGATGCGAGGGATAGGAAAATGGGGTTGTTTGAAATTGCAAATGGTGGGACGATTGTCCTTGATGAAATAGGGGATCTTGAATTGGGTTTGCAGGCAAAAATTTTGAAAGTAATTGAAGACAAAACATTTAGAAGGGTTGGTGGTGTTGAAACATTGAGATTTGAAGGCAGGATAATAGCAGCCACAAATCAAAATCTTGAATTGCTTGTTCGTGAGAATAAATTTAGGAAAGATTTGTATTACAGGTTGATGCTCTTGCCGATACATCTCCCACCACTTCGTGAAAGGGGTGATGACATATTTATTCTTGCGGAGCATTTCATAAGAGAATTCAATGAGCTTTATCGCAAAAATCTTCCAAAGGTTCGCGGTTTATCACCCGAAGCTAAAGCGTTTTTCAAAAATTATACCTGGCCTGGAAATGTTCGCGAGTTAAGACATGTCATAGAAAGAGCGGTTTTGCTGACAAATAACGAATATCTTACGCCCGAGGATTTTCAAAATTTCACTGAGAAAAAAATAATGATAAATCTATCCGAAGAAACGCAGACAAATATACAAGTAGCATTGCCACTTGAATCAGCAAGTTTGAATAACTTTGAGCGAGAGATTATAAAGACAGTTCTTATCCGTGTTTCCTGGAACAAGTCTCAAGCTGCAAGGATACTTGGCATTTCTCGCCCACGACTTGATCGCCTGATCCAGAAATATTACATACACCCAACGAAATAATTTATTGCAGGTGTAACATTTCGTTGCAACGGGGTATTACAATTTAACCAAACCTTGAACCTGCCATAAAAACTAAAAGTTAAAATTATCGCACCAAAATTTTTGTTTTTCAAATATTTTGTTTCAAGGGAAATTAGATGGCATAATTTTTGCATAAAGTAAATGTAGAATGTTTTTCGTTCTTTAAATAGTTGAAAGCAGATGATAAAAGTTAAGGTCTTTGTGTGTAGAGTGTTGGATCTTTTATTTAGATTTTGAAACCGGTGCAAAGTGATATTTACGAAATTTGCTAAGTAGATCAATTGTTAATTCCGTTATATTCACAGTGTCTGTGTGAATTCACATTGATTTTGAGTTCTTACACGGATTTTGTGATGCCATGTATATTCCTAAGTGCAGTGTTGCTTTGGGTTTTAATTAGAAACCGCTTGCCTTTTGATCTCATGTGGAATTAGCTGTTCATCTGGCGCTAAGCCAAAGTGTCAATGGCATTGGTTCTTTGCAGATTGTGGGTGTGATATAATTAATAAAACAAAACTAAATGCCAAACTAAAATCAGAAGGTTACCATGAAGTGTCTTGTTTCAACACTTGGCGTCATCATTTTGCTTGTCAGTTTATCTGCTTTTGCGCAAAATCAAAATCCAGAGATAATTGTTTTACCTCAGCATGAAGAGAATTATGTTAAGATTGTTACATGGTTAAAAGAAAATAAATCCTTTAAAGGGAGATTAGATTTTGTGAATTCAATTCAAGAAACATTTAAGAGTGCGAAATCAGGTGATATAAAAGGTTATTTTCACTGGCTGGGTATTTTTAAGTTAGAGTTGGCAAAATTAGGAGATACCGAGAAAAGTGAGCTTATGAATTTTACCCTAAGCTCACTCAAACCGGTTAAAAGGGAAACGAAAGCTTTAGAATTACCAGGTTGTGAAGTGGATTGTCTTTTGACTTCATGTAGAATTAATTGTCCATCTGGCACTAAGCCAAAGTGTCAATGTCATTGGTTCTTTGCAGATTGCGGGTGTGAACCATATTAATAAAACAAAACTAAATGTCAAACTAAAATCAGGAGGTTACCATGAAGCGTCTTATTTCAACACTCGGCGTCATCTTATTAGTTATCAGCTTGTCTTTCTTCTTGACAAGCTGCGCAGATAATCCGGTTGGATTCTCAACCGGGAAACCGGGCATTGTTAACAGAGATGGTCAAATTAAGTTGTTGAAGTGGAACGATGCTTTTAAGCAGGAACTTCTTGCAAAGAAAGGATTTGCAGGTAAATGGGTGTTCCCGGATAAAGATGCAACTGTTGGCGGGAAGAAAACATATAACAACTCAGTTTACATTCCTGCCGGTGCGGTGAGTGAACCAACATATGTCACAGTTGAAGTTCTTGGTGGAGATTATGCAGCGGTTGAATTTAACCCGAGTATGACATTCAATAAGGATGTCACAATTACACTCTCATATGCAGGTGTTGACCTTGGTGGTGGCTCACCTTATGATTTGAAGCCGGTGTGGTATAATCCGGAAACTGGAAGCTGGGAATATGTCAACAGCCCGGTTACAGTTGACACAAAGAAACAAACAATTAGCTTCCAGACGAATCACTTCTCAAGATATGGTTGGTCATGGTAATTTAATCAATAATCTTGACAATAAGGAGGTAAAAAACCTATGAAGCGAATCAAATCCAGTTTTTTTGATAAAATTGTAGCCGTCGCCCGCAGATATTGCGGGGACGACTTCCTAAAAAAATTTGAAGAGAATATAAAAGAGCGAGAGGAAAATCTCTCTCTTGATCTGGAAGTGGCGAAGGATAAAGTTCAGGTTGAGCAGGAAGTTCAGGATGAAATAATAGCTGAAATTAAATTTGATACTTTGTTAAGTTTGTCAAGTGATGTTCTTGAGCCGTATAAGTTCATTCAGATGTGCTTTGACATAGGAGATATTTGTTTGACATATGGTGAATTTGACAAAGCGGAAAATTGTTTCCTGCTTGTTATAAAAAGAGCTGGAAAAGGTCGTGAATTTGAAGAGGCAAGAGCGAAAGCGTATGTGAAATTGGGAGAGGTGAAAACGAAGCAGAACGAGTTAAACGATGCGATATCGGCTCTTAAACAGGGAATGAAAATTTATCAAAAATTACGGAATACAGATGGGATTGCCTTATGTGAGAATGGACTCGGGATAGCGTTTTATGAAAGCGGTCGCTATGACTTCGGGACAAATTATTTCAATCAGGCGCTGAAAAAAGCAGAGAAAACCAAAAATGAAGAGCTTATCGCACGGCTACACATAAACCTCGGGATAATTGAGAGCATGCGCGGGAATTGGGATAAGGCGATATCTCACTTCCAGCAGGCATTACCACGGCTTGAGAAAAGAGGTGATGCTTTGCGACTTGCGCAGACATATCACAACATCGGGATGACGCTTATTCATAAAGGTCAATTTAAGGATGCGATAAATGAATTTGATAAAAGCATTGAGCTTGCACAGAAACTTGAAGATAGTTATATGCTTGCACTCGCTTATCTTGGGAAAGCGGATGCTTATGTTCGTCTGAAGGATTTGCCTTTGGCGACCGCTTATGCAACTCGCTCGCTTGACATATTTTACAAAATTGGAGACAGGCAAAGCATTGCTGACGCTTACAGAATTCTGGGCGTGATTCAACTTGAAAGGGGTAATTTGCATCTTGCTGAAAGCTATTTCAAAACTGCAATTGATTTAAATCTTGAATTCAAAAACTGGCTTAATCTTGGCGAAACATACTATGAACTGAGCCAGCTCTACAAGAAACGAGAAGATGTTGTTAAGGCACGCGAATCGTTAAGTTCATCTTTAAAATACTTTAAAAAGATAAAGGTTAAATCTTACATTTCACGAATTCAAGAGGAACTTGCAGCTTTAAAGTCATCTTGAAATAATCAACCGGCGGTTCTTTGGTGAACCGCCGGCTTTTAAAAATTAAAATCGGTTTAATCACAATGGCTGAAAATGTTGACATATTTGAGGAAGTCAGAAGGAAAATAACAGATGTAAAGAGAAAAATTGAAGAGCTTGAGGGGGAAAAGCATAGAAATCTTGAAATCATTTTGAATGTTGTCAAAGCCATAAATTCTTCGCTAATACTTGAAGACGTTTTGAAAATAGTTCTTGATAATTTAATTTCACTTGCAAGGGCTGATAAAGGATATTTGTTCCTCGTGAATGGGGGCGAAAACTTAAAGTGTGCTCTTGCAAGAAATTCAAGAGGTGAGACAATTGAAGAAGAGACGATTTCATACAGCAAAAGTATAGTTCAGGATGTTTATTCAAGTGGTGAGCCGATAGTAATTGAAGATATTTTAAATTACAGCGACTTTATGAAAAAAGAAAGCATAGTTGCTTTAAATTTGAAAACGATAATTTGTGTTCCATTGACAGTTGACTCAGAAAGAATCGGCGTTGTTTATGTGGATAGCAACAGGGTTTCGGAGATTAATAAAAATGAGATACTTCAGCTTTTTGAGATTCTTGCAGGTCACGCAGCGATCGCAATTAGAAATGCTAAACTTTACGAAAAACTCTCAAAAGCGTACGCTGATTTGCAATCTGCAAATGAGGCGATGATAAAAGCAGAGAGAATGGCAACTCGTGGTGCGCTCGCCTCCGAGATAGGGCATGAGCTCTCAAACTATCTCACGATAATTTCAATAAATGCAAAACTTATTTCACGTGAGATAACTAAAATTTCACAAGATGAAAAATTAAACAGCTCGGTTTCATCCCTTCTTTCGGGAATAAACAAGATGAAATATTTCATCAGAGGTTTGCTTGACAGCGCTGAAATGAAGCCAAATAAACAACCATCGGATATAAACAACATTATCCGCGATACGATTCAATTCATCCAGCCATTGTCAAGATATTCAAGTGTGAAATTCATTGAGGAACTTGATCCTGAATTGCCAACTGTAAATGTTGATCCGTTTCAGATACAGCAACTTTTGATAAATCTTTACAAAAATGCAACAGACGCAAGAAAAGATGCGACGATAATTACAAGAACATATTTTGATAAAGAATTTAACAGAATTGAGATCAGGGTTGCAGATAATGGTCCAGGTATCCCCCCGGAGGTCCGTGAAAAACTCTTTAACATAAACCTCACAACAAAACCAGATGGACATGGATATGGTCTTATGATCTGCAAAAAGATAGTTGAGAATCATAACGGAAAGATTGAACTCATAAGTGAGGTTGGAAGTGGAACTGAATTTATAATTTCAATTCCGATTGATTCTTAATTAAATAAGTTTTAATGGCGCTCGGGGACATTGGGAGGTCAAGCGCCTCCCTTTTTTTATTTCTGTTGAACGAGATTATAGTTTGATATTTGATAAACCTTTGCTTCTTTAACCATATCAATCAGGGAATAATTGTGTGTCGCCATAATTACAGAGGTGCCACGGAGATTGATTTTCATCAAAAGTTCAATTATCTCAGAAGATGTATCGGGGTCAAGGTTTCCGGTGGGTTCATCTGCAAGGATTAAAAACGGCTCATTTACAATTGCCCTTGCGATTGCGACTCTTTGTTGCTCGCCCCCTGAGAGTTCATCAGGCATACTGTTTTTCTTGTGGCTTAAGCCAACTTCTGCAAGAGCCATCAAAACTTTCTTGTTAACCTCCTTTCTTTTTGCACCCGTCACATAAAGAGCAAATGCAACATTTTCAAAGACATTTCTATCGTCAAGAAGTTTGAAATCTTGAAAAATTATTCCAAGCCGTCTCCTCAAATATGGAATCTGTTTTTTCTTTATACTTTTTGAATCAAATTTCCCGACGATGACCCTTCCACGATTCGGGAAAATATCCATATAAATTAATCTCAAAAGTGTGCTCTTCCCGGAGCCGGTTGGTCCGGTGATAAAAATAAATTCGCCATCTTCAACTTTGAAGTTCAAATCCTTAAAAACAAGATTATCCCCAAACCAGACGGATACATTCTGAAACTCAACCATTGCTGATTTCCTTTTTCTTTAAAACAAAATGAACCCTTTCCGAAAATTCACTGCCCCTGGAGAGAGAAAAACCATCAAAGCATCCAAGTAGTTCAAATAGACCTGAAGTTTTGATCAAATTCTCAATCTCTGAAATTCTGTAAATCCGCTGAATGTGTTTCTCAAAAAATTTTTCACCGTTGATCTCAATTTCAAACTCATTTATATGCACTTTCTCGTCTTTTAGAAAATAACTCCGCCTTACATATTTGAAGTTGTGACGGGTTTCTCTCAGGTTCATTAAAATTGCGTTTTGAATTGAATTATATTCAGTTGATATATCAAAGATAAAAATTCCATTTTCATCAAGTGAATTCCAGACATTTTCAAAAAGTTTGCGAAAGTTTTCAATGCTTTGCAGATAGTTTACGCTATCATAAAGACACAGAACGACATCGTATTTTTTATCGGCTTTGAAGTTGGACATATCAGATATAAAAAACTTAACATCGGCACTTTTTACCTTTCTTTTTGCTTTTTCTATCATTTGTGGTGATAAATCAAGTCCGTCAATTTCAAAACCTTGTTTTTTCAGGAGCAAGATCATCGTTCCAGTTCCGCAGGCAAGTTCAAGAATTCGTTTCGCTTTCGGGTGAAAATTTTTAATTAGTTTTACGATGTATTTAGCCCACCTCTTATAAGGGACATCTCGCATCACAAAGTCATAAATTTCAGCAAGTGCGGTATATGGTTCAGTTTGAATCATTTTATCAGTATTAATTTCTTTTGTGGTGTGCTTAAAAATTCAGCGCCGGTTTCAGTTATCAAAACATCTTCTTCAAGTCCTATTCTCAAATATCCATTTCTCTCCTTACTATAAAGATAAACAGATGGTTCAAGCGCAAAAATTTGCCCGGGCAAAAGTTTATAGAACGGTTTCTTCCCGTATCTATCCTTCCAGTTCGGACCAAGTATTGGACCTATTTCGTGAGTTGAATAACCGATGACATGACCCGCAGCGTGTGGATATTCTTCATATCCAGCTGATATAATCACACTTCTTGCTGAACTATCAACTTCAAATCCCGTTGCCCCCGGCTTCATTTTCTTAAATCCTTCCTCAATTGACTTAACATTTGTTTCAAACATTTTCAAAATATAGTCCGGTGGTTGTGTTTCATCTTCTTTCAAGACATACGCGGTTCTTTGAATATCTGTGCAGTATCCACTTAAATTTATCCCGAAATCAATCGTTATTATATCCCCACGCTGTATCACATAATCGGATGGCTCTGAATGACCACGCGTTATTCCCGCATTAACACTCGGGCAACTTTCTTCTTCCCATGACGGACCGACGCCATAATCCCTCATCAATTTTTTGATATAATTTGCCACATCTTTCTCTGTTGTTTTTCCGGGCTTTATTACTTCGTTTGAAAGTGCTTTTGAAATTATCTCTTCCGTTATTTTCACTGCTTCTCGCATTATCTCAATCTCCTCAGGAAGCATCTGGCTTCTGTAAGCGATCACAATGTTTTCTGATGATACAAATCTTTTAGCGAATTTTTCTCCAAGCGTGTTTTTAAGATATTCAAGCATGCTTGCGGTAAGACCATCTGCAATCGGTGAGTCCTCTGAGATGTTAAGTGCGATCTTCCCGGGATTCTTTTCCTCAACGATTTTCTTTAAATGTGGGGCAAGACCTTCTTTTTTGTATGAGATCACGGTGTCGTAGATTCCGGATTTTTGAAGCGGGTCAACATCATAACTTGCACATATTGCGATTTTTATGAGTTTTTCGCCATCATTGATAAAGATGAGCGCAGTTTTTGCAACCGCTCTCTCAGCGGATAAATCTTTGGCAAGCGGATCAACCGCATATTCACGGGTCAGGACAATCCACATATCAATGTTTTCATCCTTCATCGCTTTTAAAACAAATTTGTCAAGTTTAATTTTTTTGATTTCAAAAAATTTTTCCTGCGACATACGCTTAACTTTTCTCGGTGTTTGAACTGGCGTTTCTCTGACACATGAACTTATGTTAAAGAGGAAAAGAATTAACAGTGCAAGTATAATTTGCATTTTTTCGTTTCCTTTTTTTT
>CAZQJI010000016.1:0-18873 GCA_964593475.1 uncultured Bacteroidota bacterium | reverse complement strand
CAGGTTTATATAGAGCAAAATTAAAGACGCAATTGCAATAAATCCAGAGATACCAAAAAGATAAAGCATAATTTTTGTAAAGAGCCACATTGAACCGGAAAGATAGAGTGGAACAAGCATTGGAACAACCCTTGAAAAAACAGCGATATTCCCAAGGATAAAAGTCGCATACACAATTTTTGTGTTCGCAATTCTATTCTTGTGCATAAAACCGGGCAACATTCTTTGCGCCATTCCAAGTATTAAAAGCGTTATAAAACCTGCAAGAAAAGAGTGCCTTACGGGATCATCGCCATAGTGGACATTGAGCCCAAACAATATAAAAACCCTCGCTAAAATGTCAAGAAAAATTCCGATCAAAAGCCATATGTAAGATGAATAAATCAAGAGTTCAAATCTTCCAAATTCCCCGTAATCAGAATAACCTTTCCTTGGCTTTCTTCCTGTTCCTGCGCTCTCATCTTCAATTCCATCCCTTCTCCAGAAAGGTGATTTTGAAAGTTCAGCTTCAGCCCAGAATATTCTTTGAATTATTCCAGAATTAAAAAGCAAAGCCAGAATTGTCAAATCAACAATTAAAGCGGTCAGATTAAAGTCAAGGGGTAGTGTGAATTCATAAACAGGAAGCGAAGCGAACTCGTGTAGTAAAACAGCGATAAGATATACATATCCGAGATATTTTGTTGACTTTGTCGGTGGTTTAAGATGTATGTAAAGTGGAAAATTTAAAATTGAAAAAGCAAATGAAATAGGGAAAAGTGTAAAGTTCATAAAGACACCGATGCTCCATTTATTCCAGGTGATCCAATTGTATCTTTCAAGAAAGATCGCTGATACTTGAACAAGCGAGTATATAAACCATCCGAGCAAAAAAAGAATAAAAAACGGCTTCACAATTTCAAAGCCACGCTTTTTAAAATCAGGTGCTTTGGTGAATGTTTTTAATAAAACAATGACATAAAAAATTATCCCGGCAAACTCAACCGCATTTCCAAATTTTGAAACATATTCAAAAATTTTTGCGAAATTTTCATCTTCAACATACACTTTCCAGAATTCAAAATTTACCCTGAGCAAAAGCCCAAAACTGGTGAGATAAAGTATCAACTTCAGAGTGCTTCTTTTTTGAATTGGAACGCTTGCCATTCTTGGGAGGAAGTGCAAGCTCACCCCCATTATGAACAAACCCACCCAGCCCACGAGTTGAAGATGTCCGTGAATTTGAATCCATACATCAAGAGCCCGTGGAAGTCCCATATCAAATCCAATTTGCATTGCGATATGCCCCCCGAGCATAAAGCCACCCAGAACCGCAATCCCAATTGCCCACCATATAAATCCTTTTTCAAATTCCTGATGTATCTGCTTCATCTTCAGAATTGATTTTATCTGAAACTTTTCAAAACAGTTAAAATGTAAGCGATGAAAATAACAAAATGAAATGTTCCAGTTATCCACCCGGACCAGATCCACAAATTAACAAAATTTGAAACAAAAAGGTCGGCTGAAATTCTTATCAATGTCATACTTTGAAACGCATAAAACAGAAAACGAGAAGGTGTTTTCTTAGGCATTTTTGAAAGAGTTGAACCGAGGACAACAGGTGCGTGTGATAAAATCATTGTGAATATAAAACCAAGCCCAATTGAATGATAAACGACATCTTTTTGCATCGGAATAAAATCCCAAAGAATCAAAGCCAATCCGCCAAGAAAGAGCCAGAAGTATCCCACAAGCAATGTTTCTCTTGAAAATTTATGCAGTGGTGTCTGGGGCAATTTGCTTCCCTTAAAAGCAGAAATTACAACCGGGTCATTGTAAATCATTCCTATACCGATGAAAATTAACATAAAACCGACAAATTGAAACGGGAGATTATAAAGGGATAAATTCAAAATTAAAAGCAAGAGATAAACTATCAAAAGAGCGTAAACGATCTTCGCACTTTTCTTTTCCGAACTTAGTGTTAATTCAATCCTCTCAACTCCTATAACCGCTATGGCAAATGACAACCCAGCAAGTGCGGATTCAACGCTTCCTGCCAAACCATTTTGATGAAATAACGCGAATGACAGCACAACATACGATAAAAATTCAACAAGCGGGATTCCAAGATGTTTAAATGTTTTATAAGCGATAAATCTGTGGATTCCCCATCCAAAAAGAGCGAGAAAATTTAAAACTTTGAAATAAATTAAATCGGTATGAATCGCAATTGCTGATAATCCCCAGATATATGGAACCCAGAGAAGCCATTTTACAGGAAGAGCGAACATCCTTTCAAAAATTATCAATGTTCCAAGAAAGGCTCCAACCATCAAATTCCCGTGCGGTGGAAACATATCTGGAATTGAGGGCAGTATAAAACCACGTGTTAAAGCAATACGCCAGACACCGAGAACAACTGCGAAAACAAACGATAAAATTCCAATTAACATTGATCCGCGTAATATCTTCCTTTCCATCGCAATATCTGCTAATTACTTGCCTTTGTGATCTTAACACCCCATATAATTGGTCCAGAAATCATATATTCCCAATTAAATTTTCCTTCCTTTTCCGCCCGGAACTGGTAATAAAGCGGTTTTGGATCATGATCATTTACCAGAAAGAAACTTTCATTGATGTTTAATTTATCAAATTCGTTAAGTATAATCCCATGCCTTTGGACGGGCGGTATCTCGCGGACATCAAGGATTTTGACTTTACCAAGCAAATTATCTCTCATTCCATCAAGCATACGGTGAAATTCATCGTGTTTTCCGGGACCGATTTCTTTTAACTCAAACTCCTCAAACTTTTCAAATAATTCTTCCTGCAATTTTTCAGGAAGATGTATATCTGCCATTGCAAACAAAACATTGTTTTCCTTGTAGATGTGTTGTTCAAGGAGTTCAACATATCCCTTTATCGCCTCTGAAATTTTTTTGATGTTATTTTCATCAGGTTTAGTTTTATAACTTTGGATGTTTTCTTCAATTATGCGGATATAATCTCGCCCAAATTCATGCTCTGTAAGCATCACCCCGATTGGTCCATCCTCTCTCGGGATGCCCGCCTTTTCAAGTTCTGGAAAGAGGAAGTTCTCTTCCTTTCCGTGATGACATTTATCAACAAAAATTTTGAAAAATTCCAGCAGTTTCTCAAATTTTTCCACATCAATTGTTTTCTTGTTTTCAATTTGGATTCTCAACATTTCAAGAAAAATTAAAGCAAGGCGAACCGCTTGATGTTCCTTTTTCAATTGCTGTGTTGCTGTCATTTTTAACCTTGATTTTTTTCTGTATTATAAAAAATTTGCGGGTGTAAAAAATTGATTTAAGTCAAAAAATCAGACATTTAAGTATGAAATTTAAGGTGGGAAATGAAGCGGAGGGTGAGGGACTCGAACCCCCAAGGGCGCGAAGCCCAGCGGTTTTCAAGACCGCCGCCTTACCAATTAGGCTAACCCTCCAGTTTTCGCTTATAAATTTAATAAAAATGGGGGAATAAAGTCAAGTTTGAAAATTACCCTTGAACTGCAATTTTTTGCTCGTTCTTGTTCGTCTGATGCACATTCAAAGCAGGTTTAGAAACATTTATTTTACGAGGAAAAGTGAAATTTCGGGGATATAGGTTATAAGAAGAAGGGCAACAAAAAGGATGAGTATAAATGGAAGTGTTGAAATGTAGATTTTCATTATCGGCTTTTCAAATCTAAAACTTGAAATGAAAAGATTTAAGCCAACCGGTGGCGTGAGATAACCAATTTCAAGATTTGTCAAAAAAATTATACCGAGATGAATCGGGTCAACGCCAAATTTTAACGCGATCGGAGTTATAATCGGGACGACAACTATTATCGCCGAAAATATATCCATCAACATACCGACGATGAGAAGAAAAACATTTAAAAGAAGTAAAAATGTGTATTTGCTTGAGATATACTTTTGAATGAATTCAAAAATTTTCATCGGGACCTGTGCGTCAATAAGATAACTCGTTAAGCCAAGCGCAGATGCGAGGATTATCAAAATCCCGCCGACAAGTATCATGCTTTCTTTTATAATCCTCGGTAAATCCTTTTTAAAACTCAAATCGCGATAGATGAAAAATTCAACTATCAAAACGTAAACAGCAGTTATAACAGATGCTTCAATTACAGTGAAAATCCCTGTGTAAATTCCGCCGATTATTATAAATGGAAGCGGAATTTCCCAGATTGCGTCAATTGTTGCACGCCAGAGATTTTGAAATGAGAATTTTTGTGTCGTTATTCCTGCTCTATAATTTCTTGCAATGCTATAAATTGAAAGAAGAAACACAAGCAGTATCCCGGGGATAATTCCGGCGAGGAATAATTTATCAACATCAACTTGTGCAACGAGAGCATACAGAATCAGAGGCAAACTTGGTGGGAAGAGAAGTCCCAAACTTCCGGATGTTGTCACGAGCCCAAGCGAAAACTTTTCAGAGTAATTTCCTTTTATAAGTGCAGGGAAGACAAGTCCGCCGAGAGCGACGATTGTAACCCCGGATGCGCCTGTGAAAGCGGTGAAAACAGCGCAGGAGGTTAAAACAACTATTGCAAGTCCTCCCGGAATCCAGCCAAAAAGCGCCTGCGTTAAATTTACAAGTCGTCTTGGTGTGTTGCTTTCGGCAAGGATATAACCGGCAAAAGTGAAAAGTGGTATGGCAATTAAAGTAGAAGTATTCGCAAGCCGAACCATTTCAATCACAATTGCTGAAAGATCTGTCTGTGCGGTTAAAAAACTTAAAATCGCAATCGCAGATATAACTGCGAAAAGCGGTGTCCTGAAGAGCGCAAAAAGAACAAATAAGAGTATCAGAAGAAAATTGAGCATTTAAAATTCAGAAAATGTTTTTGATGAGGGACAATTTCAAAATTCGCACAAAAAATCTGAAACTCATCAAAGCAAAACCGATCGGGATAACCATTTCAACCTGCCAGTTCTTAATCCCGAGAAAAATATCGTTGGGGAATTCAATCTCAATTTTTATAAAATCAATTGATGCTTTTAAAAGTATAACGCAAACAACAAGAGCAAAGAGATTTGTAACGACAAAACTTAACTTTTTTAATTTTGGTGAAAGAAGTCGTGTTAAAACATCAATATTTATGTGTCTGTCTTCTCTTGTAGCGAGCGAAGCCCCGATAAATGCAAGCCAGAGAACTGCATATCTTAAAAACGGGTCAGCCCATAAAAGACCGGTTTCAAAAAAGTTTCTCAAAATAACCTGTGTGAATCCAATTAGAACCATCAACGAAAGCAAAAGCGTTATCAGAACTTTTTCAATCTTTGCGATCGCTTCGTCAATTATATCTAAAAGTTTCATCAATTTGACGCTTTTTGATTTGATCTTCGGTATTCTTCAAGCGCTTTTTCAATTTTATTCAACCATTCTTCGCTGAAAACTTTGCCGACAAGCATTCTTCTTGCCTTTCTCCCAATTTCATCGTATTCATCAAGAAGTTTTTTAGATGGTGGTTCTGTTATCGTTATGCCGTTTTTCTTCAGTGTCTCTATTGCTTTCTTGTTTTCTTCACGAGTTAGCAGAACAAGTTTACGCATATATTTTCTTCCGTTTCGCAGAAGGATTTCCTGTAAATCCTTTGGCAGGGAATCAAAGTATTTTTTTGAGATCAAAAGTGCGCCGGAAGCATTTGAGAGTGGAACATTGTGCATATATTTGACCCTTGTGAACCATTGAGTTGCAAGCATTGAAAGCGGAGAACCATAAACTCCGTCAATTATTCCAGTTTGGAGCGATGTCAAAACTTCTGTAATTGAAAGAGGGACAGGTGTTACTCCAATGACTTTATAGGCAACATCTGCGATCGGGTCTCCTTGCCATGCCCACATTTTTATTTTCTTCAAATCATCAACGCCATAAATTGGTGTTTTTGTGAATGTATATATGAATCCAACTTCTGCCCATCCAAGCAAAACGAAACCACCTTTTTCAATCTCCTTTTCAAATTCATCGTTAAATTTTTGATATATGTAATCAACCTCGTCATAACTTTTGAAAAGGAAAGGCGAATCAAGAATTCTCAAATTTGGTGCAATTTCACCTATTCCGACGCCTGTAAATCCAGCAGCGTGATATTGTCCTATTCTGATTTTTTTAAGGACATCAAGTTCATCTCCAGCGACACCGCCAGCGTAAATTTTGAAACCAATTCTTCCATTGCTCTCTTTCCTTATTTGTGCGTCATATTCTTTCAAAACATTTATCCATGTGCTTCCGTCAGGTGCAATTGTTGCAACTTTTATGACATATTCCTGTGAAAGAGCGAAGTTTAAAAATAAAATTAATCCGAAAAGTTTTGCGATTAACTTCATCTTTACATTTTTATTTTTTTACTGAATTCACAGAGTTAATCTAACACGAGCGGGTAAAAAAATCAAATTTATTCTCGTTTAAAAATAAGTGAGCGAGAAATTGACAAACCAATTTCTTGGAAGTCCCGGCTCAATGTAAGCATATGGTTGTTTCCTTTCCGGATTTATGAAAACGGAGGCAATGTATTTTTTGTTAAGTAAATTATTAACACCGGCAGTCATATAAACATTCATCTTTGAAATTGACAATTTGAAGCCAAAAGAAATGTTAATTAATGTATAAGGTGAGACCTCAAGTTCATTCAAATCATCTGCAAAATATCTTCCGACATAAATTAGTTCAGGATTTATGGTAAAAGGTTCTAAATCAATTCTCAATCCCATATTACCCCAAACTCGTGGAATTCCGGGGACAAATTTTCCCGAAAGATTTCCCAAATCGTTTTCGTATTTGAGATATTTCGTATTTAAATAAGTCAGAGCAAAATTTAAGTCAGTTAAAGTTGAAAATTTCATATAACTGCTTACCTCAATTCCGTATCTTCTTGACTCTCCAGCCGAGAAGAACCAGGAACCGTTGTTGTATGGAACTATTTCATTTTTGACATCAATTCTGAAAAACGAAATTGAATAAATCACGCTTGATAAGACAGAATTTTTAAGTGTTGAAACACCTTTCCAACCAAATTCAAATGTCTGGGACGACATCGGTTTGAGCAGTGGATTCAATGAAACATTTTTTAACTCTGGTGGTGGATCAACTTCGTTAAATGCCGGTGCTTCAACTCCACCGCTTGATGTAAAGTAGATGGAATTGTTTGCACCTGTTTTGAAAAGAACAGAAAAATACGGGGTGAATTTGTTCATCTTTAAAACATCTCTTTGCGTGATTCGTTTTACGCCTGCGGGATAAATTTCACTTATGTAATTGTGAAAATCATATCTTCCACCCAGAGAGATAGAAAAATTATCAATCGGGTTAATCTCAAGTTTTAATACAAATCCACCCGTTCTCCCGCCTTCTCTTTTGTTTGTTCTCAAAGAGTCGCCTCTTTCTCCATCTTTGAGATTGTAAAAAAGTATCGTTCCATCCTGATAAGAATCATCATAGCCGAGAATTAATTTTGGTTTAAGTAGAGCATTGTCAGCGTTGATTTGATAGGTAAATCCCGCTCCGAAGAAATAGCGATTGAAATCCCTGAAAGTTCCCCTTTCTGATCTTTGCAATACTTTTGGTTCAAAGAAGATTTTGAGATCAACGATTTGATTTTTAGTAAGTCGTGTTGTTAAGTTTAACCCGATCCTTCCAATCCTGTTGTATCTTCTCTCTTTTCTGTCAAGGTAGGTTTGATTTGCGAGTTTAGGGTCAGAGTTAAACTGCTCAAGTGTCAAGGGTCCCGGGATGTAAAATAAATTTGAGACAAAGCCGGAGACAATTTTGATTTGTGATTCTTTCGTGAGTTTCGTTTTAATGACGGAGTATATTTGTTTTTTCTCATTTGAGCTATTCTGACGCCATCCTTCAAATTTTTTCGCTGTTCCGGTTAAAATTGCTTCACCGGTTTCAAACTTTAAACCCGCTTTAAAATTGGTTTGCCAGGACCCAAAACTTCCGTATGTTCCCATTATTTCTGCAAATGTATTTCGCACATCAAAAGTTTCAAAATTTATGATCCCGCCGGAGGCATTGCCAAACAAGGTTGAGGCATTTGTTCGCATTATTTCTATTTTCTCTGTTGAAAGTAAGTCAATGAAATCAAGAGATGTTCTGCCGTCGGGTTCTGTTATCGGGAATCCATCAACCAGAATTTTTATTCCTCTTATCGTTCCTGCGTTTGATTTATCCCCGTATCCACGGGTGCCAAATCCACGGATTGTTAATCTCACATCGTGTCCGCCAGATCTGCTCTGCGCAAGAACGCCCGGGGCAAGGTTCAGCACATCAGACAAATCAACTTTTCTTTTCAAAGCGAAGTCGTTAAAATCAACCAAACTTACTGACATCGGAACATTTAGAATTTCCCCGCCTTCACGATAAGCGGTTACTTCAATTTCTCCAAGATAGTAAGTTTTTATTGTGTCATTTTGTTGTGAAAGGGCAAATTGCGTTAGGAGAATTGATAAGAAAATTTTCAACAAACTTTTCATATCTCTTCTTTTTTAGTTTTGTTTACCCCGGGGCGAGAAATAGCCCCGGGATTTATGGATTTATTTTTTCTCAATGATTATCGCAGGGATCTCAAGTTCTTTAATTGCACGATTAAATTCAGGTATATCTTTTTCCATCACCTCTTTGAATCTGTTAAGTTGAACATCAAGTCGCTTTGATAAATCCTCAAAGACATCATACATTTGTTTAGTTGGTTTTGAATCTGCGCTTGCAACAGCACCTGCAAGTGCTGCAAGTTTGCCATTTAATTTTACAGGATGGTTCAAAATGTCCTGTGAACTTCTGGCTTTATTTTGAGTTATCTCGCTTTCAATTGATGTGAGTTTGTCCCTCAAAGATTTTGAAAGTTTCTTCACCTTCTCTTCGTTCTGCGTTCCTTTTAATCTTTGTGTCAGTTCATCAATTTGCTTGACGATATCTCTTATTGTGTTTACTGTTTTGTTTGCTTCACTGAGTTTGTCTCTGATTTTAATAAGGAGTTCAAATTGTTCTTTAAATTCTTCATCGGTTGTCTTTATTCTCGGGTCTTTTTTGATCTCAAACCATTGTGTTAATGTCTTTCCTCCAACGATGAGTTTGACTTGATATTTTCCGGGGACTGCAACAGGTCCTCTTGTTGTTCCGCCCCAGCTCCAGAAGCGAATGTCTTTTAAGTTTTCAGCGTCTGGATAACGCATATCCCATACAAATCTATTCATCCCGGCTTCAGCTGGAACTCTTTCAGCGCGGGGACCCGCTCCGAACATGAAAAATTCTTCCTGAGGTTGTGCTTCTTCGGGTCTTTCAGCTTTACTTGAAAATGATTTTATCAAGTTTCCTTTTTCGTCATAGAATTCAAGTTTGACCTCATCTTTCGGCTTCTCTTTGAAGTAGTAATAAACGACAACTCCATTTGGAGGATTTTGTCCGACCGTGGCGCCCGGAATTCTGAATCCACCTCCGCCTCGCATTCTGTATGTATCGCGTGGTTTGAAAAGATAAACATCTGACTTTGCAACTTCATCATTTATCTGGTAAAGCGGGGTTAAATCATCAAGAACCCAGAATGAACGACCATGAGTTGCAACGACAAGGTCTTTTTCTCTCGGGTGAACTGCTATATCGTAAATTGGGGTGATCGGGAGGTTAAGCTGAAGCGTTTGCCAGTTTTCGCCATCATCAAATGATACATAAATTCCGAATTCAGTTCCAGCGTAAAGCAAACCTTTCCTGTTTGGATCAGCACGAACAACTCGTGTAAAGTGTCCATCTGGAATTCCATTTACAATTTTTTTCCAGGTTTTACCGTAATCTGTTGTCTTGAAAATATAAGGTTTAAAATCGCCGAGTTTATATTTTGTAGCAGCAACATATGCTGTCCCGGCGTCAAAAGGAGATGGTTCAATTATGCTTATCAAACTCCACTCAGGCAATTCTTTCGGGGTCACATTAACCCAGGTTTTTCCGTTATCAGTTGATACATGTATCAATCCATCGTCAGAGCCAGCCCAGAGAACTCCTTTTTTAACGGGTGATTCAGCAAAGGCGAAAATCGTGCAGTAATATTCTGCAGTTGTGTTGTCTTTTGTTATGGGTCCACCCGATGGACCAATTTTTGATGTATCATTTCTTGTTAAGTCGGGACTTATGACCTCCCAGGTCATTCCTTCGTTTGTGCTTCTGAAAACATGATTTCCTGTAACATATAAAACATTCGGGTCATGTGGTGAAATGACAATTGGATAAGTCCATTGAAAACGATATTTTATATCTCGTGCGCCACCTCCAATTGGTGTCTCGGGCCAGACACTTATGTTTTTAGTTTCACGTGTTCTTTTGTCAAATCTTGTTAAAAGTCCGCCATAACTTCCTGCATAAACTATATTTGGGTCATCAGGTCTGACTGCAATGTAACCACTTTCACCACCGCCGACAGGGAACCAATCTGTTCTATCTATTCCGAAGCCGGTTGTCCTGCTTGCAATTCCAACAGTTGTGTTATCTTGTTGAGCTCCGTAAATGTAATATGGGAATTGGCTGTCCACCGTGACATGGTAAAATTGTGCAGTTGGATAATCTTGTTCCGTCCAGGTCAAACCACCGTTGAATGTGACAGAAGCTCCACCATCGCTTGCATGGATCATTATGTTTGGATCTTTTGGATTTATCCATAAATCATGATGGTCGCCGTGCGGAGTTCTTATAGTTGTAAATGTTCTTCCACCGTCAATTGATTTTAAAAACTGGACATTCAAAACATAAACGACATCTGGATTTTTCGGGTCGGCGAAAACATGCATGTAGTAAAATGGTCTTTCCCATAATCGTTTATCGTCGCTTGTTTTTCTCCATGTTGCCCCACCATCTTCAGATTTGAAAAGTCCGCCGTTTTCTGCTTCAACTAAAGCCCAAACAAGCCCCGGTTTTGCCGGAGATGCTGAAACCCCGATTTTACCTTTTATCCCTTTAGGAAAACCCGGATTATTTGAAATTTCAAACCATGTCTCCCCACCATCTGTTGACTTCCAGAGTCCGCTCCCTGGACCTCCACTTGAGAGGGTCCAGAAGTTTCTGTAAACTTCCCACATCGCAGCATAAATCACCCTTGGATTTGTCGGGTCAATTGATAAATCAATTGCTCCTGTTTTCTCGTCTTTGTATAAAACTTTTCTCCAGGTTTTACCTCCATCTGTTGATTTATAAACTCCACGTTCGGTTGATGGGGCAAATGGATTTCCAAGTGCAGCTACATAAACAATGTTTGCATCTTTTGGATGAACGCGAATTTTTGAAATAACTTTTGTTTCCGCAAGCCCGAGATGTTTCCATGTCTTACCAGCATCTTCAGATTTATAAACACCATCCCCAATTATAATGTTATTTCTCAAGCATGACTCACCCATTCCGATATAAATCACATTTGGATCGGATTCGGCAACGGCGATTGCACCAACAGAACTTGATTTTAGAAATCCATCTGAGACATTTACCCAGGTGACGCCACCATCTTCGGTTTTCCACACGCCACCGCCCGTTGCACCAAAATAATAGGTCAAAGGTTGTTCAGGGTGTCCGGCAACTGCTATTGATCTTCCACCTCTGAACGGTCCGATTTCCCGCCATTGCATCGCACGATATAAACTTGTGTCGTATTTAAACGGCTGTGCTTTTACTGGTTCTGCTTTCCTCTGTGCGAGGGATGAGACAACTGAGAGAATAAATATTAAGCCGAGCAAAAATAGTGAATTTTTGAGTCGCATTTTTAAACCTTGATTTTGTTTGTGATGAATTCAAAATAATTTGACGGGATGAATTAAACGAAATGTTTCAATAGAGAATTAACTCAAAAGTGCTTTTATTGACCTTTCAAACGCTTTGATGGTTTTTTCAAGGTCTTCGTCTGTATGTGCGGTTGACAGAAACATTGCTTCAAACTGTGATGGTGGGAGATAAATCCCATTTTCAAGCATAAGATTAAAGAACCTTGCAAATTTTTTCGTGTCTGATTTTAAAGCTGATTCATAATCGTAAACCTCTCCATCTGTAAAGAAAACAGTCATCATTGAACCGATCTGATGAACTTGAATCTTTACACCATTTCCATCAGCGATTTCTCTGAAACTTTCAGCAAGGTATCTCGCCTTTGCATCAAGTTGTTTATAAATTGTTTTTCTTTTCTCATATAAAATTTTCAAAGTCGTATATCCAGCTGTCATGGCTATTGGGTTTCCGGAAAGAGTTCCGGCTTGATAGACCGGTCCCGATGGTGCGATTAATTGCATAATTTCTTTCTTTCCACCATAAGCCCCAACTGGAAACCCACCACCGATGATTTTCCCAAGCGTTGTTAAATCAGGTTTAACCCCGAAAAATTCCTGCGCACCCCCGGGAGCAAGGCGAAAACCGGTTATGACTTCATCAAAGATTAAAACTATATTTTCACGGTCGCAAATTTCACGAAGCTTTTTCAAGAAATCATTCTTCGGTAAAACAACTCCCATATTCCCCGGCACTGGCTCAACAATTATGCAAGCGATTTCATTTTTATTTTCATCAATAAGTTTTTGAACTGATTCAATATCGTTAAATTTTGCGTTCAAAGTAAGCGATGCAAGTTCATCAGGGACGCCAGGACTGCTTGGTATTCCCAGGGTTGTCGCACCTGAACCTGCTTTTACAAGGAAACTGTCTGCATGTCCGTGGTAACAACCTTCAAATTTTATGATTTTCTTTCTCCCTGTGTATGCTCTTGCAAGGCGAATTGCACTCATTGTTGCTTCTGTTCCGGAATTAACCATTCGCACAAGTTCAATTGATGGCATCATCTTTTTTATGAGCTCAGCCATCTTGATTTCAATTTCTGTTGGCGCACCATAACTTGTTCCGTTTTTCAATGCATTTTTAACAGCAGATATAACTTCCGGGTGAGAATGACCGAGTATAAGCGGACCCCACGACATAACATAATCAATGAACTTATTCCCGTCCACATCCCATATTTTTGAACCCGATGCTTTTGCAATGAACAATGGATTTGAATTCACTGCTTTAAAAGCCCTGACTGGCGAATTTACACCACCCGGGATTAAATTCAATGCCTTTGTGTAAAGATTTTTGCTTCTGCTTGTTTTCATAAATTTTTTAATTTTGTTTTTGTAAAACTTGCGAGATAAACTCGGCAAATTTTTGAATTGCCTTTGATCTGTGGCTTATCCTGTTTTTTAAATCCTTTGGCATCTGAGCAAATGTTAGGTTAAATCCATCCGGCACAAACAAAGGATCATACCCAAATCCACCTTCTCCAATCGGTTCAAATATAACTTTACCCTCTGTAACACCTTCAAAAACTTTCTCAATCTCGCCATCAACATAAACTATCACGCACCTGAAACGAGCAGTTCTTTTTTCAATTGGAACACCTTCAAGAAGTTTTAAAAGTTTTCTGTTGTTTTCTTCATCGGTTGCATTTTCGCCGGCGTAAACTGCGGATATGACGCCCGGTTCGCCATTTAAGAAATCTACCTCAATCCCGCTGTCATCCGCAACTGAAGGAAGACCTGTGAACTCGTGAACTATCTTCGCTTTTTTGAAAGCATTTTCATAATATGTTTTTCCATCCTCGTATATCTCAGGAATCTCCGGGAAGTCAGCGGTGCTTAAAATCTCAAGTTTTGGATAAAGTTCATCATCAAGATAAATTTTCAAAATTTGCTTTATCTCCTCAATCTTGTGTCTGTTTCTGGTGGCGAGGACAATTTTCATCACCTGTCGGATTTAGTTTTACACGGGGGAAAAATTTAAAATACAAATTTATCAAACTTCCAATTGAAGCAAGAAAATTAAGTGTGAAAAAGACAAAATTCCCGAAGGCGTAAATTGTAAGTGACAAGCTCCCGATGAAGTATATGAGCAGGAAGTAAAGGTTCATATTTGTGTAACCCCGCTTTATAGATTCATAAGTTTGAGGAATCCAGCATATCACAATCGCAATCAAACCAATTAAGCCAAGTGCCTCTTTCATTAAATCATTTCTTTTTGTTTTAAATGTTCAAAAGTTCTTCAAGCGCTTGATTTACTTTTCTTACGCCGACGATTTCAATCTCGGCGTCAATTTTTAAGCCACGAGTGTTATTTTTCGGAACGATAATTTTTTTAAACCCAAGTTTTGCGGATTCCTGAATTCTTTTCTCTATTTGAGTCACAGACCTGACTTCACCTGCAAGACCAACTTCTCCGACAACCACTGCTTGTGAGTCAACGGGTATATCTTTTAAACTTGAAACAATTGCAGTTACAACGCCAAGATCAATTGCTGGCTCATCAATTTTCAATCCACCGACAATTTTTATGAAAACATCATGCCCACTTAACCGAACGCCAACTTTTTTCTCAAGGACAGCAAGGAGAACGGAAAGACGATGATAATCAAAACCTATTGATGTCCTTTGTGGAGTCCCGTAACTTGCTGGTGTGACAAGCGCCTGAACTTCAACAAGAAGCGGTCTTGTTCCCTCAATACAAGCAACAACAGATGAACCTGAAACTCCAAATGTCCTCTCAGAGAGAAAAATTTCAGATGGATTTTTAACTTCTTTCAATCCTTCGGTTGTCATCTCAAAAATTCCGATCTCATTCGTTGAGCCAAATCTATTCTTAACAGCTCTTAAAATTCTATACGCTTGATGTCTTTCGCCTTCAAATTGTAAGACCGTATCAACCATATGTTCAAGGACTTTTGGACCGGCAATTAAACCATCTTTTGTGACATGACCGACTAAAAGAACGGATTTACCTGTATTCTTTGCCAGTTGCATAAGAACTGAGGCACATTCACGAACCTGACTTACGCTCCCGGGCGCACTCTCAAGTTCGGGTCTATACATAGTTTGAATTGAGTCAATGATGATTATATCGGGGTTTACTTCTTCAATTACATTTACAATGAGATTTAAATTTGTCTCGGCAAGAACGAGGAAATTTTTTGATTGAAACGATTTCGGGAAGTTTAATCTTTCTGTTCTGAGTTTCAATTGTTTTACTGACTCTTCACCTGTGACATATAGAATTTTTTTCCCTTTTAAACCGGGGACAATTTGCGTCATAAGGGTTGATTTCCCAACGCCCGGGTCTCCTGCGATTAAAACCACTGAGCCCGGGATGATTCCACCCCCAAGAACACGGTCAAACTCATTTATTCCTGTCTTTATCCTCTCTTCCTCTTTAAGTTCAATTTTTTCAAGGTCAACCGGTATTGCTGGCGGTTTTAAAAGTGAAATTTGCTCCTGAATTTTATCCTCTGGCATTATTATTTCCTCAACCATTGTGTTCCATTCGTTGCATTCGGGACATCTCCCCATCCATTTCAGGGAAATATAACCGCAGTTCTGGCACACGAATTGAGTTTTTTGCTTTGCCATCTTTTACAGGGTTTAAATTTTTTGCAAAAACCAAATAAATATAACCCCACTTCTGGAATTAAACAAGTTTTTGGAAAACCCGTAATAAGCAAGGATTTCACAATAAAAGGGGATGGTATTAAAACGAGCGGGGTGATTGGCTCGCACCCCGCCTTGAAGGCAAATTTTTAACCACTAATTTTACTTTCTAACCTTGCGATCGCATCCCATATTGCTTGAAGCATTCGCCCGTCAACCTCCTTTTTCTCTGCGGACTTCAAGTAGTTCAAAACTTCTTTATCACCGATATTACCAAGGACATTATAAATCACCATCCTCACGAAAAATTCCGGTGTGTTAGCCATCCCGAAGATAAAATCTTTTATGCTCGGGTCTTTATCTGCAAAAAGTGAAACTGTTGAAATCGCAGCCATACGGATTGATGGGTTATTTCCACGCAAAGAATATTTTTTCAGAATCTCAATTGCTTCTTTTTCAAATTTTGTATTTTTGAAATCGCTGAACCTTCTCAAAGCAGATGTTCTTATAACCTCCTGATGCGAGTCAAGTTCAAGGGCCTTCTTCAAAACATTAATTTTATTTACGGAATCAATCAAAGCAAGCGAATTAACAGCAGATGCAATTACATAATAACTTTTTTCATTCCTTATGACATCGTCAAGGAAACTCGCAACGAAATCAAATTTAAACTCTTTTAATGACTCAACGATACTTCTTCTTACCCTTGAATCATTTTCTCTGTTATAAATTTCAATCAAAAATCTTGCGGTGTTTTCGTCCTTTAACTTTCCGAGATTGTTAATTGCCTCCTGTCTTATTGCATAGAATTCATTTGAGTTTGCGATTTCTTTCATAAGGTCTGAGACATCTTGTTCATCCATAAATTTCCCGAGTTCTTGAACCGCCCACAACCTGTCAATCATTTCACTTGCATTTTTTGCCTGATATATCAATTCTTCTTTTGACTTCTCAAAATACAGATCCTTTAAAATCCAGTTGCCCTTATCAAAAATCACCATAAGCGGTTTATCATCAACAACGAATTCAAATTCTTGTTTTCTTCTGTCAATGAAAATTCGGTGTGTTTTGCTTCCGGATTTTGTGGTTATCTCAACATCAACGGGTGTTTTGAAAACTTCAGGGGTTAGTGAATCCGATGGCTGAATTTGCTCAACTGTAAGTTTCACGATTTTCTGTTCCGCATCATAATTATATTTTACATCAAAAACCGGGTAACCTGCTTTATAGAGCCACTGGTCAAAGAACCATTTCAAGTTAAATCCCGTTGCTTCTTCAATTGCGATTTTGAAATCGTTTGTTTCAACATTTTGATAAGCATACTTTGTGGCGTAATAGTTTATCGCCTTCCAGAAAAGTTCATCGCCGAGGATAAATCTTATCATATTCAAAATTGAACCGCCACGTTGATAGATGTGTGGACCAAATAAATCCGTCGGGTCAAAATATCTATTCCACACGGTTGGCTTTTTCTCCGCCATGTCTGCAAATTTTGCGCTCCTTTGCATATTGTAGACATTGAATTGGAATTCATCCTTGCCACGCGCATATTCAAAGTAAAGCGCTGTAAAGTATGTGGCAAATCCTTCATTTAACCATGCGTGTTCCCAGCTTCTGCATGTCAAAAGATCACCCCACCATTGATGAGCCATCTCGTGCGCTACAAGTCCATCGCTTGAAACATCAAGATGTGCTCTTTCATCGTGGATTGTTGAACTTGTCAAAGTTGTTGCGGTTA
This sequence comes from uncultured Bacteroidota bacterium, assembly GCA_964593475.1. Classification (GTDB taxonomy): domain Bacteria; phylum Bacteroidota; class Ignavibacteria; order Kryptoniales; family Kryptoniaceae; genus Kryptonium. Next base: position 1,704 of record CAZQJI010000016.1, on the reverse strand, counting down.
TATTCTCCATTCCGCCGTAGATGAAGTCCTCAACGATTGTCTGTGCGTATTTATTGTATGGATATTTATAGCCGATTTTTTCAGAGAAAAACTTCATTATCTCTGGTGTTTTTTCAAATGAAAGTTTTGCATATTTTGCATTTGATTTATACACATAGTATTCAAGCGGAATGTCAAGGTAATAATCCTGGAGTTTGACATATTCACCTGCAACAATTGAAATAAGATAAGTTGAGTGTGGCTTATCCATGAACCAGTGATAAGTTTTCACGCCTTGTTTTTTGTCCTCTTTAACTGAGAGAAGTTTTCCATTTGAAATGACAATGAAATTTTTGTTGACGGTCGCAATGAGTTCACTTGTTGCTTTATCGTTGGGGAAGTCATAACATGGAAACCAGTAATGGTTATCTTCTGGCTCTCCCTGTGACCATATTTGATATGGTTTATCTGGATAAGCGGAATCCGGCTGGATAAAATATAAACCTTTACGCGGATTTGAGACAAAGTATTCAACGACGACGGAAAGGGTGTCTTTGAATGAATAATTTCTATCAAGGTAAATTTTTAATTTTTGAGCAAGCGAGTCAAAGTAAAATTTTAATTTTTGTCCGTTTGGGAAATAAACATTTTTAATTTTCATCTCCGCAGCGTCAAGTTCAAAGATGTTAAAGTTTGGTCTTAATGGAACAAATTTTGTTGTAACTTTGCCATCAACTGTTTTTTGTTTCTCATCAAGTGCAATTTCTATTTTAATGTGAAGAAGATCGTAAGTCCTATCTCGTGTGAAATGTTCGGGTGGTGGGGTTGGCGATTTATAGTAAAATCTTGGACGCTGTGAGAATAAAGAGGTTGAAAAAATGAAAAAAATCAGCAGGAAATAAAAATATCTTCTGTTCATTTTTGATAATCTCCTTATCTTTTTTGAGAGATTTGACGAAGTTCGGATATGTAGGGTTTCAAAATTTAAATTTTATCAAGTGCTTGTTCAAGATCGTCAATTAGGTCTTCAACATCTTCAATTCCGACGGACAATCTTACAATTCCTTCTGTAAGCCCGAGTTCTTTTTTTTCTTCTTCTGATACCGAAGAATGACTCATTGTCCAGGAATGATTTACCAAACTTTCAACCCCACCAAGTGATTCAGCGAGCGTGAAGATTTTTAAATTGTCAAGAAATTTTTTCGCATTTTCTTTTGAGCCGAGGTCAATCGTTATAACTCCGCCGAAGTCCTTCATTTGAGATTGAGCAAGTTCATATTGTGGATGTGATGGAAGCCCGGGATAAAAAACCCTTTTAACTTTCGGGTGAGACGCTAGAAAGATTGCAATTCTTTTTGCATTATGACAATGTTGATTCATTCTGACAGCAAGTGTTTTAATTGACCTCAAAAGAAGCCAGCAATCAAACGGGCTTGGGACAGCACCAAAGGCACGCTGAATATACCAGAGAGGTTTTTGAAGTTCATCTCTATTTGTCACGACAATTCCACCGACGACATCGCTATGTCCGTTGAGAAATTTCGTGCTGCTGTGGACAACTATATCGCAACCCAATTCAAGCGGTCTTTGAAGATAAGGTGTCATAAATGTATTGTCAACCGCAATTAAAATTTCTTTGTTGAATGAATCACGAACTTGAGATAGTTTTTTCAAGTCCGTCAGGTAAAGGAGCGGGTTTGAAGGCGTCTCTGCAAATATCATTTT
>CAZQJI010000015.1:0-39295 GCA_964593475.1 uncultured Bacteroidota bacterium | reverse complement strand
ATGCGATAAATCAGCTTGCGGAGGCACAGAGAAAGACAGAGGAGAGATTAAATCAGCTTACACAGAGAGTTGATCAGCTTGCGGAGGCGCAGAGAAGAACGGAGGAGAGATTAAATGAACTTATCATTGAACATCAGAGGACGCGTGAGATATTGATGGGTATTTCAGATACGGTTGGATACGGGCTTGAAGATAAAATTATGCGTTATATGTATGATTTTGTCAGGGTTGAGTTTGGAGTTGAGGCAGAAGTAGTTGAGCGAAGAAATGTCGTCTATCCAGATGGGAGATATGATGAGATTAACATTTACATTGAGGGAAAGAAGAACGGGGAAAGAGTTTATGTAATTGGTGAATGCAAGTCAAGACCGAGTAAAAAAGAAGTTAGAGATTTAATGAGCGTGCGAGATAGATTGAGAAGATTTTTAAATGCTGATGTTTATGCTTTTATAGTTGGTTACACTTTTTCACCGGAAGTTGAGGAGTTTATCAAAGAGACATATCCTGATTTAAAGATGGTGAAGAGTTATGAGTTTGATTTGAAATATGGAGCGAAAACCTAATTGTTTTGTTGTGAAATAAATTTTTTATGCAAAGGGCTATGTCAACCCCATTGATGAGACAGTACAGAAAGATAAAAGCACAGTACCCCGATGCAATAGTTTTATTCAGAATGGGAGATTTTTATGAGACATTTGAAGAAGACGCGAAAATCGCATCCAAAGTTCTTGGCATAGCTCTTACAAAAAGAGCAAATGGCGCAGCTGCTGATGTCCCTCTTGCTGGATTTCCACATCATGCGCTTGATACTTATCTTCCCAAGCTTGTCAAAGCAGGATATAAAGTTGCAATTTGCGAACAGCTTGAAGACCCGAAGCTTGCAAAAGGGATAGTTAAAAGAGATGTGATTGAGATAATCACCCCGGGTGTAGCTCTTACAGATAAACTTCTTGACAATAGAGCGAATAACTTTGTATGTGCTTTGTTCTTTAAAGAGAATAAAGCGGGCGTTTCTTTTGCTGATGTTTCAACCGGCGAATTTTATGCAAGTGAGGTTTCAATTGAAGAATTGCCAAACTTACTTGATACGATCACGCCAAGCGAAATTTTATTCAGCAAATCAACCAAAAATTTAATTGATGATATCCTTGAGAAAACAAGAATAAAGCCGGCTCTTACAAAGCTTGAAGATTGGATTTTTAAATATGATTATGCTTTTGAAATTTTAACAAATCATTTCCAGACACAATCTCTCAAGGGCTTTGGAATTGATGATCTTGAACTCGGGATAATTTCTGCCGGTGCTGTTTTGCATTATTTACAGGAGACGCAGAGGACAAAACTTGTTCATATCAGAAAAATTTCCCGCTATGATACAGGTGATTATATGATCCTTGACCCGGCGACGAAACGAAATCTTGAGATCGCAATTTCTTTTTCGGGCGAGACAACTTACGGGACTCTTTTCTCTATCATTGATAAGACACAAACCCCGATGGGGGCACGACTTCTGAAAAGATGGGTTTTGAGACCGCTTAAAAAACTTGAACCAATTCAGAAACGCCTTGAAGCTGTAAAGGAACTTTATGAGAATCAAAAATTAAGAAAAGAGCTTTACGAAGTCCTTGGTGAGATAGGTGATATTGAAAGATTGATTTCAAGAATAGCAATACGTGCGCATCTTCCGGGGACGACGGGAAGGGCAAATCCACGGGATATGATAAGTTTAAAAGAATCCCTCAAAAAAATTCCAAAACTTAAGACACTGCTTTCAAATACGAAAGCAGAGGCGCTACAGAAAATATGCAAACTTCTCAACCCGCTTGAAGATGTTGTATCATTAATTGAAACTGCAATTGTTGATGACCCACCATCAACTGTTTCAGATGGAGGTGTGATAAGAGATGGATATAATTCCGAACTTGATGAGTTAAGATACATCGCTCGCTCTGGTAAAGAGTTTATAGCAAATTTACAACAGAAGGAAAGGGAGAGAACGGGGATACCAAGTTTGAAAATTGATTATAACTCTGTCTTCGGTTATTACATTGAAGTTACGAAAGCACATCTTGACAAAATCCCGCCTGATTATATACGAAAGCAAACGCTTGTAAACGCAGAAAGATTTATAACTCCAGAACTAAAAGAGTATGAGGAGAAAATTTTCACCGCTGAAGAAAAAATTTCCGCACTTGAAGCTGAACTTTTCAATCAGCTGAGGGAGAAAATTTCAGAACATACCGAAGCGATACAGAAAAATGCACAGCTTATAGCCATGCTTGATTGTTTCGTTTCGCTTGCCGAGGTTGCTGTTGAAAACAATTATACATGTCCAGTTGTTGATGAAAGCGATGTAATTGAGATAAAAGATGGGAGGCATCCAGTTGTTGAAAAAATTTTGCCAGCAGGTGAGAAATTTGTCCCAAATGATGTCCGGCTTGATAATACGGAAAATCAAATTCTGATAATCACGGGTCCAAATATGTCGGGTAAAAGCGTGTTTTTAAGGCAAGTTGGTCTGATAGTTTTACTGGCTCAAATTGGAAGCTTTGTTCCGGCAAGTTATGCAAGGATTGGAATTGTGGATAGAATCTTTACAAGGGTTGGGGCTGAGGATAACATCGCCGGTGGGGAAAGCACATTTCTTGTTGAGATGCATGAGATGGCGAACATTTTGAACAACGCAACTCCGAAAAGTTTAATTTTGCTTGATGAAGTCGGTCGGGGCACAAGCACATTTGATGGAATTTCAATCGCCTGGGCGATAACAGAGTATCTTCACGAAAATCCACATGTTAGAGCAAAGACAATTTTTGCAACGCACTACCACGAATTGAACGAGCTTGCAGAATTATTCCCGAGGATAAAAAATTTCAAGGCGGATGTCAGAGAGGTTGGAGATAAAATCATTTTCCTTCATAAAATTGTCCCCGGGTATGCGGATCACAGTTATGGGATTGAGGTTGCGAAAATGGCCGGGCTTCCGAAGGAGGTCACAGATAGAGCAAAGGAAATACTTATGAATCTTGAACAAAAAGAGTTAACACCACATGAGAAGTCAAAGAAGAAAATTTCAAAAGAGATACTTCGTGAGAAGTTTCAAATAAGTTTATTTGAGCTCAATGATAGCAAATTGAGGGATGAAATTTTAAATCTTGACCTTGACAATATGACCCCACTTCAAGCCCTGATGAAACTTAATGAATTGAAGGGGAAGATAAAAAACGGGGAGATTTAACCCTGTCTCTATATTCAATACTGAGTTTCACATATTAAGACGGCAAAAAATTAACTATTGACAAACTTTCCGTGGTTTTTTAACTTTCCGATGTAAGATTTCGGGCTAAAAGCCCGTTTCGTTTTAATTTAAGGAGAATTCCATCATGAAAGGAACGCCGACGAATAACTCAATTGAGAAGGCGTTTACAATTTTGTCCGTCTTCTCCCAGAATGGAAGTAGATATGAATTGGGGGTTGGGGAAATAAGCAGAATTTTAAAAATGCACAAAAGCACCGTCCACAGATTCCTTCGCTCAATGGAAAAAATTGGAGTTGTTGAAAAAGATGAAGAAACAGGGAAATATCGGCTTGGATTGAAACTTTATGAACTCGGGAATTGCGTCTCTTTGAAAAAGATAATGGTTGATAGAGCAAGAGTTTATCTTGAAGAACTTCACTGGTATCTGAACGAGACAGTTCATTTTGCGACATTAAAAAATGGAGAAGTTGCCTATCTTGACAAAATAATAGCTGATAGAAATTTTGTGATAATTTCAGAGATTGGAAAACGCCTCCCTGCGCATTGCACTGGTTTGGGCAAAGCAATGCTTGCATTTCTTCCTGAAAACGAGGTGAAAAGAATTATAAAAGAAAAGGGGTTGAAAAGATTTACAAAAAACACGATAACGGATAGAAAAAAATTTTTTGAGGAGCTTAAAAAAATTAGAGAGCGTGGATATGCGATTGATAATGAAGAGATTGAAGATGGTTTAAGATGCATTGCAGCGCCTGTTTTCAATGGAGAGGGCAATGTGATTGCTGCTGTAAGTATCTCGGGACCATCAAGCAGAATAAATGAGGAAACATACGAGGAATTTTCAAAATATGTCATCAAAACTGCAAAGTTAATTTCGGAGGAATTAAAAAATATAAATTGGAGGTTGCTCTAATGCCTGAAGTAAAAGAATTAGCACAGGAGAAAAAAGGTGGCGTTATAAATAAAGTTCTTGAGCTTAAAAATTTTATCGGCGGTAAATTTGTTGATTCGGTCAGCGGGAAAAGATTTGAAAGCAGGTATCCGGCGACGAACGAAGTTATAGCAACTGCCCCGGAAAGCGATAAAGAAGATGTTGAGATGGCTGTCAAATCAGCTGTGCAAGCTTTTAAAATTTGGAGCAAGATGCCGGTTAAGGAAAGAAGCAAGTATTTGATGAAGATTTCGGAACTTATCATGGAAAAGATAGATGAACTTTCATATCTTGAATCAATAGATGTCGGGAAGCCGATTAAGCTCTCAAAAGGTATGGAAATACCACGTGCGTCTTACAATTTCTCTTTCTTTGCAGAATTTGCAAAATATGTTCATACGGAATTTTATGAAACCGATGATAGAGGTGCGATAAATTATGTTTTAAGACGTCCGGTCGGGGTTGCCGGGCTTATAACGCCGTGGAATCTTCCTCTTCTGCTCACAACATGGAAAGTCGCACCGTGTCTTGCAGCTGGGAATACTTGCATTATAAAGCCATCTGAGCTTACACCGATAACGGCGACAAAGCTTGCGGAAATTTGTGCTGAGGCGGGGCTCCCGGAAGGAGTTATCAATGTCGTCCATGGTTTCGGTCCGAATTCAGCTGGTGAATTTATAGTTGCGCATCCAGATGTTAAGTTAATTTCACTTACCGGCGAGACGACAACCGGTCAAGCAATTATGAGAACGGCTTCACAGCATTTGAAGAAACTTTCATTTGAGCTTGGAGGGAAAAATCCGAATATAATTTTCGCCGATGCTGATATTGAACAGGCACTTGATGTGACAATTCAATCAAGTTTTTCAAATCAGGGTGAAGTTTGTTTGTGCGGTTCAAGAATTTATGTTGAGCGAAAAATTTACGATGAATTTGTTGAAAAACTTGTTCAGCGAGCCAAACAGGTCAAAGTTGGCGATCCGCTTGACCCGCAAACTGATATGGGGGCATTGATAAGCGAAGAACATCTACATAAAGTTCGCACCTACCTTGAAATAGCCGTCGCAGATGGTGGCAAAATTTTAACTGGCGGAAAAACACCTGAGCACCTTCCCGAAGAATTCAAATCAGGAAACTGGCTTGAACCTACCGTGATTGTGGGGTTAAATGATAATTGCAGGGTTATAAAAGAAGAAATTTTCGGTCCTGTTGTGACTGTTTCTCCATTTGACACTGAAGAAGAGGTCGTTGAAAGAGCAAATAACACACATTATGGATTGAGCGCAACAATCTGGACTCGTGATTTGACAAGAGCGCACCGTGTCGCAGGTCAGATTGAAGCCGGGGTTATATGGATTAACACCTGGTTTTTGAGGGATTTGAGGACTCCTTTTGGAGGGATGAAGATGAGCGGAATCGGGAGAGAAGGAGGGATTTACAGCTTTGAATTTTACACAGAGTTGAAAAATGTCTGCATAAAACTTTAAAATTGCATAATTATGGCAAATTACATTGAAACATTCGCAGAAGAATTATTTTTTGCGGAGTTAAACCTAAAACCAATTGAACCGCTTACATCAAGAAATGGAAATCTCACAATTGAAGATGCGTATAAAATTCAACTGAAAAATGTTGAAAAGAAATTAAGCAAGGGATGGAAAATCAAGGGGAAAAAGATCGGGATTACAAGTTTAGCGGTTCAAAAAATGTTAAATGTGAATCAGCCCGACTTCGGGTATCTTTTTGATACAATGTATGTTGAGGATGGTGGAGTTGTAAAAATTGATAAATTGATCCAGCCAAGAGTTGAAGGGGAAATTGCATTTGTTATGGAAAGGGACTTAAAAGGTCCGGGGATTACGGAGGCGGATGTTTTAAAGGCAACTGCATTTGTTGTTCCTTCAATAGAAATTGTTGACAGTAGAATTAAGGACTGGAAAATAAAAATTCAGGATACAATAGCTGACAACGCTTCATCGGGTATGTTTGTGCTTGGAGGGAAAAAGACGCTTGTTGATAATCTTGATTTGAGGTGTCTGGGTATGATACTTGAGCAAAATGGGGAAGTTGTTGTATCAGGTGCGGGCGCAGCTTCGCTTGGAAATCCTGTTAAAGCCGTTGCCTGGCTTGCGAATAAACTTTCTGAATTTGGTGAGTATTTGAGATCTGGAGAAATAGTTTTGTCTGGTGCGCTTGCTCAACTTGTTGTTCCGAAAAAAGGTGACTTTTTCAAGGTGACAATTCAGAAGCTCGGAAGCGTAAGTGTTAAGTTTGAGTGAAAAACAAACTTCAGGGCATAACAATGTATGCTCGTTTCACAAGGTTTCTGGATAAATTCGTTGAATTCCGGCTTTCGCATTATTCTGACTGGCTTGAATCCGGAGAGCTTGTCATGCCTTATGCGATATTTGAAGATTTCAGGATAAGAAATAAAATCATTCTCGTTGCCGATACAGATGAGGACAGACAGAAGATAAATGAATATCTCAAGCATCTCGTCAGGTTGAACATAAAATCACCGGATGAAATTGACATAGACGAATATTTCCCAACAAAATTTTGAATTATAAAATGCAGAGCGAACTTAAAAACGGAAAAGTTAAATGCATAATTGTAGGTAGCGGAAACATAGGGACGGATCTTTTGATAAAAATTTTGCGATATTCAAAAAATCTTGAGCCGGTTATGATGGTTGGTATAGATCCGAATTCAGATGGGCTTGCAAGAGCAAAGCGTCTTGGGATTGAGACGACTTATGAAGGAATTGAGGGATTTTTGAAGCGAAAGGACTTGGTTGATGAAGTTGACATTGTTTTTGAAGCAACAAGTGCAAAGGCACATTTGCAGAATGCTCCGATTTATAGGGAACTTGGCAAAGTTGCGATTGATCTGACTCCGGCTGCAGTTGGACCATATGTTGTCCCGCCTGTGAATTTAGGGGAACATCTTGATAAGTTGAATGTTAACTTGATAACTTGCGGAGGTCAGGCAACTATACCCATGGTTTATGCTGTGTCAAGAGTTGTAAAGGTCCATTATGCAGAGATAGTTTCTTCGGTTGCAAGTAAAAGCGCTGGTCCCGGGACAAGACAAAACATAGATGAGTTCACACAGACAACCGCAAGAGGTCTTGAGGTAATCGGAGGTGCTAAAAAAGGCAAGGCGATAATAATTTTAAACCCGGCTGAACCACCGATAATTATGCGTAACACTGTTTACACGATAACTGATGAATGCGATCCCAGTGAAGTTGCGGAGTCAATTTATCAAATGGTTGATGAAGTTAAAAAATATGTTCCGGGTTACAATTTGAAATCTGACCCTATTTTTGACCCGCTTGAGAAATATCCTATAAGAATACCCGGTTACGGTGAGTTCAAGCGTGGGTATAAAGTTACAATTCTTCTTGAAATTGAAGGTGCAGGACATTATCTGCCAAAGTATGCCGGAAATCTTGATATAATGACTTCAGCAGCACTTAGAGTTGGAGAACTTTTTGCGGAGAAAATTTTAAAGGAAAAAGTTACACAATAAAAAGGAGATTAAAATATGGAGGATAAAAAAATCATCATAAATGATGTCACACTTCGTGACGGAATGCATGCCCTGTCCCATCAATATGAAATTGAAGATATGGTTGAGATAGCGAAAGCACTTGATTCAGCGGGGGTTGATATAATTGAAGTTTCACACGGGGACGGTCTCGCTGGAAATGCAATTAATTACGGATTTTCAAAATATCCGGAGACAGAGTATATATCTTCCGTTTCTGAAGTTTTGAAAAATGCGAAACTTGATGTTTTGCTTCTTCCTGGAATCGGGACAATTGAAGATCTTGAAATTGCAATTGATCTTGGAGTAAAAGTTGTGCGAATAGCTACGCATTGCACCGAGGCAGACATAGCGATTCAACATATTGAGTATTCAAAGAAAAGAGGGCTTGATGTCGTCGGATTTTTAATGATGGCTCATATGATAACTCCAGCGGAACTTGTCAAACAGGCAAAGATAATGGAGAGCGCCGGGGCTGATTGTGTTTATGTTGTTGATTCAGCCGGGGCTATGCTTCCGCAGGATGTTGCGGATAGGATTAAGGCGTTTAAAGATAATTTAAATTGTCAGGTTGGTTTCCACGCGCATCATAATCTTTCGCTTGGGGTTGCAAATTCTCTTTCAGCAGTTCAAAATGGAGCAGATAGAATTGATGCTTCTTTATGTGGGCTTGGAGCAGGGGCTGGAAATGCACCGCTTGAAGTTTTAATCGCAGTTTTCAATAAGGCAGGAATAAAAACTGGATGTGATCTTTACAAATTAATGGACGCTGCTGAAAATATCGTTAGACCGATGATGAAAAGAAAAAATGTTGAGGTCGTCATTGACAGGGATAGTTTATCTCTCGGTTATGCCGGGGTTTATTCATCGTTTCTCTTACACGCAAAAAGAGCTTCCCAAAGATTTGGAGTTGACACAAGAGATATTCTGCTTGAACTTGGAAGAAGAAAAATGGTCGGAGGTCAGGAGGATATGATAATTGATGTTGCTGTTGAACTTGCAAAGAAACTCGGAAAGGAAATTGAAGTTGAATAACAAAACAAAAATTTTCCCGAAATGTGAAATCAAAACCGAAACATAAGACAAATGAGAAATTAAAGCAAATCGCAAAGTATCTTCACCAGTGTGAAGTTGAAAGAAAGGAAGCGGAGCAAATTGTCAAAACTTATCCTGAATTAACGATTGACGATGCTTATTTAATTCAGAAAGAACTTGTCAAAATCAAACTCAATCGGGGAGATAAAATCATCGGTTACAAGCTCGCCTTCACAACCCGCACAAAACAGAGGTCAATGGGGATTTCAACGGTCGGATTTGGTTATCTTTTTGATTATATGAAGATAGATGATGGCGGGGAACTGAATCTTGCGGGGGTCATTCATCCCAAAGCTGAAGCTGAAATCGCTTTTATAGTCGGGGAAGATTTATACGGTGATGTTTCACCTTATGAAGTAATTGAAGCGACGAAATTTGTCGCACCTGCAATTGAATTTGTTGATTCAAGGTTTAAAGATTTTAAGTTTGAACTGATTGATGTCATAGCTGATAATTTTTCTGCATCAAGATTTGCGATTGGATCTGATGTTAAGAAGCCGAGTGAAGTTGATTTGAGATTATCCGGCGTGATCTTTGAAAGGAATGGGGTTCCGGAGAAAACAGGGGCTTTGGGGGCAGTGCTTGGGAATCCTGCTATTGCGGTATCGCAACTTGTGAAGTTTTTATCAAGGCGTGGTGAAAAAGTCAAAGCCGGGAGCATAATCTTAACGGGTAGTATAACAGAAGCAATTGATGTAAAAGAAGGTGATTTCATAAAGGTTACAATCTGCGGTGTTGGTGAAGTTTCAACTTTTGTCATAAGAAAATAAACAAATCGGGATTTTTTATGCCGGTTGTGATAATAAATATGCTTGAAGGACGGACTTCGGAGATGAAGAGAGAATTGATCAAAAATGTGACCGATGCAGTTGTTAAGTCATTAAAAGTTAAACCTGATAGCGTTCGTGTGATAATAAACGAAGTTCCAAAGGAAAATTTTGCTGTCGCTGGACTTCCAATTGAGGAATACAGGGCAAAACAAAATGGACTTGCAGGATCAAAAGGCAAGGTCAAAAAGTAAATCAAAATTAAAAACGGAGGTGCTACAATGTCCACGCAATATGAAATCAAGCAAAAGGTAATTGAGCCAAAGAGATTGGCTTTTGATTATCTGCTCAAACGATACGGGAACAGACCGGCGTCAAGATATGAAGAAGCGACGGTTGATATCCAGCAGAGGGAAAATTTTCACTATCGCCCCACATGGAGGGAAGGGGTGGAAATTTTTGACAAGAACTATTCCGAGCTGAAACTTACTGATTATTATTCTTTTCTTGACCCGCGTCAGTATTACTATTACACTTACAATGCGACACGAGCGAAGAATTATGAAGCGGTTGATAAGTATTTTGAGTTTTGTGAAGAAAGGGGACTTTTTGAAAAAATTGATGAGAACTGGCTTAAGGTCTTTAACAGATATTTTGTCCCATTAAGGCATCTTGAATATGCCGGATGGATTCTTCTTGTTGGTGTTGCAAGGTTTGGATACGGGACATCAATAACTCAATGTGCTGAGTTTAATGCCTGTGATAAGTATGCAAATGCTCAACTTATAACGAGAATTGCTTTTGAACTTCCTGAACCAGATGGGGATATTTTTGAAAATGCAAAGAAGACATGGCTTGAAGATGAAATTTTCCAGCCGTTGCGTGAATATGTTGAAAAGCTTCTCACGGTTCAGGATTGGGGTGAAGTTTTAATCGGGCAAAATCTTGCAATTGATGTTTTTATGAATCCGCTTGTTCATGTTGAACTTGACAATCTTGCTGTTGAAAATGGTGTAACTGTATTTTCGTTTTTCAGCAAATACTTCTACGATATGTATAAAGACAATATGCGATGGACGGAGAAACTTTTTGAGGTTTTGCTCAACGATCAAAATTACGGTGAGAATAACAGGAAATTTATTGAGTCAAAATTGAATTATTATGCGGGTCAGATTTCAAAAGCGGTTGATGCATTTGAGGATGTCTTCAAGATGCCGAAGAAAAAGGGCGATTTCAAAAAAGCAAAAAACGCTGTTCTGGCTCATGCACGGGAAGTTTACGGGAAACTCGGATTAAACATAAAAATTTAAAACGGAGGTGAAAAAATGGTTGCAGTGGAAACAAAAAGAGAAAGATTCGTAGCGGTTGATCTTCAGAAGACGGAGGAGGGTTATAATGTCTTGCAGGCGATTTTGAGGGATAACCCCGGAGCGAAGATTGATGAATTTCCCGGCTATTACAAAGTCAAGCATCCTGAAAAACTAATTGTGAAGCGCGAAACTGTTGAGAGTTTTATGGGTCGTCCCTGGGATACGCAAGAGTTTAACCTTGTGATAATTTCTTACGCGGGAAATTTTGCGGAGTGGGACGATGAGAAGATATTGATTCAATGGGATACGCATATGTGAAAAATTTTAAAAACAAAACAACGGAGGTGCTAGCTATGGCAAAAAAGAAATTAACACTGGCTCAAAAATATCATATTTACACGCGTGGGCTTGATTGGGAGCCAACTTATGTAAGCAAAAAAGATATTTATCCATACGCCGAATATGAAGGGATAAAAATCAAGGACTGGAACAAGTGGGAGGATCCATTCAGAATGACAGTTGAAGCATATTGGAAATATCAAGCTGAAAAGGACAGGCGTTTTTATGCAATTCTTGATGGATTCATCCAGAATCAGGGTCATTTGACCCTTTCAGATGCAAGATATTTGAATTCAATCAAACTTTTCATTCAGGGTGTTACACCGCTTGAATATATGGCTCATCGTGGATTTGCTTTTGTCGCAAGGCATCTTCCGGGTGCTGGACCGAGAACAGCTGCCTTTTTCCAGTCAATGGACGAATTGAGACACACGCAAATTGAAGTCCACGCAGGAAGCAATTTCAACAAGTATTATGATGGTTTTCATTCAATGACACATATGCACGACAGGGTCTGGTATTTGAGTGTGCCAAAATCATATTTTGATGATGCTGTGACAGCAGGACCATTTGAATTTATCACTGCGATTTCGTTTTCATTTGAATATGCCCTTACAAATCTTCTCTTTGTTCCGTTTATGTCAGGTGCAGCTTATAATGGAGATACGCCAACGATGACATTCGGGTTCAGCGCTCAATCGGATGAATCAAGACATATGACGCTTGGACTTCAAGTCGTTAAGTTCCTGCTTGAACAACACGAGGATAATGTCCCGATAATCCAAAGATGGATTGATAAATGGTGGTGGCGCGGATACAGATTGACATCTCTCGTTGGAGCGATGATGGATTATATGTTGCCAAAGAGAGTTATGTCGTGGAAAGAATCATTTGAACTTTACATTGAAGATCAGATCCTTGAAGGGCTTTTCCGTGATCTCGAAAGATATGGGGTAAGACCACCGCTTCATATGGAGCATTCAATTAAAGAGAAGGACTTCCTCTCACACGATGTCTACTGGATTCTGTTTTCGTTCACATATGCAGCTGCTTTCCATAGTTGGATACCAACAGAGGCAGAGATGGAATGGCTTGCGGAGAAATATCCGAATACATTCAATCAGTATTATCGCTGGAGGTATGAGAAGGCAAAAGAAGCAAAGACGCCACTTCCGGGAGATAGATTTTACTTTACCAGCTTACCACAACTTTGTCAGGTTTGCCAGATACCGATGGGATTCACGGATCCGGACGACCCAAAGAATTTTGTTCAGAGATATACTGAATACGAAGGCGAGATTTATCATTTCTGCTCTGATGGATGCAAGTGGGTATTTGAACAGGAACCGGAAAAGTATGTTCAAGCCTGGTTGCCGGTTCACGAGATTTATAAAGGGAATTGCTTTGCGGAGCCACCCAAAGGACCAGATGATGTCGTTCCACAGGTATTGAAGTGGTATAACATACAAACTGATAACTTTGATTACTTCGTCTCGGAAGATTATAAGAACTGGAAAGAATGGCACAAAGATATGGCAACTGTTGTAGTGTAAACTTTTTAAAAACAAAAACTTTGGAGGTTTGAAATGCCGGTAAAAGCGCTTTATAACTATAAATTCGCCCCAAGGGATAGAGCAGAGGTTTTCGGTGATGATATAATTGTTTATGCTTACTGGATTGATAACCCATTTTTCTGTGCTGCTTCCGCATGGAGAGTTCCGAAAAATATGAAATGGAAGGATTTCACCGGGCTTATCTTCGGACAACTTTATGGGCTTGATCCGGACTTTAAAAAAGTGAAAGAGTGGAAATGGTATCATTTTGAAAGCGAATTTAAACCTGATAATGAGAAAACGCTTGCTGAACTTGGTCTCAGACATAAGTCAATTGTTAAGTTCAAACCAGCCTAAAACAAAGTTTTAAAAATTTGATGAGATACAAAGTTAAAATAGAGCCAATAGGGGTTGAGGTTGTCTGTGATGAAAATCAGACGATCCTTGATGCATGTTTGAGAAATGGCATCTGGGTTCCTCATGCCTGCACACACGGGACCTGCGCAACCTGTAAATCAAAAATCGTTGAAGGTGAGGTTGATTTCGGGCTTGCCTCAAATTTTGCTCTTATGGATTTTGAAAGAGAAGAAGGTTATGCTTTGCTTTGCACGGCAAAGCCAAGGTCTGATTTGATAATTGAAGCTGATGTTGAGGTTGAAGAAGGTCTTGAATTTTCCCCGGTAAAGGATTTCATCGGTGAAGTGGCTGAAATTAAAGATTGCGCAATGGACACAAGGAAGATCAAAATTAAAATTGAGAACGATAAAATAAAATTTCTCGCCGGGCAATACATACAATTGGATATACCTGGAACAGGTCAAAACAGAGCTTTTTCAATAGCATCTGGACCTGAAGTTGGTGGGAACGAGGAAATTGAGTTGCAGATACGGAGGGTGCCCGGCGGGCTTGCCTCTAAATATATCTTTGAAGATTTGAATCCGGGTGATAAAGTTAAATTCGCAGGTCCATTTGGTAGATTTGTTTTGAGAAAGCATTTTGACAATCCTATTCTTTTTCTCGCCGGTGGCACCGGGCTTGCACCGATTAAATCAATGATAATTGATGCTTTGAACTCAGGATTGAAGCAGGAAATTTATCTTTTCCACGGTTCACGCTCGTTAAAGCATGTTTATGATTTTGAATTTTTCAAAGGGATTGAGGAGAAATTTTCAAATTTCCATTACATACCTTCAATTGATAATCCAGAGGAAGGATGGGATGGTGAAGTTGGCTTTGTTCATGAAGTTGTTGGCAGAAGATTCCCGAAATTTGAGGGATTCAAAGCATATGTTTCAGGTCCGCCACCAATGGTTGATTCCTGCATAAAGACATTGATGAAAGGTCGCTTATTTGCAGAGGATATCTATGTTGAGAGATTTTTCACGGAAAAAGACAGAGTTACAGGAGGTTCAAAAGTTGGCATCGTATCAAGAATTTGAAAATAAAGTTGGATTTGAAGTGGTTGACATCAAAACTCTTGAAGCAGGAGAATATGAAATCATAGGTGGAATTAAAACGCACTTCCACAGGGCTGGTTCAGGTAAACCTCTTGTCTTTATACACGGTTCAGGTCCGGGCGTCTCCGCCTGGGCAAATTGGAGATTGACTTTGCCTTTCTTTGCTGAAAATGGATTTGAGGTCTTCGCACCAGATGTGGTTGGATTTGGATTTACAGAAAGACCGAAAAACTTTGAGTATAATCACAAGAATAGGGTAAAGCATATAATTGATTTTATTGAACATTTTGACCTTAAAGAAGTTAACATCGTCGGGAATTCAATGGGCGGGGCGATCGCACTTGCAGTTGCGCTTGAAATTCCAGAAAGAATCAGAAAACTTGTCATAATGGGAAGCGTCGGGGTTAAATTCCCAATAACCGAAGGTCTTGAATTCATCTGGGGTTATAAACCAAGCATTGAAAATATGAGAAAAGTCATCTGGTATTTATCAAGCAATCCTGAACTTGTGGGGGAAGATCTTGTCAAGTTAAGATATGAAGCATCAATTCAGCCGGGATTTCAGGAAACTTATGAAAAAATGTTTTATCCACCGTATCAAAAACATCTTGATGAAATGGATGTTGAGGAAAGATTGGGTGAGATAAAAATCCCAACGCTTGTAATTCACGGGAAACTTGATAAGGTGATACCATATCAAATCAGCATAAAAATTTTTGAAAAATTGCCAAATGCTCATCTTCACATTTTCGGAGATTGCGGACACTGGACTCAAATAGAAAAGAAAGATGAATTTAACGAACTCGTAAAAGATTTTCTTCTTATGGATTGATAAAAAACCAAATTTTGCAGAATGAGACTTGAGCAAAAATATGTGTTAACTTCTGAGATCGCAAGAGAGATTGTGAACAGAGCTGAAGAAAAAGCAATTGAAATTGGCGTAAGAGTTTGCATCGCTGTCGTTGATGACGGAGGAAATCTTGTTGAGTTCAGGCGTATGACAGGAGCCCCGATTTTAAGCATTGAGATAGCTATAAACAAAGCATTTACATCAATTGCTTTCGGAATTCCAACAGGTCAATGGTATCATTTGATAAAAGATGAACCGGCGCTTTTACATGGTATTGTTCATACCCCAAAGCTTGTGATATTTGCAGGTGGATTGCCGATAAAGTATGAGGGCAAAATAATTGGCGGTATAGGTGTAAGTGGAGCGACCTCGCAACAAGATGAAGAAATTGCAAAAGCAGGAATTTCTTTTCTTGAAAATCAAAAGATTTAGCCAGATGCAGGACGGAATTTTCAAAATTCGGCTTATGCCAAATGATATCACTTTCACTTGCAGAGCCGGTGAGACGATACTTGATGCGGCTTTGAGAAATAAGGTAAATCTCCCACATGGTTGCACGAAGGGCGGGTGTGGAATCTGCAAGATAAAAGTTTTCGGAAGGGTTGACTTCGGTCGTGTTTCAAAAAATAAATTGACAGATGAAGAAAAGGAAAAAGGATTTTGTCTCTCGTGTAGAGCAGTTCCGCTTGAAGATGTTGAGATATCTTTGATTGATGGCTCAAAGCTTGATGAAAGCTTTGATTACAGGCGATATTTTACACTTATTTTCGGCTCAAAAACAGTGCTTTAAATTAAAAACCAAAAAACGGAGGTGCGCTATGCCGTTTAGAATCTCTCGTCTGGGCTATATTGAGGTCAAGGTCCTTGACCTTGACGATGCGCTTGATTTCTACACAAATGTCCTCGGTCTTCATCTTGTTGAAAAAGTCGGGAAAAAAGCATATCTGAAGACCTGGGATGACCAGCTTGCTTATTCTGTGATTCTGACCGAAGCTGATTCAGCCGGGGTTGTGCGGATTGCATTTAGAACGGTTGACCCTGAAGATGTTGAGTATTATGAGAGGAAGTTAAAACAATACGAAGTGCCGTATGAGGTCATTCCAGAGGACTACAAGCGTGGGAAAGCAATAAGATTTAAGACGCCTTCTGAACACACTTTTGAGATTTATTATGATATTGAAATTCCCGGTAATTTCCTCCCGAAGGAAAGCCCCGACCCATGGCCGAGGAACTTGAAGTATGATGCGATTAACCCACCAAAGATTGACCATACGCTTATAACTGCGGGTGATCCGACGAAGATGATAAAATTCTGCGAAGAGGTGCTGGAATTCAGAGCGACTGAATATGTTGTCAATGGTGAAGGTCAGCCAGTTGCAGCCTGGCTTTATCAGGCGAGACAGCAACCCCATGATCTTGCTGTGATCCCGGGGCGAAACAATGGATTGCATCATTTTGCTTTTCATATCTCAAGCGCTCAGGATATTTACCGTGCAGCTGATATAATGGTGATGAACGATGTTAAAATTGATTGGGGTCCAGGTCGTCATGGGATAACGCGCGGTGCAGGGATTTATTTCTTTGATCCATTCGGAAATAGAATTGAAACCTTCGGTGGATATACAGCATATCTATTTGACCCGGGTGCGAAGCCGATTATCTGGACAGAAGAGACAATGGGCAAGGGCGTTTTCTACTACGAACGCAAGCTTGTTGAGTCATTCCTCACTGTTTACACATAAAATTTAGACCAAGCGGGGCATTTATTGCCCCGCTTTAACTTCTTTAACTTCCCAATTTTCATCTATCCAGAAACCTTTCGCTTCAATATCAAATCCCCATTGTTTTATTCTTTCAATCGCTTCTGAAATTTGTTTGATGTGTGTATCTTTATCAACAGGGTTTCCAGCACAATCGTGATGTCCACATATTATGACAAGATTTGAGGCATGGGCTTTAATTGAAATTTCAACATTTCGCTTTATCAATTCAATAAAATCATTTTTATCCGACGCCAGGACACCATCAACACCCGGAAAAGTTATTAAATCAACAAAATCAACTTCATAAAATTTTTTCAAATGTTCAATCACAAGCAAATGAGTTCTTCCGTCAATGCAATTTATCGCTGTTGCAAATTTTGGCATTTGACTTTGCTTTTTTCTTGAATTTTAACCTGAAAAACTTGTTTGATGCAAATTGTGTTTTTATATAAAAGCCCAGGTAAATTGTTTGTTTCAATTTTTAAGCGTAAATTTTAAAAACTTGATGATTTGAAAACAAAACTGGACTTTTTATGTCGTTCCAGAATTCGGATAAAAATTTGCCCATTGATGAAGTCAAAAAAATTATAGATAAATCCCAAAATTTTCTGATAACAACGCATGTTAATCCGGATGGGGATGGGCTTGGATGTGAAGTTGCCCTGCTTTATTTCCTGCACAAACTTGGCAAAAATGCAACAGTTATGAATGTGAGCGAAACACCCGGAAATTATAAATTCCTTGACCCTGAAAACGGGTTCATTATCTTCAACGAGAGTAATCAGGCGCATGTTGAGAAAATTTTAAATGCAGATGTTATTTTCATCTGCGATATGAATCAGTCGCACAGATTAAAAACAATGGAGAAGTATGTCCTGCAAAGCAAAGCGATTAAAATCATAATTGACCACCATCTTGAGGCGCAGGATTTCGCTGATTATTATTTGATAGATACTGACTCGCCAGCAAGCGGTGAGATATGTTATAGATTGATAAAGTCGTTTAATGATGTTGAAATTGACAGGCAAATTGCAACTGGACTTTACACTGCAATTATGACGGATACGGGTTCGTTTAGATTTCCGAGGACGGATTCCGAAACACATCGCATAGTTGCAGAACTTCTTGAAGCCGGTGTTAATCCGACGGAGATTTATGATAAAGTTTATGAGCAAAGTTCACTCGGCAGGATTAAACTTCTCGGCAAATGTCTTTCTGAGCTTGAAACGAAATATGATGGACGGCTTGGGTATATAGTTGTAACTCAAAAAATGTTAAGCGATTACGGCGTTAAAGAATGGGAAACTGATGGATTTGTCCAATCAATTTTAAGTGTTGGCGGAATTAAAATTGCAGTTTTTGTCCTTGAACTTAAAGATGGTGTTAAATTAAGTTTCAGGTCAAAGGGAGATATACCGGTGAATGAGCTTGCGAAGGAATTCGGCGGAAACGGTCATAAAAACGCAGCTGGCGCACGGCTTTACAATGTTTCAGTTGAAGAAGTTTTAAATCAAGTTCTTCAAAAAGCGGAAAAATACGCATATCTTGAAGAAAAACAAATTGAGGTTGAAAGATGAAGCTAACATTTTCAAAAGGGACATTTACAACGATAAAAGCAGATTCAATAATTGTCCTGACATTTTCAGATGAAAAATTACTCAAAGAGACAGCTCAAAAACTTGACAAAGTTTTAAATGGACAGGTAAATGCAATTATATCAGCCGGGGATTTCAAAGGCAAGGAGAAAGAAATAGCAGTTTTATACCCGAACAATTCAAATTTAAAAGCGAAAAGAATTATTCTCGCTGGAATTGGAGAAAGAGAAAAGATAAATCTTGAAAAAATCCGTCGTTCGGTTGCGGTTGCATCAAAGAAAGCACAAAGTTTGAAGTCAGAGACAATAGCAATTGAATTTCCGGATCATTCACTCCTTAAAGACAAAATTAATGAACCGCTTGATTACATAGCTCAGGCGATAGCGGAGGGTTCGGTTCTTGCGCTTTACAAGTTTGATAAATATCTGACAAATGAGGAAAAGAAGAATAGAAAAGTCAGGGAAGTTATTGTATTTTCCGAAAAAGATTCTAAAGAGATAAGAGAGGGAATCAAAGTTGCTGAAATTGTTTGCAGTGCGGTTTATTTTGCGCGTGATCTTGCAAATGCACCGGCGAATGAAATTTATCCGGAAACGCTTGCAAAAGCTGCCGTTAATTCGGGAAAGAAATACGGCTATAAAGTTAAGGTTCTGGGCAAACCAGAGATTGAAAAACTTGGGATGGGAGGGCTTTTGGGCGTTAACTCCGGGAGCGCAAAGCCACCAAGATTTATAATTATGGAGTATAATGGAAATCCCGGAAGCAAGGAAAGATATGTGATCGTTGGCAAGGGGATAACATTTGATAGCGGTGGAATTTCTCTAAAACCGGCTCAGGGGATGGATGAAATGAAGATGGATATGTCCGGGGCTGCTGCTGTCATCGCAACAATGGAAGCAGTCGCAAGGTTAAAATTGCCCGTTAATCTTGTTGGTCTTGTCCCGGCAACAGAAAATATGCCAAGTGGTTCGGCTTACAAACCCGGTGATATATTGAAGACATACATTGGAAAGACAATTGAGGTTGATAATACAGACGCTGAAGGTAGAATCATACTTGCAGATGCCCTTGGCTATGCACAGAGATATAAACCGACAGCTATAATTGACCTTGCGACTTTGACCGGCGCCTGTGTTGTTGCCCTTGGATACTTTGCAACGGGTATGTTCGGAAATGATGAAAAATTGATGGAGGAGATTAAAAAAGCGGGTGAGAAAACTTATGAACGTGTTTGGCAACTTCCGACTTGGGAGGAATACGATCAACTTATCAAAAGTGATGTCGCCGATGTCAAAAACACTGGTGGAAGATGGGCTGGTGCTATAACAGCGGCGAAATTCCTTGAAAAATTCGTCGGAAATTATCCATGGGTTCACCTTGATATAGCTGGAACAGCGATGCTGGATAAGGAATATGATTATCAACCCAAAGGTGGTTCAGGCGTGGGAGTTAGATTGCTCGTTGAGTTTTTCAGGAACAAATCAAAGAAGAAATGAATTTTAAATTATAGAAATTTCACCGTCATTTTTTGTCATCAGAGAACTTTTATTTCTGAAAAATCAAATTAAAGGATTTTGGTATGAATCCTGAATGTAATTGTAGTGTCAAAAAAATAGAATCTTATCGCAGGTTAAACATAGATGCGCGAAACGATATTATCAAAAATTGGAAATACTCCGCTTTTAAAGATAGAGAAGATAACCAGTCATTTAAGGCATGTTTCAATCTATGCGAAGGCGGAGTGGTTCAATCCCGGGGGTTCGGTTAAAGACCGACCCGCTCTTTATATGATAATGGACGGAATAAAAAAAGGTCTTTTGACAAAGGACAAAATCATCATAGATGCAACCAGCGGGAACACTGGCATTGCTTATGCTATGATAGGTGCTGTTCTGGGGTATAAAGTTAAGCTTGCCATTCCTCAAAACGCAAGCCCGGAGAGAAAAAGAATTCTAAAAGCTTACGGCGCTGAACTTATCTTAACAGATCCACTTGAAGGAACCGACGGCGCACAAAAAGTTGTGAAAGAAATTGTCAGTCAAGAACCCGAAAGATATTTTTATCCGGATCAATATAACAACGACGCCAACTGGCTTGCGCATTATGAAACCACAGCAGTTGAAATTATCAATCAAACGAAGGGAAAGATAACCCATTTTGTTGCTGGTCTCGGGACAACGGGAACATTTGTCGGAACAGCAAAAAGATTGAAAGAATTTAACCCTGAAATTAAAACGATAGCTGTCCAGCCGGATTCACCTCTTCACGGGATTGAGGGTTTAAAACATTTGCCAACAGCATTGGTTCCAGGAATTTACAAGCCGGAACTTGTTGATGAAATTATTGAAGTTTCAACTGAAGAAGCGTATGAAATGGTGAAACATCTTGCATGGAACGAGGGTTTACTTGTTGGTGTGTCATCCGGAGCAGTGATGGTCGCATGTCTGAAAGTTGCTGAAAAAATTGAAAGTGGAATAATCGTAACTGTGTTCCCGGATAGCGGATTGAAGTATTTAAGCGAAAAATTCTGGGATGAAACAAATCTTGAATATGAAAATGATCCATCTGACAGAAGAAATAATTTCTGAGATAAAATCACATGGTGAGAAAACTTACCCGGAAGAATGCTGTGGAATTTTGCTCGGTAAATTTGAGATTGACAAGAAATTTGTCTTTGAAATTTTGAAAATTGAAAATTCTCGCGAAACCGAAAGAGAACGGCGCTTCTTGATAACGCCTCAGGATTACATCAAAGCAGAAAGATATGCAAGGGAAAAGGGCTTTGATATCGTTGGAATTTATCACTCACATCCGGATCATCCTGCAAAACCATCCGACTACGACCGAGAGCACGCTTTGCCATTTTTGTCTTATATTATCGTCTCGGTTGAAAATGGGATTACTAAAGAAATTAACAGCTGGGTTTTGAGTGAGGATAGGGTAAAGTTTGAATTTGAAGAAATTAAAATCAAAAACAAAACGAAATAAACATATGCCGGTTAAAGTTATGATTCCAACGCCTTTGAGACCGTATACTGAGAATAAAGATTCTGTTGAAGTTGATGGCAGAACAGTAGATGAAATTCTTTCCAATCTGTCGGTGAAATATCCGCAGTTGAAAAGACATCTTTTTTCGGAGGATGGGAAGCTGAGAAATTTTGTGAATATCTATGTAAATGATGAAGACATAAGATATCTTGGCGGTGGAAATACTCAGGTAAAAGAAGGCGATGTTGTAAGCATAATCCCGGCAATTGCGGGTGGAAATTTTTAAAAGCAAATTTTTAAGGTGGTGAAAATTATGACCGAGCAAATTTTAAATAGAGGTATAAATCTTAACACGGATGGGATTGAACTCACGCGTGAGGAATTTTTAAGATACGGACGCCATCTTATAATGCCGGAGGTTGGTCTTGAAGGGCAAAAAAAGTTAAAATCCGCAAGTGTTTTAATCATAGGAGCTGGTGGGCTTGGTTCTCCGCTTGCGTTTTATCTTGCAGCTGCTGGCGTTGGAAGAATTGGAATCGTTGATTTTGATGTCGTTGATCTTTCAAATCTTCAAAGGCAGATAATTCACACAACAAAAGATGTCGGAAGATCAAAACTTGAATCAGCCCGTGAAAAGCTCACCGCTTTAAATCCAAATGTGAAAGTTGAAACATATGAAACGCGTTTGACAAGTGAAAATGCCCTTGAGATCATAAAAGATTATGATATCATCATAGATGGCACAGATAATTTCCCAACCCGTTATCTTGTAAACGATGCCTGCGTTCTCCTGAAAAAGCCAAATGTTTACGGAAGTATATTCAGATTTGAAGGACAGGCATCGGTTTTCTATGCTGAAGAGGGTCCTTGTTATCGTTGTCTTTATCAGGAACCACCTCCACCCGGACTTGTTCCAAGTTGCGCTGAAGGTGGCGTCCTTGGTGTTTTGCCCGGAATTATCGGAACAATTCAGGCTCTTGAGGCGATAAAATTAATCCTTGGCGTTGGTGAGACATTGATCGGAAGGTTGTTGCTTTTTGATGCGCTTAAAATGAAATTTAGAGAGCTTAAACTTCGTAAAAATCCGAATTGCCCGATTTGCGGTGAAAATCCGACGATAAAAGAATTAATAGATTATGAAGCTTTCTGCGGTATAACTCCGGAGCGGATGCTTCGTGAAACCGGGTTTGAGATAACGCCTGAGGAATTGAAGCAAAAACTTGAAAATGGTGAGGAAATAATTTTAATTGATGTGCGCGAACCACACGAGTATGAGATAAACAGAATTCCCGGAAGCAAATTGATCCCGCTTTCAAAACTTCCTGAAAAAGTTAATGAACTTGATCAAACATGTGAGATTATTCTCTATTGCAAAATGGGTGGGAGAAGCGCAAGAGCAGTTCAATTTTTAAGAGAGCTTGGATTTACGCGTGTAAAAAATCTGGCTGGTGGAATTGATGCATGGATTGAAAAAATTGATCCGTCAATGACGAAATATTAAGTTTGCATTCAATCAGCGGAATCTTTACTCCCGAAAAAATTTGAAATTTATCTTTACTTTTGATAACTTTTTGAAAAAACTGGAAACAGATGAAAAAAGTCATATTCATCCTTGTGTTTTTCGCACTTTCTCAAACTTTGCTCTCACAAAACAAACTTGGACTTGGTGTTTATCTCGGTGCACCTACAGGGATCACGGGAAAATATCTTATCTCAACTGTAAATGCGTTTGATGTTTTGTTGGCTTGGCGATTTAATGATGCCTTCTTTATACAGGGACACTATAACTTCAACATTTCTGAACTTGAAAGATACAAAGATGGTGTTTTCAATTTTTATGCTGGACCCGGTCTCTTTTTCAGGGCATCAACGAAGAAAGATGACTTCTTCGGTGTAAGTGGAAATTTGGGGGTTAATTACTTCTTGAAACGAAAATATGAGTTCTTCTTTGAACTTTCTCCAAAGGTTGGTTTATTTCCCGCAACTGGCTTTGACTTAACAGGTGGAGTTGGTTTCAGATTTTATTTTTGATAAATCAAAACTTAACACAAAATGAAGAAGATAAAACTCCTTCAAATTGCCCACGCAAGGTCGGGTGATAAAGGAAATGCAGCGAACATCGGGCTTATAGCAAGGAAACCGGAGTATTATAAAATTCTCGTTGAGAAGGTTACGCCAGAAGTTGTGAAAAAACATTTTGAGGGAATTTGCCTCGGGAAAGTTGAACGCTGGGAACTTCCAAATCTTTATGCTTTAAATTTCTTGCTTCACGATGCCCTTGCCGGTGGTGGGACTGTCTCCCTCCGAAATGACGCACAAGGTAAAACACTTGCGTGGGCTTTGTTGCGACTTGAAATTGAGGTCCCGGATGATTTTGAAGTTTGATTTTTGGGATTGAACGAGTTAAATTTTGTTTGAGTATCATCATAAAAAAATTTTCTCTCCTATGCCTAAAAAAGAACGACTTTTCCTGCTTGATGGAACTGCTCTGGCATACAGGGCTTATTACGCTTTCATCGGAAGACCGCTTGTCACATCTGGCGGAATG
Source organism: uncultured Bacteroidota bacterium (assembly GCA_964593475.1). GTDB lineage: Bacteria > Bacteroidota > Ignavibacteria > Kryptoniales > Kryptoniaceae > Kryptonium. Next base: position 15,291 of record CAZQJI010000015.1, on the reverse strand, counting down.
AATGTGAGTGCAATTTATGGCTTTACAAATTCGTTGATAAAAATTCTTGAAGAGGAAAAACCTGATTACATCGCCGTTGTGTTTGATTCAAGTCAACCCACATTTAGACACGAGATGCACAAAGAGTATAAAGCAACACGTGAGAAGATGCCCGAAGATATGGCAGTTCAACTCCAAAAGCTTAAAGAAGTAATTGAAGCATTTAACATACCAATTCTTGAGGTCCCCGGATACGAAGCAGATGATGTCATGGGAACACTTGCTAAAATTGCTGAATCAAAAGGAATTGAAACTTACCTTGTCACCGGAGATAAAGATTTTCTTCAACTTGTCACGCCGATGATAAAAATTTACAGACCGACGAAGGGACTTGCGGATATTGAGATCGTTGATGAAAATAAGGTTAGGGAAGAGTGGGGCGTCACGCCTGAGCAAGTCGTTGAGGTTCTCGGATTGATGGGAGATAAAGTTGACAATGTCCCCGGGATCCCCGGCATAGGAGAGAAGACAGCAATTCAACTTATAAAAGAATTTGGCTCAATTGAAAATCTCGTCAAAAATGTCAACAAAGTCCCAACTCAAAGAATAAGAGAAAACATAAAACAATTCGCAAATCAGGCTTTTCTCTCAAAAGCGCTCGTCACGATAAAAACGGATATCCCGCTTGACATTGATATCTATTCTCTCAAAGCAAAGGAGCCAAATCGTGAAAAACTTGCCGAACTTTTCTACGAACTTGAATTCAAAAGCTTGATAAAGAAACTCGGTTTAACATCCGCAGTAAAAGAAGTTGAGGAGGAAAAAATTGAAGAGGAGAAAAAGCCCATTAAATACGACTCAATTAAAACAAGACCGCATCAATATCATATTGTTAAGACGGTTGATGAATTGAGAGAACTTGTTGAGAAATTGAAAACATCTAATTTGATTTCTTTTGACACCGAATCAACAGGGATAAATCCGCTTGAGGCTGAACTCATCGGGATGTCGTTTGCGGTCAAACCCGGGGAGGCATTTTATGTCCCCGTTTCAATTGAAACGATCGCCTCTGATACACTTTTTGAACCGGAGAAAAAGAAGAAAACCTTCGGGATTGAACTTAACACAGTTTTAAAATATGTCAAGACGATCCTTGAAAACCCGAACATAAAAAAGTGCGGTCAAAATTTGAAATATGATATTCTTCTTATGTCAAAATATGGCGTGTGGATTGAAGGTGTAAGCTTTGACACGATGGTTGCAGGTTACATTTTAAACCCTGAAAGTTCTCATACACTTGAAGTGCTTGCTAAAGAATATCTCAAGTATCAGGTTACACCAATCTCACAGTTGATAGGTGAAGGCAGAAATCAAAGAAAAATGAGCGAAGTTCCGGTTGAAAAAGTTGCTGAATATGCTTGTGAAGATGCGGATATAACTTTACAACTCGTTGATAAGCTTAAATCTGAACTTGAAAAAAGAGAACAGCTTAAACTTTGTGAGGAAGTTGAGTTCCCACTGGTTGAAGTCCTCGCACATATGGAATTTTCCGGCGTCCGATTGGATACGGAGTTATTACACGATATGAGCAAGGAACTTGATCGCATGCTTGATAATTTGACGGTTGAAATTCATCGCCTCGCTGGTGTTGAATTTAATATAAATTCTCCGCAACAACTTGCCGATGTTTTGTTCAAAAGATTAAAACTTCCACCAGTTAAAACCACAAAGACAGGTTATTCAACGGATGTTGAAGTTCTTGAAGAACTTGCAAAGGAACATCCAATCGCAGAGCGACTCCTTGAATACAGGCAAATTCAAAAGCTGAAATCAACTTATGTTGACGCCTTGCCTAAGCTTGTCAACCCGAAGACAGGTAAGGTTCACACATCCTTCAATCAAACTGGAACCGCAACCGGAAGATTGTCAAGCAGTGATCCAAATCTTCAAAATATTCCGATAAGAACTGAAATTGGAAGGGAGATAAGAAAAGCATTTATACCGTCGTATTCAGATTGGTTTATAATGTCTGCTGATTATTCACAGATTGAATTACGAATAATGGCTCATCTTTCTGGAGATGAAAATTTAATTTCTGCATTTAGAAGCGGGCTTGATATACATTCGTCAACAGCTGCGAGCATCTTCGGTGTAAAGCCTGAGGATGTTAATTATGAAATGCGAAGGAAGGCAAAGGAAGTTAATTTCGGTATTATGTATGGAATAAGTCCATATGGACTTGCCCAGCGACTTGGTATCCCTCAACCTGAAGCAAAAAAGATAATTGAGACATATTTCAAGAGATTCCCCAAGGTAAAAGAATACATTGACAAAACAATTGAAGAAGCAAGACAAAAAGGTTATGTCGTCACTTTGCTCGGCAGAAGAAGATATGTCCCGGACATAAACAGCAGAAATAGAACGGTTCGGGAATTTGCAGAGAGAACAGCAATAAATATGAGAATCCAGGGGACGGCTGCTGATTTAATTAAACTTGCGATGGTAAGAATTTATAATGAAATGAAAAAGCGAAAATTTAAATCAAAAATGATCCTTCAAGTTCACGATGAACTTGTCTTTGATGTCGCACCTGATGAGGTTGAAACTTTGAAAGAAATTGTCCGGGATAAGATGCAAAACGCCCTTCAACTTGATGTCCCGCTTGTCGTTGACCTCGGCGTCGGGAAAAATTGGTATGAAGCACACGAGTAATACTTCATTTATTTAACGATATTTTTGTCATTTTGCCCACAATCTCCGCAGTGTCAAGAGCTATAACAAGTTCTTCGTTTGTCGGAATTACAAGAACTTTAACTTTTGAATCATCCGTCGTTATTATTTTCTCTTTTTCAGGTGAATTATTTTTCTCATCGTCAATTTTAATCCCGAGGAATTCAAGACCTTCACAAACTTTTTTTCTCACATCGGGACTGTTTTCACCAATTCCAGCTGTGAAGACAATTGCATCAACCCCACCCATGGCAAATGTATAGGCGCCGATATATTTTTTGATGCGATAGCAGAAAACATCAAAGGCAAGCTTAGCCCTTTGATTTCCGTTTTTCATCTCCTGAATTATTTCCCTCATATCACTGCTAACTCCTGAAATTCCGAGAAGTCCGCTGTGTTTGTTTAAAAGTGCATTTGCTTCTGACATTGATAGCCCTTCTTTGCCCATGATATAAAGAATAATTGCTGGGTCAATATCTCCAGAGCGTGTTCCCATGAGAAGACCCTCAAGCGGTGTAAATCCCATTGTTGTATCAATTGAGACCCCGAATTTCACAGCTGACATACTGCAACCATTCCCAAGATGTGCGGTGATTATTCGTAGTTTTTCAATCGGAACTCCAAGTATTTCGCTTGCTCTATGGGAGACATACCTGTGTGAAGTTCCGTGAAATCCGTATCTTCTGATTTTATATTTTTTGTAAAGTTCATAAGGTAAACCGTAAATAAAAGCATATTCTGGCATTTTCTGGTGAAATGCTGTGTCAAAAACCGCAACTTGTGGTGTATCGGGAAGAAGTCGTTTGCAAGCCATTATACCACGCAAATTGTGTGGATTATGTAAAGGTGCAAGCTCAATGTTCTCTCTTATCTTCTCAATTACCTCATCTGTTATAAGCACAGAATCAGAAAAAGCTTCACCTCCGTGAACCACACGATGCCCGACTGCATCTATTTCGGATTTATCTTTTATGACACCATGATTTTTGCTCAAAAGAACAGCGATCACATATTCAATCGCTATGTTGTGGTCAAGTATTTCAGCACTTATTTTAACTGTATCACCATCTGCTCTTATGTGTGTTAAGACCGCATCATCCATTCCGATTCTTTCAACCTGACCTTTTGCCAAAACTTCACGAGTTGATGTCTCAATAAATTGATATTTCACCGATGAACTTCCCGAGTTTAAAACGAGAACTTTCATTTTTAATTTCTCTCAAATTTTGTTTTTTACTTTTTAAATGTAAACCTGTAATTTGCGAAGAAATTCCAAAATGTGACTATAACCGTCGCCATGGCTTTTGAAATATAAAAATTGAAGTTTACTCTACCGTGGAGAAGATAAATTATTGAGTTGTTTAAAAGGAGTCCGATCACGGAGATAACAAAAAATTTTCCATATTGAAGCAAAATCTCGGGATCTTTGCTCCGAAATGTCCAGATTCTATTCAAGATGTAATTGCTCGTCGCAGCGAGCGTAAAACCGAAACTATTTGCGATGTATTTTTGAATTTTTAATATCTCTTTCATTATAAAAGTTGTCCCGAAGTCAACAATCACTCCCGTAGAACCGACAACGCCAAATTTTATAAACTTAATAAGCAAATCCATCTGATATTCTCGGCTCAAGTTTTTGAAAGATCAATTCAAAATTTAATTTAAACCATATAAAAATGCACGGAACTGCTTTTAAAACATAGGGTATAACGAAAGCATCACGGAGAAACTTCGGAAAAATGTCCGTCGGTGAAAGCGATGTGAAGATAAATGCGAAAATTAAAAGGATTAAGTTTTCAGTTTTTCTTTTCTGTATAAAATACCACAGCGCAACGCCCGAGATTGCTATCACATAAGTTGCGGATTCAGCTTTGTGATTGAAGATGACGACCCAGATTAAAATTGATGCAAGAAATGTCAATCTGAAGATGAACTTTTCATAATTTTTGAAATTTAACAACGGCACAAGTAAGATAAGCGCACCTATTGCGACAATTAAATCTTTCGGAGGATTAAATTTGAACCATGAGTTCAACCAGCCCATAACAGATAGTCCAGCTGATTCAGAATAGTCCCAGCGTAAGAGTTCAAACCATCTTAAATATAAAAACTTTAATTGCGCTGGTGAGATAACAAGAAGTGGAAGCAGAGCAAGAGTTAACATCCAGAAAATAGAATAAAAAATTGATTTAACTTTTTTCGGATAAAATAAAATCAAAAGAAATCCAGCGATGCCGAAAATTTTTATATAAGCAGAGATTGATATAAAAAGCGTTGCAAAAAATGGTTTATTTTCTTCAAACATTGCAAAAGCAAGGATCAAAAGCCCTGCGACAAGCCCGTTGCTTTGTTCGTTTTGAATTGATGTCAAAAGTTCTATCGCAGTAAACCACAAAATTAAAGATTTTGTCCTATCGTGAATGTGTAAAGATTTTATCGCAAAGAAAAGAAACAATGAATTGAGCAAATCCCATAAAAGAAGTCCAAGCAAATTCGGAAGATAGTAAAACGGAAACATAAAGAGAGCAAATGTCGGGCTATATTTGTAGAGGTCCCAATGCTCGTCGGGATACTCAATGTATAGGTCCTTATTCTGAATTAAATGAATGAAGGAATGTTTAAATGTCATATAATTATTGTAGTGCGTGTATAATCTCCCCGCAAACATTTGAGGTCCGATTAAATAAGAATGCAATCCGGCTCCAATGGCAAGAAGTATATAAACAATCAGGAGCGTTTTCGGTTCAAGAGAAATTTTTTTAAGTGTTTTGATAAAATTTTTCAATTTTCAACTTATCTTTCTTCCGTATTCATCGTATTTGAAGAAACCTTCGCCGGTTTTCTTACCGAGTTTTCCTTCACGGACAAGTTTTCTTAGGATCGGACAAGGTCTGTATTTTTCTCCAAGTTCTTTGTAAAGCGTTTCCATCCATGTCAGAACTTCATCAAGTCCCATCGTATCAGCCATTTCAAGTGGACCCATTTGGAAATTGTAGCCAAGTTTCATTGCTGTGTCAATTCCTTCAGCCGTTGCGATTCCCTCCATCAAAACATGCATGGCTTCATTTAACATCGGGAGTATAACGCGAGTTGTGACAAAACCAGGATACTCATAAACCTCAACGACGGTTTTCCCGATTTGTTCAGCAAATGCTTTTACTTTTTTAAATGTCTCATCTGATGTTTTAAGCGCACGAACAAGTTCAACAAGTGGAACTTTTGGAACTGGATTTAAAAAGTGCATCCCGATTATTTTGTCGGGTCTTTTCGTGACTTCAGAAATTTTTGTCAGTGATAATGTTGATGTATTTGAGACGAAAATTGTCGTTGGTGGGCAAATCTGATCAAGTTTTTTGAAGATTGATTTTTTAAGCTCAAAATCTTCATCAACTGCTTCAATCACGAGATCGCACTCTTTGACATCTTCAATATCAGTTGTCCATTCAATTCTTGAAAGAAGCGATTTTTTCTCGCTTTTTGTCATCGCCCATCTTTTGATCTCATATTCAAGTGCTTCTTCAAGTTTCTCTTTTGCAAATTTTAATGATTCTTCATCTTTTTCAACTGCGATTACATCAAATCCAGCTTGTGCTATTGCTTGGACGATTCCACGCCCCATTACGCCAATCCCGATGACGGCAACGCTTTTTATCCTCTGTGAGTCCCCGGAGCTTGGTTTAATTTCGGCGAATATCTCTTCCCTAACCGATTTGTTTTTTCCATTCAACTCCATAGAGTTTGATTTGTTTTTATTTTAATTTCGCTTTTAAAAGTTAATAACTGCAATCAATCTAAACAAGGAATTTAATGAAATTATCTGCCAATATTTGATTTTCTCTTGATGACTCTCAAATCTCGCAATTGCGGTGCTTTCACTCTTATTTCAAGGTCAAAACCACGTGCATACCCGACGGGTCTCCATTCAAAGTTTGCTTCCCAGCAATGCAGATCACGATAAATGCTTATGCTTGGGACGAGAATTTGTTTTGAAACGAAGTCATAACTTCCACCACCCATTATTCTCCAGTTTTTCGTCACATCAAATCCAAATGTAAATCTCAAATTAGCGGACTTAACAGTTCTTGTCGGGTCAATCCTGCTCAGGGCAAAATCAAATCCAAATGAAAAATTCCAGGCAAATTCAAAGCTTGGTCTGTAAATTTCGTAATTTTTGAAAAACTCGCTCCCGACGCCTTCAATTCCTTGCATACGCTCTGTTTCAGTTCGCTTCTTCCCTGAAAATGCAAATGACAGAGAAAGATTAAAGTTTGTCAATCTTGCTATTTTTCCTTCGTGGATCAGTGGTTCAGTGCTGTTGAATTTGTAAAAGTCAAAAACGGAACTTGAAAATATATCAACGCCTGCGATTTTTGTCCTTGCTGTGACAAATAAAGGTGAGAGTTTTTTGTTTGGTGCAACCATGTTGTATGAGAAAGAAAGATTTAGATTTAAAAGTTGATACTTTTTCTGTTGCCCTGTTGAATCTCGTGCGCTTGTTTTCATTTCAAATATGTTCCCGATCCCAAAATTTATTGATTGTGATTTCCCGATCGGAGCTCCACCAAAGAGAGAGTTTTCAAAATAACTATATTTCACGATATTCCCTGTTGAATCAATATAAGTTCCATAATTTTTCCAGAATGGGGTTGAAAAATCAGGTTGATAGACAAGTGAAACACTTGGCATAAGCGTATGCCTGAATCCCGAGATCCCGAAAATTTCGGGTTGCCATATACCGTAAATTTTTGTTGAAATTGAAATTCCGAAATTGAAATATCTTGCCTGAAAGAAACCTCTTTGAGTTCGCGTCTCAACCTGCTTTGTTTCAGGGTTGTAAAACTTTATGATTCTTCTGTCATACCAGTTTTCGTTGTATGTAAAAAATGGAGTTATGTTAAAATATCTCACTGTTGGTGTTAAGTTGAATCTCAAATTGTGGGCTATCCCGTATCTGAATTGCCTTGTTATCGCAGTGCTTCTTTGATTTACAAATCTTGATGAGTAACCGAAACTTATTTTTTCATACCATTTTCCGGATGCTGGGGCACCGTAAAATCCTGTTCCACCAAATGGGAAAACTTGCGGGAGTGAGAATGAAATCTCCGGGAGTATTTCATCAACCGTTCCCGTGTTAAGGTTTTGTGTTCTGAAAGCGTTTATTGATATTGAGCCATTTATGCTTTCAATTGTTTTTGAATAGCTGACATTTGAAGTTAAAGTTTGTTGCAGAACATCTCTAACGCTTGTCCCGGTTGCTCTGAAATAGTTGTTTGTGGAAATGTTAACATTTGCCGTTATCCTTGAAGTTGGGTCAAGTGTCTGGCTGTGGATTAAGTTAAACCTCCATTCCCTGCTTGATGTTTTATCTGGGTCATTTTCTTCACCGCTGTAAAAGTTTGCAAATGCAAATCCAATTGCACCGTTAAATTTATATCTCAATGCATATCTGAAATCGCTTGCTATCTGCCATCCACCCCTTGTATACCAGTCAAATGTTGTTGTTAAATCGGTATAATCACTCATAGCCCAGTAATATCCGAATCTTTTAAAGTAAAATCCAGCGTTAAAAGTTTGCCCCCAGACCGGTGGTATAAATCCAGATCTTCTTCCTGACTTGCTCGGGAAAACTCCAAATGGTAAAGCAAATACAGGGACATCTGCAATGTATAAAATCACGGGACGAGCGATGACTTTATCATTAACTATGATTTTCATCTCACGACCTTCAATGTAAAAATGAGGTTCCTCTGCATCACAAGTTGTGTATCTTCCTTTGTAGGCAAATAAAACATCTTTTTCAACTTTTTTAATTTTATCTCCATAGTAAAACGCATTTTCCATTTGAGTTGTCGCTTGGGTTATTCTTCCTTTTTGTGTTTTGAAATTATATGAGAGTTTGAAGCCGTGATATTCTTCCCCACCGTCGTTTAAAATTGGTAAACCTTTGTAATTATTACCCGTTGAATCGGGCAAGCCCGATGCTTCAAGTTTTGCACTGTCAAGATTCATGCTAACAACAGCAGAGCGTAATCTCATCGTTTTATATTTTATATCTGCGCTTCCAAATAAAAACATTTCTCTATTTTCAATATCATAAATTGCCGAATCAATAGCAGTATAGACAACGACCGTATCTATTTCGCTTTTTTTCGTTCTCGTTGTATCTTGTTGATTTTGTCCGCTCAAAGTTGAGATTGCGATTAAAAGTGAAAGTATTTGGAGGTTTAAAATTTTCATGAAGTTTTTATGAATTTTTTAAATAAAAAAGCCGTCCGCGATCTACCGTGGATCGGGACGGCTTAGTGCAAGCTGGAGTGTTTGTTTAGTTTTGTTTTTGTTGATTACCCTGAGCTTTTTGTTGCCCAGGGACATTCTCTTTCCCATAAGTTGGCTCAATGAAAATTCTTTCTTCACCCTCGGCTTCAACACCGACGGATGTAACCGGAGCTTTCAACTGTGCTTCATCAGTTGGAACAGGATGCTTACTGAGGAATTCCTTAACAAGTCGTTCTGATTTATCTTTGAAGTATTCTGACACAGAGAGAATTATTTTCTGTTTATCCTTGTCAAATTCAATTACTTTCAAAGGCAAAACATCACCTTCTTTGAAAACCGAGCGAATGTTTTTCAATTGAACTTGACCTGGTAAAAGATGTGAAATTGGGACGAACGCATCAACTCCATCTGGAAGTTCAACGATAACGCCTTTTTCAATTATTCTTACAATTTTACCCTGCGTTTCTGTTCCAACTTTGTATGTCTCTTCAAATTTGCTCCACGGGTTCGGGAACAATTGCTTGTGTCCGAGTGCAACTCGCCTTTGTTCTTTGTCAATTCCAAGGATTACAACATCAATTTCCTGATCTTTTTTCACGACTTCAGCGGGATGGCGAATTTTCTTCGTCCAAGACAGATCAGATATGTGAATCAATCCGTCAATTCCCGGTTCAAGTTCAACGAAGACGCCAAAATTGGTTATATTTCGCACAATGCCTTTATGTTTTGAACCGATCGGATATTTCTCTTCAACTTTTTCCCATGGATCTGGCTCAAGTCGTTTCATACTCAATGAGAGTTTTCTGCCTTCTTTATCAAGATGTAAAATCACTGCGTCAACAATTTGACCCATTGTTACAAATTGTGATGGATGTTTGATGTGCTGTGTCCAGCTCATCTCGGAGATATGGATCAAACCCTCAATTCCTTTTTCAATTTCAATAAACGCACCGTAATCTGTAATTGCAACAACTTTACCTGTAACCTTTTGACCGACTTTATATTTTTGATCAATGTTTTCCCACGGATGCGGTTGTAACTGCTTCAAACCAAGCGAGACGCGTTTAACTTTCTCGCCGGTTGGAAGAGTGACTTCATCAACTCTTGTCACAACCATTTCAAGCTCCTGGTCAAGCTGAACAACCTCTGATGGATGATTAACTCTCCCCCAGGATAGATCAGTTATGTGGATCAAGCCATCAATTCCGTCCATATCCACAAACACTCCGAAATCAACAATTGCTTTGACAGTTCCTCTAACTCTATCCCCGACTTTGACGGTTTCAAAGAATTTGCGTTTGCGTTCTTCAAGTTCTTTTTCAACAAGCGCCTTTCTACTTACGACGACATTTTCAGCTGCCTGGTTTATTTTAACAACTTTACATTCAATTTCCTTCCCAACCCATGCATCATAATCTCGTATCGGTTTTATATCAACCTGCGAACCGGGCAAAAATGCAAGGAGTCCGTCAATATCAACGACGAATCCGCCCTTTATTCTTTTTATTATTGTCCCTTTTAAAATTTCATCTTTTGCAAATGCTTCATTAACCCTTTTCCATACCCTCAAAAAGTGGGCTCGTTTGTGAGAAACGACAATTTGACCTTCTTTGTCTTCAACTTTCTCAATGCTGACTTCAACTTTGTCTCCAACTTTCAACGCCTCTGGATTTCTGAACTCGTTTAAAGGAACAACACCTGGTGATTTAAATCCAATGTCAATTACAACTTCACCTTTTTCACGGTCAATCTCAATTACTTCGCCCTCAAGGATATCGCCTTCAACGACTTTGCTTAAAGATTGCTCATAAAGTTTCAATAATTTCTTTTGTTCCTCTTCATCGTATCCGCCTTCATTGTAGATTTTTATTTTGTCTCCCTTTCTCTTTTTTAAGTAAGATGCAACGGTTTCGTGTTCATCGCTCAGCGCTTGCGTTGTCTCAGTTGTTTGTGTTTGATTGTTCAAATTTTCAAGCGTTTCCGCCATTAATTCTCTACCTCCTGTTATTTTGATTTTTCGCCTGTGTGAAAGTTAACGCCAAAAGCCATCAAAAACTCGTTAACCTCACACAGGCAGGTTTGACATTCAGTTTCAAGATGGCTTTTGAAAACTCTCGTTTTTACCATTACACAATTTTTCAATTGCCTTTTTAACTTCTTCCATCAACCATTGTGGAGTTGAAGTTGCTCCTGTTACCCCAACGGTTTCACAGTCCTTGAACCATTCAACATTTAACTCTTTCGGCGTTTCTATGAAATAGGTTCTCGGATTTTCTGATTTACATATTTCATAAAGAACTTTCCCATTTGAGCTATTTTTACCAGCGACGAATACAACAACATCAACGCTTTTTGAAAACTCTCTCAATTTGTCATCGCGATTTGAGACCTGCCTGCATATTGTATCTTTTGCGATGAATTCAACGGCGTCTTCTTCAGCGCTTATGACGATCAGTTCTTCAACTCTTTTTTCAAGCTCTTCTTTTATTTTGTAGAACAAATCCTTTGACATAGTCGTCTGCGAGAACAAAACAACTTTCCCTTGCAATGGCACATTATTAACTTCTTCAAGTGATTTTATAACAATTGCGTTTCCATCGCATTGTCCAACGAGCCCGATCACCTCGGGATGATCTTTTTTGCCGAAGATTACAATTTTATAGCCATCAAGATAAAACTTTCTTATTCTGCTTTGAAGTTTAAGCACAACCGGGCAAGTTGCGTCAATTAATTCTATGCCGTATTTTTTAGCCATCTCATAAGTTGAAGGTGGTTCACCGTGAGCTCGGATTAAAACTTTCGCATCTTTTACATTTTTAAGATCATCGTGGCTTATCGTGACGAGTCCTTTTTCTTTTAATCTTTCTATTTCAACTGGGTTGTGAATTATCTCTCCGAGAGAATAAAGTTTCCCCGATGTGTTTAGTTCATTTTCTGCCATCTCAACAGCTCTTACAACGCCCCAGCAGAAGCCAGCGTTTTTATCTATGATAACTTGCATTGTTACCTCATTTTGAATTTTTGTTTATTAATTCATATGCCAGTTTTAGAACGATCTCAACTTGTTCATCAATTGTTAAATTTGTTGTGTCAATTTCAATTGCGTCGCTTGCTTTTTTAAGTGGAGCAACTTCACGAGTTGAATCAAGTTTATCTCTTTCTTCAATTTCTTTCATAAGTTCTTCAATATCTACATTGAAACCTTGTGTTTGCATTTCTTTTTGCCTTCTTCTTGCTCTCTCTTTTATATCTGCTTTCATAAAAATTTTTAAATCCGCTTCTGGAAACACAACCGTTCCGATATCTCTTCCATCCATCACAACACCACCATCTTTTCCAAGTTCCCGTTGTTTTTTCACCATAACTTCCCTAACTTTCGGATGCGCACTGACTACGCTCACAAGTGAGGTAACTTCCGGCGTTCTTATCTTTTCAGTTACATCTTTATCGTCAAGTATAACCTTCAAATTCCCGTCTTGATATAAAAGATCAATTTTAGTTTTTTCAGCGATATCAACGATTGAATTTTCATCTTTTGGGTCAATGCCAGATTCAATTACTTTAAGCGTAAGAGCTCTATACATTGCGCCGGTGTCAATGTATGTATATCCAAGTTTTTGAGCTACAAGTCGGGCAGTCGTGCTTTTACCCGAACCTGCTGGACCATCAATTGCTATTATTATCTTTCTCATACCCTTGCTGAACTCAAGAACATTGCCTTTCATTGCGATTAAATATAAGAAATCGTGCTTAAATAAACAAACTCAAAATTTATTTTGCGTGTTAATAAGTCAGGGGGTTGAACGGGTTTTTAGAAATTTCGGAAATTTGATTTTATTTTAAAATTTTTTTATATTTAAAACCGCCTCACAAGAGGTAGTGCACCACTAGCTCAACTGGTAGAGCAGCGGACTCTTAATCCGTTGGTTCCAGGTTCGAGTCCTGGGTGGTGCACTAACACTTGTTTTTAAAATTTGATTTGTGAAAGTAAATTTTTTTTGCTAAATTTGGAACTTGTAAAAATAAAGTTTGAGGAAGAATTTGCCGACAATCAATCAATTAATTCGCTACGGCAGAGAGAAAGTTAAATGGAAAAGTAAATCTCCAGCTTTGCAGGGTTGCCCTCAAAAAAGAGGCGTCTGCGTGAGAGTTTACACAACAACTCCGAAGAAACCAAATTCTGCTTTGCGAAAAGTGGCAAAGGTTCGACTTACAAACGGAATTGAAGTCATAGCTTATATCCCGGGCGAAGGTCATAACCTTCAGGAACACTCAATAGTTCTGGTTCGTGGTGGAAGAGTAAAGGATTTGCCGGGAGTGAGGTATCATATAATTCGTGGTGCTCTTGACACCGCTGGAGTTGAAGGAAGGAAGCAAGGTCGTTCAAAGTATGGCGCAAAGCGACCCAAAGAACAACAACAAAAATAAGTTTTTATTATGAGAAGAAGAAGAGCTGAGCCAAGAGAAATACCGCCTGATCCAAAGTATGGCGATGTCCTTGTTGCAAAGTTGATTAACAAAGTGATGTGGGATGGTAAAAAAACAATAGCGAGAAAGATTGTTTATAACGCTTTTGAAATTATAAAGCAAAAAACAGGGCAAGATCCTCTTGAGGTTTTTAAGAAGGCGGTTGAAAATGTGAAACCAATTCTTGAAGTAAGACCAAGAAGAGTTGGTGGCGCTACTTATCAAGTTCCAATAGAAGTTAGACCTGAAAGAAGCATATCTCTTGCATTAAGATGGATTGTCCAATACGCACGTGAAAGAAAAGGAAAGCCAATGATGGTTAAGCTTGCTGAGGAAATTATGGCAGCTGCAAGAAACGAAGGTATGGCTGTCAAGAAGCGTGAGGATACGCATAAAATGGCTGAGGCGAATAAAGCATTTGCTCATTTCAGATGGTAAAATTTTTTAAAAACAAAATTTATGAGGTGGCGAAATTAAAAGTATGCCGAGGGAGTATCCATTAGAAAAGACCCGAAATATCGGAATAATGGCTCATATAGATGCAGGGAAGACGACCACAACTGAGCGAATTCTTTATTATACCGGTAGAATTCACAGGATGGGAGAAGTTCACGAAGGTTCCGCGACAATGGATTTTCTTCCGCAGGAAAGAGAAAGAGGTATAACGATTACAAGTGCAGCTACGACTTGTTTTTGGAGAGGACATAGAATTAACATCATAGATACGCCTGGACATGTTGACTTTACAGTTGAAGTTGAGCGTTCGCTTCGTGTCCTTGACGGGGCAATAGCCCTGTTCTGTGGCGTCGGTGGAGTTGAACCACAATCTGAAACAGTTTGGAGACAGGCGAATAAATATCGTGTCCCAAGAATTGCTTTTGTTAATAAGATGGATAGGGTTGGAGCTGATTTCTTCAATGTTGTGAATATGATTCGCGAACGTTTGGGAGCGAATCCTGTTCCAATTCAATTGCCGATGGGTCAAGGTGAATTATTCACGGGAATAATTGACCTGATAAAGATGAAGGCAGTTGTTTATAAAGAAGAGACGCTCGGAGCTACTTGGGAAGAGTTTGATATACCACGAGAGCTTATGGATATGGCTGTTGAATATAGAACGAAAATGCTTGAAGCAATTTCTGAATTTGATGATACATTGCTTGTAAAATATCTTGATGGTGAAGATATAAGTGAGGATGAAATTAAATCGGCAATTAGAAAAGCAACGCTTGAATTCAAAATAGTTCCGGTTTTGTGTGGTTCTGCGTTTAAGAATAAGGGTATACAGCGTTTGCTTGACGCTGTTGTTGATTTTCTGCCTTCACCGCTTGATATAAACAATGGTCAAATTATAGGACATCATCCGTTTAAAGATGATAAGGTTGTGAGATTGGTCTCTGATGATGAAAAGTTCACGGCGCTTGCGTTTAAGATAATGACAGATCCTTATGTTGGGAAATTAACTTTCATAAGAGTTTATTCGGGTACATTAAAGGCAGGTTCTTATGTTTATAACTCAACGCAGGGAAAGAAGGAAAGGGTTGGTAGAATTTTGAGAATGCATGCAAATCACCGTGAAGATGTTGAAGAAGCATATGCTGGAGATATTGTCGCACTTGTTGGTTTGAAATTTACAAAGACCGGTGATACGCTTTGCAGTGAAGATGATCCTATTTTGCTTGAAAAGATGGACTTCCCGGAACCAGTTATCTCTGTTGCAATTGAACCAAAGACAAAAGCGGATCAGGATAAACTTGGCGAAGCGCTTTCAAAGCTCATGGATGAGGATCCGACTTTCAGGGTTACAGTTGATGAGGAAACTGGTCAAACTTTGATAAG